>NZ_JAFFJA010000093.1 GCF_021991635.1 Tepidanaerobacter sp. GT38
ACATTTTACCGCAGGACTTATTTAAGTAATCTAGATATGTTTTTCACATATGGCGGCTTTATAATGCCTTTTTCAGTTATTATCCCCGTGATGTTCTCATGAGGAGTAACATCAAAAGCGGGATTGTACACTTTTACCCCTTCAGGGGCAATTCTTACACCATTTATGTGTGTAACTTCCTCAGCATCCCTTTCTTCAATCACTATTTGTTCCCCACATTTTATATCAAAATCTATAGTTGAGAGAGGTGCTGCAACATAAAAAGGCACGTTGAAATCTTTAGCAATCTGAGAGAGCATGTATGTGCCTATTTTATTTGCCGTATCACCGTTTGAAGCAATGCGGTCAGCTCCAACAATTATTACATCGATTTTACCGTCCCGTATCAATACAGGAGCTACGCTGTCAGGTATAAGCGTTACGGGAATTTTTTCCTGCATCAATTCCCATGCTGTGAGTTTGGCCCCTTGAAGCCTGGGCCTTGTCTCATCGGCAATTACTTTTATGTTTTTTCCGGAATAATGGGCTTCCCTTATGATTCCCAATGCAGTTCCGTACCCTACAGTAGCCAGCGTACCGGTATTGCAGTGAGTTAGTATTGTAGCGTTTTTAGGCACAATTTCATTGCCAAATCGTGCTATAGATTTGTTGGTTTCTAAATCTTCTTTCTCAATTATATTGGCCTCAGCCAGTAAAGCTTCATAAACTTCTTCATTGGATTTGCTCTTGTTTTTCTCTATAATATCTTCCATGCGCTTGACTGCCCACATTAAATTTACCGCTGTAGGCCTTGAATTTCCAATAATTTGAGCACTTTCCTTTATTTTTCTGAAGAACTCTTCCTTTGATAAATTTATAAATTCCTTGGCAGCAAGCACTAAGCCGTAAGCTCCAGTCACACCAATGGCCGGTGCTCCACGGACTATCATTTCCTTTATGGCAAATACTACATCTTTATAGTTTTGACATTCAAATATTGAAAGTTCTTCAGGCAATTTTCGCTGATCAATTAAGTAAAGTCTTTCATTCTTGAATTCTATAGTATTAATCGATGGCAAATCAAACAACCTCCTAGAATTAATCCTTCAAAATAATTTTACCATGATTCTCATGTTTTTTCCTGCTTCCATAGAATAAGTATACAAAAAAGAGCTGTTGAGTGGTATCATTGTGTTTACCACGCAACAGCTCTGATTTTTCAGCCTGCTTTAATTAAAATGCCTTAGTTTGGTGTTATATTGGCACTTGGCTGATTTTTGATTTTTTGTATGTGAAAGTTGAAATAAATAAATGCAATTATTGCTGCTATTATGCCTGCTGGATAGGAAATAGTAATGGGCAGTTTAAAGCCTTCCTGGGCCTGCAAAATATACGTGACACTAACTGCCGTCATAAAAGTTGCCGGGACAACTGCAATCCAATAGTTTTTATTGTGTCTGACAAGGTAGGCGGCTCCCATCCACAGTACCATCATGGCCAATGTCTGATTTGCCCATGCAAAGTATCTCCATAAGATATTAAAATCTATCTGGGAAAGTATTATACCAACCACAAAAAGGGGTATACATATTTTATATCGGTCAGTAAGAGATTTCTGCTCTATTTTAAACCATTCGGCTATTGTATATCTGGCAGCTCTGAAAGCCGTATCACCTGAAGTTATCGGAAGGACCACAACACCTAAAATAGCCAAAACCCCACCTATGGTGCCCAGCATTGTCATGGCCACTTCTTTCACAACTCCGGAAGGGCCTGCCGGATTCGAAAGGGCTTCACCTAAACCTGGAATTCCACCGTAAAAGCTCATGGCTGCCGCAGCCCAGATCAAAGCTATTAGCGATTCTGCAATCATCATGCCATAGAAGACAAATTTCCCTTCTTTTTCATTCTTTAAACATCTTGAGATTATAGGAGATTGTGTGGAGTGAAATCCGCTTATTGCTCCGCAGGCGATAGTTATAAAGAGCAGTGGCCATAGCGGTGCTCCACCGGGATGCAAATTCTGGAAAGTTATTTCAGGTACTTTATAGCCTTGCATAAAAAGTGCGCCACCAATACCTGCAGCCATGATCAGGAGAATGGCACCAAAGATCGGATATACTCTTCCTATGATCTTATCGATGGGCAAAAGTGTTGCAAGAAAGTAATAAGCAAAAATTATTAATACCCATGCTTGTTTGGATATACCAGGTGTGAGCATGGCCAGAAGGCCTGCGGGACCTGTGACAAAGACCACACCGACTAATACCAAAAGTAGAAGTGTGAAAATATTCACTACCAGCCTTGCCTTTTCTCCTAAATACTTGGATACCAGCACCGGTACATTTGTGCCATCGTTTCTAAGTGAAATCATTCCGCTCAAATAATCATGGACAGCTCCTGCAAATATTCCCCCAAATACTATCCATAAGAAAGCTGCTGGTCCCCACATTGCTCCTTGTATGGCTCCATATATCGGCCCGAGACCGGCAATATTCAGCAATTGTATAAGGGCACTTTTTGTTTGACTGAGGGGAACATAGTCCACCCCATCTTGCAGTGCATAAGCGGGCGTCTTCCTCTCAGGATCAATGCCAAAAACCCGCTCAACAAAACTGCCATAAATAAAATAACCCAATAACAGTAAAATAATAGATCCAATAAATGAAACCATGGCAACAAGTCCTCCTTTTTGCAATAAAAATAAGTTCTGTCTTAATTGTATGAAGATATTGATAAAATTTCATCGATTTTTCGCTTAAAGGCATAAAAAAAGACCTCATCGGCAAAATTTGAGGTCCATCTGGTTTAAAACTCCAAACGCTCTCTTAACTTTTTTGCACAACGACGGCTTACAGGCACTTCATTTTTTTCATAGTGTTTTAACAAAAGGATATACGTTCCATTAAACCATGGTATGATTTCCATTACTTTATCCAAATTAACTAGAAAGCTCTTATGAGTCCTGAAAAAATTTAAGTCTTTGAGTTTGTCTTCCAGTTCCGAAAGGCAGTAATTGGTTTCAAAAATCCCCTGACTTGCCATCACCTTGCTACCTTTTTCGGCAGCCTCAAAATAGCTAATGTCCGAAGGGTTTAACAGGCAAATCCTGTTGTTTTTCCAAATTGGAATTTTTATGCTCTGGGATTTTCCTATTGTTTCTATATAATCCATGAGTTTCTGTATCTCAACATGATTTTCATTGCTTTTAAACAAATCCAAAACACGACAAATCGTCTTATCCAATCTTTTTTTTGTAACAGGCTTTAAAATATAATCAACTGCATTTATCTCAAAGGCCTTAACAGCGTATTCATCATAAGCAGTAGCAAAAATGATAAACGGGTTTATTCCCTTTTCAAAAATTCCCTTTGCTGTTTCAAAGCCGTTTAAATCCCACATTTTTATATCCAAAAAAATAACATCAGGTGATAAGCTCTCTGCCAGCCTTATTGCTTCTTTGCCTGAAGAAGCCTCTCCCACCAGTTTTATCTGGGGATAAGACGAAATTAGGAAACGGAGCTCCTCTCTGGCAGGCATTTCGTCATCCACTATAATTGTCCTAAGCTCCATGGCCTTCACTTCCCGTCATAGGCAACTGGTCATATGGAATAAAGAACTTTACCAAAGTTCCAGTTCCGTAATTGGATAATATCCTAAGGCAGCTTTCTTTGCCAAAATAACTTTCCAGGCGGCCGTTAACATTTCTAAGGCCGATTTTATCCTTAGAAACCTTATTGTCTTTTATATTCTTAAATATTTCTTCAGTCATTCCAACCCCGTTGTCTTTGACGCTGACCACTACACCCTGGCTGAATTCTTCTATTTTTACGGTCACTTTTCCGCCTTCAGGTTTTGGCATAATGCCGTGCTTTACGGCGTTCTCAACCAAGGGCTGAAGTATTAAAGGCGGCACCTTTACAGAAAGGGCATCAGGCGAGCTTATACTAAACTCAGTTTTAAGCCTTTCGCCAAATCTTGCTTGTTCAATTGACAAATATGCTTTAACATGTTCTATTTCCTGTTCTAGTGGCACCAATTCCATACCGACTGAAAGATTATTTCTAAAAAATTGGCTCAAATCAACCAGTAACCGCCGGGCTTCATCGGAGTCCTTTCTGGACACAGATATTATAGTGTTTAGCGCATTAAACAAAAAGTGAGGATTTATCTGAGCCTGAAGGGCTCTTCTTTCAGCACTCGCTAAAAGTTTTGCCTGATTTTCCACCTTTGCCAGTTCAAGCTGAGTAGAAAACATATGGGCAATACCTTGAGCAAGTTTAATATCGATGCTGGTGATGCTGTTTGGCCTTATCCTGTATAACTTCAAACAGCCGATAACTTTGTCGCATTCAAGCAGAGGTGCTACCACCGCTGACGCCAGTGGGCAGGACGGTTCTGCGCAGTCGATTTCTTCCTTAGATGTGGCCACTTTATATTTTTTAGAATCGATGGCGTTTTTTGTGGTTCTTGTCATGAGATTAAAACCTGTTTGATGGTGGTCCTCTCCCTTACCCACATGAGCCAATATTTTTTCGGTATCTGTAATGGCAACAGCATCGTAATCTGTCTTATCGAAAATTATCTTTGCAGCCTTATATGCAGATAATTCATTGAGGCCCTTTCGCAAATACGGAAGGGTTTCGGTAGTAATGTCAAGGGCAAGTTGTGCTTGCAAAGCCCCTACCCGTTCCTGTTCCTTAAAAATATTGTCTATAATTAAAATAAAAATGGCAATACCACAGGAATTTACAAAAGTCATAGGAAACCAGATAACTTTTACCAATTCCCAAGCTGCTGAAAACGGTTTTGCTAAAGTGAGAATAATTACCATCTGCAAAAGCTCCATACAGGTCCCCACGGCAAAACCGAACCACCAATGGATTTTGCCGTTTTCAAACTTTCTGTGTATCAACCCCGCCAAAGTCGCTTCCGTAAATGTAGATACAGAACACGCTACAGCAGTAAAACCGCCTATGTCAATACCCCATCGATGAATTGCGGCTATGAATCCGGATAGTATACCCACAAAAGGCCCTCCCAAGAGGCCCCCTATAATTACACCTACGGCTCTGGAATTAGCTAAAGCTCCATAGATTGGAATACCCATATATGTACCTAAAATCCCAAAAGATCCAAAAATAATGGAAAGTATTATTTTTTCACCTAAAGATATTTCTTTCTTTAAAATGAGTTTTTTAAATGCAGCAGTTTGAGATAGCAAAAAGGCTATAATAACAAATACTCCAAGCCGGTTGGCAAGACTTGCAAGAATATGAATGATTATCATATTAATGCCTCCGCTTTGAAAGCGTATTCCTTATGTTAATTTTATCATTTGTTTTGATTATGTTCAATAAATGAACAATTTAAGTTTTTCATGCCAATAAAGTAGGGAATCCGATCGGACTCCCTGATAAATTAAACTCGTTAATCTGTTTGCAACTATTAGAATATAAATTCCGGTCAATCGATACCAAATATTACAACGCAATCTATATGTTTCTCACAATTACTGAAACTCCATCAGGTATCACATTAATAATTGAATTACTTCCAACAATGCTTTCTGCAAGCTTCAACGCCTCATCTAAATTTTTTGCAGGTGTCATAAACATGTCTTTTACATATCCATAGTTTTTACTGTCCGTGACCATTATGACTTTATGATTTATTAGAATTCTTGCCAATATCTGTGCTTCCCATTGGTCCGGCAGCGTTTCATCCCGGCCCCTAGAAAGAATTTTATTCATTATATCTTGAGGGTTTTCTGACGCTTTAAACCAATTGTAAAATCCTTCTCCACCATGTCCATCAGCACATTCTGCAACAATGATTATGACGCCACCATCTTTACACGCAGCTTCACCGGCAGTCATCCCTTTTACCGCCTGATAGATATTTTGATCAAGGGGGTAGCCACCATTTGACGTTATTACAATATCTGCAGGTTTTACATCTACTGTTGCAAGGGAACTTACATATTTGCATCCTTCATTATGGGCAATTTCCCTGTGACCTGCAAATGCATTTATTATTTTGTGTTCCGAATCTATGACAACATTTAAAATAAAAGCGAGATTAGCTTTTTCTGCTGCATAGAGCATATCCTTATGTATTGGATTATTTTCTATAACACCTGTCCTGGCATATTGACTGTTGATAAATTCAGAGCAATGGTTTGCTAAAATACATTGAGCACTGGCTATTCCGGGTAAGATACTTTTTCTTCCACCGGAAAACCCTGCAAAAAAGTGAGGTTCGATAAAACCTTCCGCAACTAACAAATCGGCTTCCAATGCTAATTTATTCAGTTCTAATTTACCACCGGATGGTAATGTGCCTATCAATTTCATATCTTCATCATTTCTGGAATCATGAACTACAAATTGTTCATTTTCAACCAGATTATCCCCAAATTTTGCTTTCATTTCATCCAATGTTGTTTCTCTGTGAAAGCCTGTTGCAATTAATATGGTTATATTTGCATTACCGTTCTTCTTTCTTATCTCCTCAAGCAGCAGCGGCAAAGTAATTTCGCTGGGTACAGGTCTTGTGTGATCACTTGTTACTATTACGATGTTTTTCTTTCCCTCAGCGAGGTCTTGTAGTTTTTTGGTTCCTATGGGATTTTCCAATGCTCTTTTAACTATTTCCTCTTCTTTTAAGTATGTGCTGTAATCTTGAACCTTAGACCTAAATTCTCCCAGTATTCTATCATCATCAAGTTCACAGTATATTTGTCTTTTCCCAAAAGGTATCTTTATTTTTGCCATGATATCATCTCCAAACACTATACTAATTTACCGGGGTTTAAGACATTGTTTGGATCAAGAGCTCTTTTTATTGCTCTCATTACCTCCAATTGTGCCGGTTCAATGGCCATAGACATATACTCTCTTCTCTTATGTCCTATTCCATGTTCACCGCTTATAGTCCCACCTAAGTTAATTACTTCTCTGTAAAGATCCGGCAAAAGTTTGTTATGCAGAATATCAAGCCATTCTTCCATTGTAAATTTCGGATTCTTTACAGGAGTTGCATGAATATTACCATCTCCGGCATGACCATAACAAGGTATCGGTACATCATATTTTTCAGATATCTTTCTGACTTTTTCCATGAATTTTGGTATTTCCGATATTGGCACCACTACATCTTCAAGGCTCTGGTCTGGACTATACTGTTTCCAAGCTTCTGCAATATTTCTCCTAATCTTCCATATTCTTTCAGACGTAGTGGCATTATCTGCTATGTACACTTCAATCGCTCCATTTTCCATGCAAAGATTTCCTATCACTTCATACTGTTCTTCAAGCTCTACTTTGCTATTGCCATCAAGCTCAATAAGAAGCATGGCACCTGCTTCTTCAAAAGGTATCTTCTCATTGAGATATTTACAAGAAGTCTTAAATGAAAGGTCATCCATGAATTCAATTGATGTAGGTATTATTCTTCCAAAGGTCATTATATCAGGTACAATCTTAATCGCTGTGTCTATGTCTTTGAAAAGCACCAGTAAATCAACTTTCGCTTGAGGAAGTGGCATTAATTTTATGTATATCTTCGTAAATATTCCAAGTGTTCCCTCAGAACCCACCATAAGATGGATAAGATCATACCCTGTAACATCCTTCATACGTTTTCCACCAAGATGCAAAATCTCCCCGGTTGGAGTCACAACATCAAGCCCATATATATACCTTCCTGTAACACCATATTTTACAGCTCTTCCGCCACCTGCGTTTTCCGCTACATTCCCACCTATATAGCATGTCTCAACGCTCATCGGATATCCAGCGTAAAAAAGACCATCATCTTTGATTAGATTATTTATTTCATTAGTGACAACACCCGGTTCCACAACTACCATCAAATTTTTTTTATCTATTTCAAGAATCTTGTTCATCTTTTCCACCGAAACGACAATACCACCTTCTACAGGAACCGCACCTCCTGATAGACCACTGCCTGCACCTCTTGGCGTAACAGGAATAAGATATTTATTGGCAAGCTTCATTATCTTTGAGATTTCTTCTGCAGTCGATGGTTTTACGACAACTTCAGGCATATGTGCATAGGATTTCTCCGCCACTTCATCGTGTGAATATGCCTCCAAAGCTTCTTTATTGTCGTAAATAACATTTTTGCTGCCTACAATTTCGATCAGCTCATCCACAATTTCTGGTGTTACACTATTATACATTTGCTGAAGCCTCCCTTTTCTTATAGTCATAAATCCTATCTATCAAAATCGGCAATATTTCATTTAAGTCTCCAACGATTCCAAGGTCCGCAAGATGAAAAATCTGTGCATCCGGATCTTTATTTATAGCAATGATGTTCTCTGATGTCTGCATGCCCGCAATATGCTGGACTGCTCCGGAAATGCCCGCTGCAATATATAAGGCCGGTGAAACGGTCTTTCCACTTAATCCAATTTGATGAGGATATGACTTCCAACCTCTATCAACAACATCACGTGATGCGCCAACAGCACCTCCGAGAAGTTCTGCAAGCTTATCAATTATTGCAAAATTTTCTGCCTTGCCTACACCTTTACCACCTGCAACTATTATTTTGGCGTCCTGGACTGTAACTTGCTGTGATTCGTCTTTTATAAATCTCAAATATTTCGACTTGGTTTTAAATGTACTATCATCATATTTTTTCCTGATAACTTCACCACTGCGGCCTTTTTCTGGTAAGGCAGGCTTCATTGAATGAGGTCTCACCGTTGCCATTTGCGGTCTCGTATTTGGTGTCTTAATGGTAGCTAAAATATTTCCACCAATGGCCGGCCTTGTCTGAAGCAGGTTTCCGGTTTCATCTTCAACATCCAGCACTGTACAATCCGCTGTAAGGCCTGTTCTTATCCTTACGGCAACATAGGGCATCAGCGTTCTTCCTGTGGTTGTGGCAGCAGCTAGCAAGATATCAGGCTTATATTCATTCACAAGCTCTATTAAAACTTTCGCGTATGATTCTACAAGAAAGTTCTCTAGATTTTTATCATCCACCACATATACTTTATCGGCACCTCTTGCAATAAGCTCATTAATATCTTCATCTTTAATGGCAAAGCCTAAAATAATTGATGCCAGAGGTGCGTTTAATTTTTGCGCTAGGCTTTTACCTCTGTTTAAAAGCTCAAATGATACTGAACTTAATTTTCCGAACCTATATTCTGCTAATGTCCAAACTTCTCCCACTTTTGTTCACCTCTTTTAACTTTTTTTATATGAATTCTTTCTTTATCAAGAAATCCATAATTTTGTCAACAGCTTCATTTAGCGTTTCTTCATCTCTCACAGCAATTTTTTCACCTTGTCTTGCAACTTTTGGCGTAAAAATCTTAACAACTCTAGTGGGGGACCCTTTAAGACCCACGTTCTCCTCTTTTACAGCTATATGTTGCAGGCCCCATACAGGTATTTCGATTTTTTTTGCTTTGAGTTTTCCTCTTAATGTAGGAAGCCTGGGATCACTTATTTCTTTTACCACCGTCATCGTCGCAGGCAATGTCATCTCTATCTCCTCATATCCGCCCTCTACTAGGCGTTTAACTTTGATTCTTCCATCTTTAACTGATAAAATTTCACTGGTAAATGTGGACAATGGAAGATCTAAGAATGATGCAATACCCGGTCCAACTTGTGCTGTATCGCCATCCGTCGCCCTTTCACCGCAAATCACAATATCATACTCTCCTAATTTTTTTATTCCATTTGCTAATACATACGATGTGGCCCAGGTATCAGAGCCTGCAAATTTTCCATCAGATAAAAGCACCCCATCGTCACATCCCATTGCAACAGCCTCTTTTATAGCTTCAAGTGCGCTACCCGGTCCCATTGATATTGCGATTATTTTCCCGCCAAATTGCTCTTTCAGCCTAATCGCTGTCTCTATTGCATAAAGATCAAGCGGATTTATTATGCTTTCAACACCCTCTCTCACCATTGTCCCCGTCTCGGGATTCATCTTAACATTGCTAGTTTCAGGTACTTGTTTAATTGGTACTACAATTTTCATTCTTACACTCCTCTCATACTTTAAAAATCTTATCTGTCAATTAAATCGGTCAGACCAGTCAGGGTATAGTTCAGACAGAATATTTTTAAAATTGTGTGTGAATGCATTTATTAGCATCTATATTGGTCATATTATATATCCGAACGCAAATACTACTATGCCTATCAAAATGGCGTACAGCGCACAGTACATTAGTGTCGAATTGAGAATAAGTCCCTCTTTTCCCACCAGACCGGTTGCCGACGCTGCAACAGCTATGCTCTGTGGCGATATCATTTTACCCGCAGTTGCCCCAACGGCATTTGCAGCAGCAATCCAAGCAGGATTTACATTTATCTCTAAAGCGGTTTGTCTTTGAAGTGGGCCAAATAAAATATTCGAAGATGTATCGCTTCCTGTTATAAAAGTCCCCAGTGCTCCAATCAATGGCGATATGAATGGATATGCTTTGCCTGTCAAATGTGCCAGCGCTACTGCTATAACAGATATCATACCGCTATATCCCATTACTTTGGCCATAGCTACTATCGATGTAACTACAATAATCGTCGGTACAAGTTGCTTTATTGTCTTGAGAAAAGTTACTATGAGCTCTTTTGCTCCATCTCCTTGAATTAATCCTCCAACTACTGCCGATATAAACATTATTGTGCCCGGCGTCGTTACCCACTGCAGTGAGAATGGTTTTCCACCCGGGCCGGTATAAATTTGTACTTTTGTGCTTATTTTGCCTAAAAACCCCAAGGACGGAATAAGGTTAACAGCCATTATTAGAATAAATAATACAATGTAGGGTGTCCATGCAATAAACTGTTTTCTTCTGTTAATTTCATTGTCTTCTTTATTTTCAGTTTCCGGTGTTGATGCTATTTCACTATATCCTTTTTCATGAGGGAAAAACCAAAACTGTTTTACAGGTCTTACCTTTACGTAAACCACAATAGATAGTAAAGAAGCTAAGGAACCGGCAATTGCCGCAACTTCAGGTCCGAGATTGACCGCAACTAATGTTTGAAGAAGCGCAAAGGAAATTCCGCTGACTAAGCATATGCCCAAAACATCTTTCAAATATTCAAAGGACTTGGTCATAATTACAACAAGTACTATTGGCAAAATAATTATAAAAGGTACAAGTTGATATGCCGCATATTTTGTTACTAAGCTTTCACTTATGCCGGTAACCTGTGATAGTGTTATTATCGGTATACCTATGCCGCCAAATGCTACAGGCACTGTATTTGCAATAAGGCATATGACAGCAGCAAAGATAGGTTCAAATCCGATGCCAGCCAGTATGCTTGCCGGTATTGCAACAGCAGTGCCAAATCCTGCTGCAGCCTCTAAAAATCCCCCAAAAGAAAATGCGAGAATCAAAGCTTGTATCCTTCTGTCAGGAGATATCTGAGCCAAAGTTGTTTTTATGACATTCATGCTGCCGGTTTCTACCGTCACATTGTATGTGTAAATAGCAGCGATAATGACCCACACTATTGGCCACAGCCCAGTTATTACTCCTTCTGCCACAGACTGGAATACAAAATATGCAGGCATTCCCCAAGCTGTAATACTAAGCATAATCGCTAATGTCAACGATATCAGAGATGCGGTGTATGCCTTAATTTTTAATATACCGAGACCTATTAAAAGCCATAACAACGGCACAAACGCGATAAGCGCTGAAAGCAGCAGATGATTTGGAAAAGGCCCTTGAATTGTTTCTGGCATAAAACATCCCCCCACTTTGTGTTAATTTGAGAACCAACTTATTATATTTTTTTCATTCATTATACATATTACCAATCCACCTCCCTATTTATCTGATTATATGATGGTCTGACCAGTTTAGATATTTATATAGAAAGCATATGCTTTCTATATAAATATCTAAGATAGAATATATTCGTTATTAAATGATTTAATGCCTAAAACTGTTCCGTATTTTTTAACTTTTTAAGCTCTTCCTGTACAAAATCTATATGCTCTATAACATTCCTTCTTGCATCCTCTGGCTTCCCATCTTCGATACTCTTTAAAATATTTTTATGCTGTTGATAGAGAAATTCCAAGTTTCGCGGATTGCCCATGAGCTGTTGTCGCGCATTTTTTATATAATGATCTATTCCTACCGATAATGCTTCAACTATGTCACAAAGAAGTTTATTTTTCGTTGCTTTACATAAGGCTCTGTGAAAATTTTTGTCTGCACAGGTATTTTTCTCCTCATCAAGCTCTACACTCATCATTTCAAAATACTTTTTCATTTCAGCTATTGATTCGGCATCCTGTTTTTCAGCTGCAATATATGCACTTTCACTTTCAAGTATTTTTCTAAGCTCAATAAATTCGGTCTCGTCGTTTTCAAGTGCTAAAGCTAATGACATAATTTCAATAGTAGTTTTTGATACATTATTTACAATGTATGTACCTCCACCTGGGTTTGTTTCCAAAATTCCTAATATTTCAAGGGCAGAAAATGCCTCTCTTATTGATGCCCTGCTAACATTTAATATGTTTGACAATTCTCTTTCAGACGGTAATTTGCTTCCCTTTGAAAAATTGCCATTATAAATGTTATGTTTTATCTGTTGAATAATATTTTCAAAAATCCTCTCTGTTTTAACCGGCTTAAAGTCCATTTTTATTCTCCTTCTTTGATAATACCAAAATTGTTTGCCTTTTGCAATATTTCATATTTTAAAAATACATATTTTTTTAATAAATTTTATAACTAATATCTATAGTGCGATTACATCTCTCTCCACATAAACAATTCAAGTCCAAAATGCGACTAAATTTAACATCATAAAATATTCTATATATTCTTTTATAATTCCTGCTTTAAACTCGTTTAATATTTGCCTTTTTTTACAGACATTTGACATTATATTGCTGCCGTCGACATTTTACCCACTTCTTTCTATTATAAAATAATTATGGATAGAAATTATCGCATTAATCTTATATTCAATCATGACCACCCGT
>NZ_JAFFJA010000094.1 GCF_021991635.1 Tepidanaerobacter sp. GT38
CAAAAGCAAAACAACAATACAACATAAAGCAAGAGACAATTAAGAAGGCTAAGGAAGTATTTAGCAAAACCACGTATGAGAAGCTAAATAACATACCTGTTTTTAATATGGGTAAAAAGACTCCAATATCAACTATATTAAAAGGCATACAACGGAGCGGGTATGCTATATAGCTGGTTTTGTATCAAAAAGATGGGGATACTTCTGACCATAATTATCCTACAACAATTTGACACTATCAATTTAAGATAAAAACATTGCACATACCTATAATATAACGTAAAATATAAGTATACAGAGAGAGCATATTCTCTTACACAGCCAGTAGATGCTGGAATAAGTTAAGAGAGTATGCTTTTTGTGTTTTATAGAGTTATTAAGGAGGTAGGTAATGCTTACTATTGCTGATTTTTCAAGGAAAATAATTTTTGACTTAAATAGAACATTTCCAATAGCAAGGGTCCAGGGAAAGTATGTTATTGTGGAGTCTAACCCAAACAGTGTGTCTGTGC
The DNA here is from genome assembly GCF_021991635.1 of Tepidanaerobacter sp. GT38. Lineage (GTDB taxonomy): Bacteria > Bacillota > Thermosediminibacteria > Thermosediminibacterales > Tepidanaerobacteraceae > DTU063. The sequence goes on from NZ_JAFFJA010000094.1 coordinate 513, forward strand.
CTATTAGTAGCATTTATGGGCAATACCAAGAGACCAAGGATTATAGGAAAACTTTAGCATCATATATTAAAATTATTAATGATATTCTGAGTCAATATAAATTTAAGATTGACTATAACAATGTTTATCCGCTGCTAAAGAGTAGAAAGTTCGGAAAAGGAGAAAAGGATTTAGATTTTTATAGAGAGGAAGCCTTTGCCGATGTAGATACACTTTATGTTACAGATGCAGGAGAAGTTTTTAGATTTGTATTAAAAACCGATGATGTGGATTTTAATATGGTGAAAAAAGCAGCATGGGAAAATTTAAATAGAATGAGAAATCCACTAGTTAAATTGGATACGGCTCTAGCAATATATACCTTGAAATACACAACAGATTATAACTCAACCCTGTTATTAAGTACTGCACTACAGAATCAGATATGCAAAAAGATAGGGCGGGATTATCTCTTTGCAATTCCTTCTGCTACTACGCTAATAGTGGGTAAATTATGCCATGAATATATAAAAATTATAGAATCACTGATTATGATAGATAATGACCCGAATAAGGTTTCAGACAAGGTTTACAGGTGTAAGAATGGAATATTTGATATTATTGATGAAAGATATTAAAGGATAAAGGAAATTAGGGAAAAGTATAATTTTAAGGGGATTACAAGAAGTTATTCCAATTGATTTAGAGATAACAAATTCATATAATATAAAAAGTAAAATATAAAAAAGGTGATATGGCAATATGAATAAGGTTTTTATTGAATGTGATGAACTTATTTACGAATATAAAATAAATAAACAAGACATTATAAAGCAACTAGAAGCGATTAAAATAGAAAAAGACCGGGATTTTATAATTACCTATGAAAATGATTTTAGATTTACTTTGGCCGGTGAAATGAGTAAAAATAACACCTCGATAATTCTAACAAATATTATAAAAGCCGATGATTTTAAGGAAATGGATAATTCAGACTTATTTCAGCGGGAACAAGGTGATTGCGGTTAAGGAAAATTGGGATAAAAGAACAAGGCTTTGGGGATAAAGTTATACATCCTACAAAGCCTTATTTTGTTAAGATATGGACATTTCAAGTTTTACTTTCTCTAAAAAATTCCTTATTGTAGGGATGTTGTTAAGCATTTGTTTATATTCATAAGGTGTTAATTTTTGCTGAATTTGATTTAAATACTGTTCAATTGTTTGGATGTTAGATAGGGACAAGGAATTATAGGTAGCAGGGTTAAGAAAATAAAGGGTTAAGGCTTCAATCGCTTCACCTATTTCCCCTGAAACCTTATCCCCTAATATACCCTTTACAACTTGCTTCAGGTAATTCAGTTCCAGCCTAAAAACTTCTAAGTTTATCATTATAACCACTCCTCGCAAGAGATTTTCGGGTATTATATAGGTGAGTTCATAGAAAATCAAAAAATCAGCACTAAATTTTATTTAACGAATTAAGTATAACTTTATGCAGAAGTAATAAAATATTACATAAATGTATAAAATATTGACACAAAACCAATATTGATGTAATATAATATTACAAAAGGAGGGATTAAAGATGTCAAAGGATATTTCCATTGGATTAAAAATAAAGGCTATTAGAGAGGCAAGGGGATTAAGCCAGATTGAGGTAGTAGAAAGACTTGCTGAAAAGGGGATTAACATGAGCAGGGAAACATTGAGCAAAATAGAAAACGGCAACAGGACTGTATCGGCTATGGAGTTAAATGCCATATGCAAAGTTCTGAATATAGATATAAACATTCTTTTTGAAGATGAAGAAGACGACGATTTAGTTACACTATTCAGGAAGAAAAATTTTTCGGAAAAAACGATTGAAGAAGTTGAGAAACTCCAGGATATGATAAAGATGTTTATTTACCAAAAGAAAATATACAATGGAGAGTTTAAACCACAAAAGAGAAAGCCACTGTGGGAGGAGTGTTAATATTGCAAAAGAATAATTTGAATCTCCCAGAAGAATCCTTCAGACTGCAAATCAAAGATTTGGCAGAAGAAGTAAGAATAAAATTTGCGAGAAAAGGGCTTTCCGATATATTTGATATTCTATCGGAGGCTGCATTTTTAATAAGAAAACCATTAGATATAGAAGAATTATCAGGGTTTACTACCTATTTTGAGGGACAGTTTATTGTCTATTTAAACAGCAATTTTACTTTGGGACATGAACGCTATACTGGCGCCCATGAACTATACCATCTTATTTATAATGCCGACATCCTGAAAAAAGAAAAAATCCTTTTGAATGATGAAAAGCATAAAGAGGAAGATGCGAAAGCGGATGTATTTGCTTCCGAATTTTTAATGCCTGAAGACTATGTAAAAGAAGTATTTTATAAAATTGTCAATGTAGATAAAGACAGTGTTTTACCAAGGCATATCATTAGAATGCACAATTATTTTAAAGTAAGTTATAAGGCTATGTTAAAAAGGCTTATCCAACTTAATTTATGTTCTATTGACAAGTATGAGGAACTGGTAGACATCTGTTCACTGGAAAATACGGAACAACTCCAATCTTTAACCAGACGGGAAGGCTACAGTATAGACTTGATAACTCCATCAAAAGAAACATATGTGCCAAAAGAATATATTGAGTTTATAAAAACCAACTACGAAAGAGGGAATATCTCATACAAGAACATGAAAAACAGCCTTGAATTTATCGGACTGGCTCCTGAACAATTCGGATATGAGTATCCCCAGGAAGAGGACTATTAACATGAGATATACAGGAGCCATATCTGATGCCGATATCCTGATTAATTTAGCCAGGGTTAACAGATTGGATATTTTAGAACTTTTATTTAAAGAAATCATCATTCCTCAATTTGTATATGACATTGAAATAAAGAAAAATGCAGGAAGATATTATGGTTTGATTAACGAAGCAATTCATAAGGACGGGAGTATATTTAAGATTGTAGATAGGAAGAAAGATATATCTATAAACGTACTTGCAAGAGATATCATCGAAGATAAGAAAAAGGTAATCGGTCCAGGAGAAAGTGAATGCGCAGGATATGCCCAGGCGTTGAGAATTCCAATAATAATATCAGATAATTACACTGAATTTAAGTGGCTGGATGAGTTCATTACCCTTACACACAATAATATTCTGGCTTTATGTGTGTATTTTGGTGAGATTACAAAAAACGAAGCAGAAGATATTTTTAATAATATTAATAGCAAATTGACGCACCCAACTAAGGACACATTTGAAGAGCAGTATAGAAAGGCTTTTATAAGATTTGAGAGAAATGGCTGGAAAGGATATTTAGGCATATGAAGACAGGAATATGGGTTAAAGGGATAAGGTTAGATGGAAGTAGTAATTGTTAGAATGTAATTGTGTTCTTCTTTAATATGCGCTACAATAGCGTTAGCGACACAGATGGAGAGCATATTCTCTTTATACAGCCAGATTCGTTTTGGCAGTAATTAAGGAGAATGTGCTTTTTTATTTTTTGAAAGAAAATTCGAGGCGATAAAATCAAGGTTAGAGGTGATGGATATGAGAGTGACTTTTCAGGAAGAGAGTTTTAATGAAAAATGCTTTAATAAGATATTCCAAGGATTATCATTCAAGTGGATTGGGTTAGAGTTGCCAATGATAAAGGAAATAGCAGAAGTAGAAAGGATAGAGAATTATAAACTACCATTATTGATGTTTTTACTTGAGGATGATACATTGCTTCACATGGAAATTATGAGTGATAAAATAAAACCTGGCCTCCAGAGCATGCTGACCTATGACATGAGCATAGTATTGAGATATAGGATGCAGGTAAAGACTGTTATTCTGAATTTTGGAAGCAAGCAAAATAGCAATTTTCAGAGGAGTTTTGGTTCAGTTTATTATAATACTCAAATTGTAGATTTATCAGGACTTGATGGAGAAAGAGTGCATAAGGAAATTAGTCAAAAAATTAGTTCGGGTTTTCCTATTAATGAGGCTGACAAACTGAGCCTGGTATTTCTTCCATTTATGAAGAATTCCTTACCTTTTAATGAAGTGTTGCTGAAGGTTATGTCAATCATAGGGAAAATAAAGGATGAAGAAGAAAGGATAGCGTTCTTAACAGTAATTTCAGAAATTGTATCGAGATTAATAGGTAAACAAGGGGTTGAGGTTTTAAAGGAATATCTCATGGATACGGAGGTAGGATTAAGTATAAAAGATGCAGGGGTTAAGGAGGGAATGCGGGAATCAATAATTATAATACTTTTGGAGAAATTTAACGTCCTACATGATGACATCTACTATGCAATTGCGAAACAAAACAACGAGGACACATTAATGAAATGGCTTCAGAATGTAACCAGCATTTGCAGTGTTGATGAACTGAAGGAAATGGTATTAACTTAGAATAAAGAAAATAAAATTAGATTTCTGACATTTCTTACTCCCTATTTTCCGTATTACCCTATAGTACCTTAATGCCCTAAATCCATATAATTTATCATGAAAATCAAGTAATAGATTAAAACTATAAAATGGAGACTTAAAATAATAGCACAGAAAAAAGGGGACGTTACCGTCCCTTTTTTGAATTCAACCATATTCTTTTTGCCAGTAGCCCAGCAAATTACACATAACATGTAAAGCACATACCATATTAGGTTATTAAATAATTCTGTTTAGAATTGATAGTGTAAAATTTTAT
>NZ_JAFFJA010000095.1 GCF_021991635.1 Tepidanaerobacter sp. GT38
AGGAAGAGTAGATGAAGAAGTAAGGCAGCTGACGGGAGCGGATGCATGGGCTGATGATGCGGCAAAAGGAGTAAGGCTGTGTAAAGAATTAGTAGGGGTAAAGGAGTGATACAGGTGGCAAAGAGTGCACAGGAACTTGCGAAGGAGCGCCTTGCGCGGATAGAAGCGGCTATGAATCTTGAGGAACCGGATAGGGTGCCATATTCGGGAGTAGGCGGTGACGTAATCCCCGCATATGCAGGCATAACACATCACGAATATTGTTATGACTATGATAAAACGCGGCAGGCATTGAAAAAGTTCCATAGAGACTTTCCCAGTGACTGGAGCTTTGCAGCAGGTTTTACGGGTGTAGGGGTTCCTCCGCTCACGTTTGCTTTTGCAGACCATCCAGATGTAAATGCCGTTTTTGCAATGTATGGCACTGTCCATGATTTGTTAGGTGATGTCTGCACCAGGTATCCCGGGAGAGAAATAGGAGAGAACTGTTCACCGCAGTTTGTGGGCGGTACCTTCATGAAACCGGAGGAATATGACCTTCTAAGCGAAGATCCTGTTGGATTTATTGCAGATAAGTTGCTTCCAAGAATATGTAAGAATCTAGAAACTCCGCGAAAGGCAATGGCCACATGGGTGAGACTCGGTATGGAATATGGCAAGATTTCGGCTTTTATGCAAGGTGTAAGTGAAGATATGGAAGAATTGGGTTATCCCTCTATGCCCATCACAATGGGGATGGCACCGCTGGATTTAATAGGCGATGGATTTAGAGATGTGACAAATGTAATGTTGGATATCCGCCGCTACCCGGAAAAGGTAAAAAAGGCCTGTGAAGCGTTGGTTGAGCCGATTCTAAAAGTGGGCTTGGCGCTAAAACCATTGGGAGTTAAACTGGCTTTTATACCGCTGCACCTCAACGAATATCTTTCTCCTAAACTTTATAAGGAGTTTTACTGGCCATATCTCAAAGAAATAATCCTTGGATTCTTAAAAGAAGGCATAAAATCCATGGTATTTTTTGAAGGCCGTCATGATGCACACCTGGAGACTATTTTGGAACTGCCCAGAGGTTGGGGTATAGCCTACTTTGAAAAGACAGACATAAGGAAAGCCAAAGAAATGCTGAAAGACCACACCTGTGTCATGGGTGGAGTGCCCATAAGTTTAATAGTCAGCGGCACACCTGAAAAGATTGATACATATGTAAAAGAACTGCTTGAAGACGTAAAACCAGGTGGAGGCTATATACTTACAACAAGCGTCGGTATAGCACCAAGGGAAACTCCTTTAGAAAACATCCGCGCTTTGGCAAATGCAGTGGAAAAATACGGAAAATACTAAAACTGTATCTGCGGTTATGACCGGTTTTGGGCATGGCCCAAAGCCGGGCTTTATTGTGAAACAACGAGGTTCTCGGGCCTGACAGAATTTCCTATAGTGTTGTGGTGCGAGGTGTTTATTCTTAAAATTAAAAAAAATTAGAAAGGAGAAGAAAATGGTTAACAAAAAAATTGTCACTATTGCTGTAATGTCTGTTTTTTTCATAGCAATGGGTATAGGTACTATCACTCCAGCCATACAGAGCATTGCCGAAGCTTTTCCTAATTTAAATTTCAGCACCATATTGTTAGTATCTACTCTTCCATCGCTATTTATAATTCCGTCCACATATATTGCAGGCATGGTGGCAGGAAATAAAATTGGATACAGGCCTCTATTGATTGTAGGGATACTGCTTTTTTCATTGGCAGGTGCAGCACCATATTTTTTGACAACTAACTTTACGACAATATTAATAACTAGGGCTCTCTTTGGCATAGGGCTTGGAGTAATAATGCCCCTTGGAAACGCAATCATTTTAAGCCTTTTTGAGGGACAAGAGCGAGCTAACATGCTGGGATTGTCAGGGGTTGTGATGAATCTAGGCGGCATTGTCCTTCAACTACTTGGAGGAATACTTGCTGCTATTAGATGGAACTATGCTTTTCTTGCGCATCTTGTAGGAATTTTATCACTTATAATGGTGCTCTTCATGCTTCCTGAACCGGAGCGAAAAGAGCAACAGGTTAATGAAAAAATTGTCATTCCAACGACTGTATATTTTATTTCTGCAATGTTCGGCATTGCTATGATGGTAAACTATCCTTTGCTAGTAAACATGTCAACAATAATTATTACGGATAAATTGGGAGATGCCGCTTCTGCTGGAGTCGTGCTTTCCATGTTTACGGTAGGGGGAATGATAGCCGGTGCTATATTCGGGAAAGTGTATCAAATAGCCACTCGATTTACCATTTCAATTGGACTTTTAATATTGGCACTGGGTTCCGGTATCGTGCACTATGCGTCAAATCTAATGATATTGACATTAGGTACTACGCTCGTAGGGATAGGTTTTGGATTAGTAATGCCTGCCGTAATGATGATATTGGGTATGATAGTCGCTCCTGTGGCTTTTGCTGCTGCATCAGGCATCCTAATGGCATTTATGAATTTAGGCGGCTTTTTATCCACATATTACATTGCCATGCTTTCTAATATCAACAGCGCAGTGCGCTTTCCCATATTTGTAGCTATGTGTTTATATGGAATTAGCGGTTTAATTTATGGGGCTATTCAAGCGAAAAATCCACCTTCGTTTTCTGCGAAGTCCTAATACTTTATACATTTTGATAAAATTCAAAAACACTTGACAATTCGGACGCCATTAGATATACTGACTTTAGACATGTATATACAACAGTATTACAACAAGAGGTGTCTGACTTAATAATTTTTTAAGGGAAATAATAAATAAAAAAAGGGAGGAAAACACATGCAAGAAGAACTTTTCAACAAAATAGTCGACATGGATGAAGAAGGTTCAATAAAACTTGCCAAAGAGTATCTGGAAGGTGGAGGAGATCCACAAAAGCTGCTTGAGACATGCAGAAATGCAATGGGAGTAATAGGCGACAAATTTGAAAAAGGCGAATACTTCCTATCAGAACTCATACTTGGC
>NZ_JAFFJA010000096.1 GCF_021991635.1 Tepidanaerobacter sp. GT38
AGGCATACAACGGAGCGGGTATGCTATATAGCTGGTTTTGTATCAAAAGGATAGGGATCCTTTAACTTTAATTATCCTACAACAACTTGACACTATCATTTATAGGCTTTTTATTGACAAAATTATCATAAGATTTTATAGTAATAGTAATATACTGCTCGAGAAGAGACAAAAAGGGGGTAACTTTATGGAGAAATTAGTTATTGCGTGTGAAACGCTGAAGGATGAATTAACCGCAGCCGTTAATTCTACTGGATGCCAGTTGCCGATTATTTGGATAGATTCAAAATATCATATGGAGCCTGATGGCCTACGCAAAAAACTGCAGGAAGAAATAGATTCTATAACGACTGCGGAAAATATTTTGCTGGCTTTCGGTTGCTGCGGAAATGCCCTGATTGGAGTAAAGGCAAATACTGCCAATCTCATCATCCCGAAAACTGATGATTGCATTTCAATGGTACTGCAAAAACTGGGTGAAAAATTTGCACGTCCTGAAAAAACATACTTTTTAACAAAGGGCTGGATTGAATCCTCCAGAAGTTTAGCAGCTGAATACCAAAGAGCAGTAGAAAGGTATGGGGAGCAAAGAGCTGAAAAAATTTTTAAATTCATGCTCAACAGTTACAAGTATCTAATGCTTATCGACACTCAATCTTACGATGTAAAAAAATACAAAAGTGAGGCAGAAAAGCTTGCTCGGATAACGAATATGGAACTTGTTGTCGAAAGAGGAGGAATTTGGTTTTTAGAAAAGCTTTTAACAGGCCCTTACGATGATAATTTTTGCATTATTCCAAAGGGTCAGGAAGTTAAAATATGCCATTTTGGATATGATAGTAGTTATACTTCGAATAGGTCAATTAATCTGATTTAAACATCAAATTATTATTAAGTCTAACGATTTTAAATAGAAATAGAAGGGAATTAAAAAAAGACCATAGCAAATGAGCAATACTCATCGGAATATAAAGATATTTGTTAATATTTTTGAAAGTGACATAATAAACCATTGACAAAATTGACGCAGAACCTTATAGTTAAATGGAAAATAGGTATATTTTAACAAGTCAGAAATTAGATTTACAAGGGAAGTGAAAACCGTGAATCCAGAAGAACTGCAGCAGGAAAGAATCAGCATTTTCCATGCTGTTTATGACAATAGAATCCCCAAAAGGGTTCCCGTGAACATAAGCCTTACTTTTGAAGTAATAGCACAGTTTGGAGGCTTAAACCTTACTGAAGCACTTTGGAATTCGGAATTAATATATGATGCTGCAGACACCATGTGCCAGACTGTATATTCAGATGTATGCCTTTTTATAGGGTCATATAGATATCCATCGTATTATCAAGTGTTAAAATCCCAGTCCTTTGTGATGGCCTCTAATGGTTTTATTCAACATCCGGAAGTAGTGGGTATGTATCCTGAAGACTATGACTATTTAATAGAAAAGCCATACGAATGCATTGTAGAAAGAATAATACCCAGACAATATAAAGCAATAGACTGGAATGATCCGATAACCAGTGCATTAAACCTGATGAGAGGTTTTTTGGCTTATAGACATGAGTTTGATAAGGCAAATAAGATAATGCAAAATTTGACAGAAAAATATGGCTATTATCCTCGAAATCCCATGAATTATGGTTTTACCGAAACCCCTTTTGATTTTTTGGCTGACCAATTAAGAGGAATTAGAGGAATCAGCAAAGATATCAGAAAAATACCCGATAAAGTTGCAAAAGCATGTGATGCACTGTATCCATTGGTGTTTGCGAAGGGTTTGCCAAGGAAAATTTCTCGGTACGGTTATGTGTTTATTCCGCTTCATATGCCTGCTTTTATGAGAGAAAAGGACTTTGAGAAGCTCTATTGGCCTACTTTTAAAAGAATGGTAGAAGAGTATGCTTCTCTTGGAATTCGTTGCACTCTGTTTTGTGAGCATGATTGGACTAGATATCTTGATTACCTCTGTGAACTACCTGCCAATTCTGTGCTGATGTTTGAATATGGGGATCCAAAACTTATTAAACAAAAATTAGGCAAAAAACATATTATTACTGGTCTTTATCCTCTTGTTAACCTGAAAACGAAATCTCCGAAAATATGTGCTGATGAGGCACGAAAATATATAGATATCCTTGCGCCAGGTGGTAAATACATCTTTGGATTTGATAGAAGTCCTTTATTGTTAAATGATTTTAATATTGAGTCTTTGTGTGCCGTTACCCAAACTGTAAGAGATTACGGTGTTTACGACAGTTCCGGGGATACAGCAGAAATGCAGTTTAATAAAATGGAATATAATGCACAAACTTCAAATATACTAAAAAATAAATACCTGATGTCGTGGGATCAATATAGAGTATTCGATAATAAATTGTCAGATTTTGCATGGCAGAAATTGATGGATATTGAAGAAAGCCTGTTTGATTTCATAATGTTTTTATTGCTTTAGTATTTTAACAAAGTTAATAGCAGATTGGTCGGTCAAGTTTACTGAATTTAATGAATAAGACTAAAAAATACAAAAAAATATATAAGTTTCAGAAGAATATTGACAAGCGCGTTTATTTTTTATATACTAAAAACAATAATACTTGTATATACATATATATAGCTAAGTTTTTAAATGGAGGTGAATTATTAAAAGAAAAGGGGGGAATTTGTAATTACTTGAGTTTCATTATTTTACAAAGTGAGGGGTTGAAACCGTGAAGAAACCGTTGAGCAGTGCCATCAAAAGGTTTTACGGTCTTGGTGACTTTGGTTTCGCTTTAATGACTCAAGTAGAATTAACTTTCTTTGTTTTCTTCCTGACTGATATTGCAAAGTTTTCTCTTCCCATGGTGGCTTTAATAGGAGCTGTAACAAGTATTGCAGATGCTATATCATCTCCGTTTTACGGGGCCATAATAAGCGGCACAAAACCTATGAAATGGGGCAGAAACCGCTCGTGGATGCTTATTGCGCCGCCTATAGTAGTCTTACTATACATTTTCCAGTTTACAAGAATTGGCCCTGAATCAGTAGCTGCATTTATCGTATGTGCAGGTTTTATTTTAAGTCATATTGCTTGGAATATTCCCTGGGTTGCAAACGTTTCATTGATTCCTGTCTTAGCTACAAATCCTGAAGAACGTGCATTTCTTTCTGCAAGACGCGCCACTTACACCGCTTTAGGGACAGTTGCATTCTCTTACACAGGACCTCCTTTAGCCAATTTTCTTGGTCAAGTCACAAATAATCCTATCTTAGGATACTCTCTACTTGCTGGAATAATGGCCTTTGTCATGATGATTTGTTATTGGACTGTTTTCAAAATAACCGAAGGCTATGAAGAAACCGGCCAGGCGCAAAAGACTGCAGCGAAAGGTGCTTCAGCCCAAGGCGTAGCATCTATTAAAGGAATGTTCAATAGTCTTGTGCAGAATCCTCCTCTCATTGTACTGCTAATCTCAGACTTTTTAAGATATATGGTTAATTTTGTAATGTCAGCGGCGGCTGCATACTACTTTACCTATGTGGCCCAAAACCCTGCGCTCTTGCCCACTTATCTGCTGCTTGGTGGTTTAGCACAAGTTGTAGGTGCGCATATAGCAGCTACTCTTTCAAAAACACTCTCGTCAAGAAATGCGTCAATTTTTGGCCTTCTAGGCTTGGCTGCGTCATTAATTATCACTAAATACGTAGCTATGAATATTGTAATGTTCTTTGTGTTCATATTGGTGGCTAGGATATTCTTAGGACTTTTGACAGCAGTAATGGTAAGCCTCTATTCAGATGTTGCAGTATATGCTCAGTGGAAGACTGGCGAGGATACTACCCCATTTGTTATGGGCTTAATGACTCTGTCGCTTAAAACAGCAGTTATTTCTAGAGGAACCATAATTCCATTTGTTTTATCGGCGGCAGGATTCGTTGCTGGTGTAGACCCGGCTACAGCGTCAATGGCCATTAAAAATGCTGTAATTAATGTATTTGTGTTCATACCGGGTATCTTTGCTTTAGTTTCTGGCTTAGTACTTGCATTTGGTTACAAGCTGACTAAAGAGAGATTAATTGAATTACAAAATGAAATAAATCAGAGGAAAGCCGAGGCTGAAGGCGCAGTTTAACCAATATGTGCAGGGAGGTGTGCCTGCAGAGTTTTAAAACGAAAAATAAATTAAAAGGGGGAAAAACACATGCAAGAAGAACTTTTCAACAAAATAGTCGACATGGATGAAGAAGGTTCAATAAAACTTGCCAAAGAGTATCTGGAAAGTGGAGGAGATCCACAAAAGCTGCTTGAGACATGCAGAAGTGCAATGGGAGTAATAGGCGACAAATTTGAAAAAGGCGAATACTTTCTATCAGAACTCATACTTGGCGGAGAAATATTCTCAAGCATAATGGAATTTACCCTGCCGCATATAAAAGGGGAATCGGAGAAACTGGGCAAAATCGTATTGGGCACCGTAAAAGATGACATACACAACATAGGCAAAGAC
>NZ_JAFFJA010000097.1 GCF_021991635.1 Tepidanaerobacter sp. GT38
CTTAATCCTAAATCCTATAACAACTTTATTTTCATTTTTTCCATTGAAAAATCAAAAATACAACTACTTTAATGAGTCAGGTTCAAGGGAAAAGGAATTAAATGGAAAACTGGAAGAAAGTAACAAGCCAGAATTTCCAAGGGTTTGAGGGCTGTCTATAAAAGGACTTTATTTTAAAAGGGAAAGAAGTTTGTTTGAGGTGCATAGTAGTTGTTGTATGATTCAAATAAAGTCCACTCATGATAATAAAGTTTGTTCAAAAAATCCCGTAGTCTAAGCAGGAAATATCCTGAACGGCTGCGGGATTTGAATTTTTACAGGTAAAGGGGTTGAAAAGGTCAAGGTGTAAAGAATAAGGCTTTACGTATCTTTTTATTGTATCGTGAGACCAGTGTAACCATACTTGCTTGAAAAGCTTATTGAAAAGATATCTAATGCAATTAATAATAACAAATATTCAATTAACTGCTTATGGCCTGCGGATAATGTTAAGATCACAGATGGTGATAGAATGGGCATCATAATCGACTAGCCCATCTTTTTTCATTTTATTGAGTTCACGGGAAAGAGAAGTCCTTTGAATCCCTAACCTTTCGGCTAATTCCTTCTTTGTCATATTAAGTTTTATTTTTTTGCTATTTTGAGTGTAATACTCATAATTTAGGAATTCAATAATAGATTCCCTAATAGATTTCATGGAGATTGATTTAATTTTACTTGTCAAAATAGCAGTTTTATCTGATATACAGGTTAAAAACTTAACTAAAAAGCCCTGGCTGGTCTGGCAAAGTTGCAGCACTAAATCTTTAGGAATATGTAAAATTTCAGTATCTGATTTTGCTATTACACTCATGGGATAATAAGGATACTTTGAAAACAACAGATTTCCTCCTAAGTTATCTCCGATTTTAAATTCTGCAACAGTTAATACATTTCCTTTTTCATCAATCTTTTGAATAAACACCTGCCCTTTTAAAATAATATCCAGATAATTGCATTTCTCGCTTTCAAAATGGATAATGCTGCCTTTATTGTATTT
>NZ_JAFFJA010000098.1 GCF_021991635.1 Tepidanaerobacter sp. GT38
ACCGTAAAGGAAATCATGGTGTGACAGCTACTCCCATATTTGATGACAGCGGCAATATCAAGTTTATAGTGGCAAATGTGCGGGACATGACCGACTTGATCTATCTCCAGAATGAGTGCGACAAGGCCCAAACCCTTTCAAATACCAGGCCGTTGTCTTTTTGAAACTTTTTGACAGCATTTTCGGTCAGAGGTCCAAATATGCCATCAATTGGCCCTACGTCGTAGCCCAGGCTTTCCAACCTTGATTGAAGCTCTTTCACATCCTCACCCTGCAGGCCCCGATAGAGTATTCTGGATCCGAATTCTTGACGCCACAGCATGAATTTTCCCTCCCCAAAAATTTTCACTTATATCATATTTTTATACTTACAAAAGTGTTATCATATATTTTTGCCTTGCAGGTAAAATCTTTTGAAGATATAATCTTAATAATATAAATTAAACTGTGCGGGAGGAGATTTTATTGGACTACGGAAAGTTCGTAGCTCAGCGAGCAAAAAATATTGAGATTTCAACCATACGCTATTTTTTTAGCATGGTAAAGGAAGTAGAGGGTGCCATATCCCTGTGCATTGGGGAACCGGATTTTGTGACCCCATCTCACATAAATCTGGCTGCTGTTAAGTCCCTTGAAGATGGGCATACCTTTTATACAGCAAATGCCGGCCATTATGTGCTCCGGAAGGAAATTGCCGATTACCTGAATCGCCGATATGGCCTGCAATATAATCCTGAATCGGAAATAATCGTCACCGTTGGCGCGAGCCAGGCCATCGATGTGGTCATCAGGACACTGATAGAACCGGGTGATGAGGTTCTAATACCTCAGCCATCCTTTGTGGCGTATGGGCCCTGCACCATATTGGCAGGCGGTAAACCTGTTTATGTGCCTACATATTTGGAAGACAATTTTGTTCTAAGAGCAGATGTGCTGGAAAAATACATCACCCCTCGGTCTAAGCTTTTAATACTGCCATATCCCAACAATCCCACGGGAGCGGTGATGACCAAGGATGAATTAAAATCAGTAGCGGAAGTAGTCAAAAAGTACGATTTAATTGTGGCGGCAGACGAGATATACTCTGAGCTGACTTACGGCGTAGAATTTACGGCTTTTGCCGGAATTGAAGGCATGTGGAAACGGACGGTTACCATAAACGGATTTTCCAAATCCTACGCCATGACCGGCTGGCGTTTGGGCTACATCGCTGCACCTGAAGGCTTGGCCAGGGAGATGCTCAAGGTGCACCAGTACAATGTGGCATGTGCTGCCACCATAAGCCAGTATGCGGGAATAGAAGCCATGAAGAACGGTGACGATGACATTGCTGCCATGCGGGAAAAATACGATGAAAGGCGAAGATTTTTGGTAAAGAGTTTAAGGGAAATGGGCCTTGAGTGTTTTGAGCCAAAAGGTGCTTTTTATGCTTTCCCATCTATTAAACAAACGGGCCTCAGTTCGGAGGAATTTGCAAAGCGGCTACTGTGGGAGGGCAAAGTTGCCGTCGTGCCCGGCAGCGCCTTCGGTAAAAACGGTGAAGGTTTTGTCAGGCTATCATACGCCACTTCCATGGAAAATTTGGAAGAAGCAGTAAAACGGATGAAGGAGTTTTATAAAGGTACTTTAAAATGCCGTGGCAGACATCCCTAGGTTCGAAAATTTTATGTGCGAGTCAAAGCTCTGCATCCTATGATTTACCTGGTGCTGCTTGCACTTCGTGACAACCGCCTACACATGGAACGGCTAGCTAATTGGACCTTGAATCCATTCCTTTGGGTGGCAATTTATCTATATCCTTTGAAGGGGACCAACATAAACGGGGACATTACTCTAACTAATACAATTAATGATATCAATGTCGGTGGCACAATGCTGCGCATGCGGCAAGATTATGAGGATACAATAGTCATGTTGGGCATGAAAGAGTATCAACAGGTGCTGAAAAAATTTAAGGGAATATGGTGTGCCGCTGGCAAAAAAGCCAGGGCTTTCCGGCAGGGGGAGGGGTAATAGTAGACCCGGGAACAAGCCGGAGCTAAAGTAAAAAGCAGGGCGACATTGATGAAAGGTTATTCGGGCTCTGGCATAAATAAAAACGACAAGGTAGTAGCAACCTGTTTTATATTCTCAGGATAAAATATGAACCGCTTTTAGGCAACATAGCCTAAAAGCGGTTTTTGTCTGAAAGTGTGTTCAGGCTTTTTGACTCTAAGAGAGGGGGCCTTTACACGCCACATATTAATAGTTGTCTGCTGCTGGCTCGTAGAATGCCATGGGGTGAGCACATGCAGGACATACTTTGGGTGGCTCGGTGCCTTCGTAAACGTATCCGCAATTGCGGCAGCGCCATTTTATGGGTTCTGGCCGTTTAAACACTGAACCTTCTTTTAAGCGCTCAAGCAGCTTGCGGTACCTCTGCTCATGTTCAGCTTCAACCTCGGCAACCCTTTCAAAGAAACTGGCGATCTCTTCAAAGCCCTCTTCGCGGGCGGTCTTAGCAAATTCCTTATACATTTCGGTCCACTCGTAGTTTTCGCCCTTTGCGGCCTCTTCCAGATTCTTTTCGGTATCGCCAATCAGACCTAAGAATTTTGCCCACATCTTTGCATGTTCTTTTTCGTTATTTGCGGTCTCCTGGAAAATCCCCATTATCTGTTCATAGCCTTCTTTTTTGGCTATGGAAGCATAGTAATCATACTTGCAGCGGGCCATGGCTTCTCCTGCAAATGCTTCCAGAAGATTTTTTTCAGTCTTGGTTCCTTTTAGATTCATGAATATTACCTCCAACTAAATAGTAATAATAATTACTTTCTCTAATAATATTCTACATGAACTTGGAAAATCCTTTTCACAATATCAAAAAATTGTACTTTTTGTCATTAAAAGATAATAAAGAAGGAAATCTGCAAATGGCACAAAGTTTGAAAATAAAATTTTTTGATATATAATAAATGTGTCCAACTCAGATGAGTAAAGATTAAATGGCACAAATATAAATGAACTGAACTGCTCGCTTTCGATTCTGATAACTATAGAGTTCGTATAGCAAAAAAATATCCTGTGCCAAGGGGAAATAGTCTCCCCGCCCATATATAAGGAGGAGAATTATGAACGAGAGAGAATTGTTGTATGTTAAGACGATAGCCGACACCCAGAGCATTTCAGAAGCTTCAAAAAAACTATTTGTTGCCCAACCCTCGCTAAGTCAGGCATTGCAAAAAATTGAAGACAGATTAGGCACCCCTCTTTTTATCCGATATCCAAATGGCGTTAAGCTAACTTTAGCTGGCGAAAAATATTACAGGGCTGCTACAGCAATATTAAAAATTTATGACGAATTATGCAACGAGATAACAGAAATCAATAATTTAAAAAAAGGAAAGATTACAATAGGAATTACGAACTATTTGGCTGTGTATCTCCTTCCAAAAATCTTGCCGAAATTTCATGAAAAATGGCCAAATATCGAAATTTATATTCATGAGGATAATTCATATAATATTGAAGATCTTTTAATGAAAGGATCCCTTGATTTTGGTATTATGCATTATGAATCTGACGATGATAACAGGTCATTAAAGTACGAAGCGCTATGTGAAGATATGTTTGTGCTAGTAACAAAGTGCAATCACCCCATGGCAAAATATGCAGAAAAAGTGGAAGGGTTGCCATATCCTGTGATTGATTTGCACCTCTTTGAAAATGAAAATTTTGTTTTACTTGAAAGGGATAAGAGAATCAGACAAATTTGTGATAGTATATTTGATGAATTAAATTTTAAGCCTAAAATAGGTTTATTGCTCAGAAACTATGAAACAGCACGCAGACTCGCGTCTGTGGGATTTGGCGTAACATGTATACCTTTCGGATATATAAATATATCCAAAGGAGAATATGAGGCTGATTATTATTTTATAAAGGGGAATATCAAACCTGCCTGGAAGACTTGTGTTGTGATAAATCCCAAAAATTATTTGTCAAAAGCTGCGAGAGTCTTTATTGATTTGGTGAAAGAATATTATAAAACAAATCAACTTACAACTTAAGATGTTATTTCTTGCATTGTAAAGGGGAATGGATATTGAATTGGAGCAATTTTTGCTTTTATGTAATGAAACTGGCTGAAAAGGCACTTTTATATGAAGTATCAGCAACACCAAAGCCGGGGCTGGTGGATAGAAACAATGCCGGTGCCCACCATGATATGGATTATTACACTTTTTTAGACAGCAGTATAGCTTTGATGGATTATTTTTATAATTGTGCTATGGCAGGTCTGACATTTGACGGTCCAGATTACCGTATGCTGCTGGAAGGGATTAGGCCCATTGGAATTAAAGCAGAACACAGTATGTTTGAAGTTACAAACGGTGTGAATACCCATAAAGGAATAATATTTTCTTTGGGAATAATCTCAGCGGCTGCTGGTCTGCATTACAAAAATCATGGTTCCAGATTCATTCCAGCAGAAGAAATATCGCAGCTTGTGAAGCTAATGTGCGATGGTATAACGGAAGAATTGAAAAATGTTGACTATAAGAGAAGTTTGACTTATGGAGAAAAAATGTTTAAGAAATACGGTGTAAAAGGAGTCAGGGGAGAAGCAGAAAGTGGTTTTAAAACGGCGTTGCAGCACGCATTGCCTTTATTGAAAGATTTAATAAATGCAAAAGTAAATATTAATGATATTTTAGTACATATTTTACTAGCACTTATTGCAAATACAGAGGACAGCAATATATTGGGCAGGCATAACATGGAGATGTTAGAGTATGCTAGAAATAAAGCAAGGACTGCTTTAAGTTTAGGTGGATATTTAACACCTGAAGGTAAAGAGTTTGTGTGGGAAATGGATAGGGACTTTATACAGAAGAACGTAAGTCCAGGTGGTGCAGCTGATTTGATAGCAGTCACCATGTTTTTATATTTTTTAGAAAATGGCGATAATATTTTGTATACGAGAGGTTGAATTGAATGGAAGAATTGCAGGTGGATAATAAACTATTAAAAATCATTCTAGACTCTCGTGAGGCAAGGGCTGAAAAGCAAAGAGAGATACTGAAAAATTTTCCTTATACCCTAATTTCGTTTACTTTAAACATACCTGGGGCTAAGAAAAATTCGGATTTATACTCAAAAATCCATGGGGTAGGTATGGAAGCTATTTTAAAATCCCTTTATGACAGCAATAAAAAAATATATTATATAAAAACATATAATTATTCAACAGGGCCTGAAGGCTTTATATCTGTCGATATGGATCCACTTGAGGCCAAAAAAATGATGGTGAAATTGGAAGACATGCACGAACTTGGGCGCATATTCGATGTGGACGTATTTGATAAAAATCACAATCAAATTAATAGATCTATGTTAAACCTTGAGACGAGAAAGTGCTTGATCTGTGAAAAAGAGGCCAGGTACTGTATTAGAAATAGAAGCCATACCTATGAAGCACTTATTGAAAGAATTGAGGAAATAGCCCATAAATATTTTTCAGGAAAAGAGAGGTTATAAAATTTTAGTGACCGGTAAATCTCTTTAAGTAGATTTACCGGTCGATGCATTTATAGGGGAAATGTAATACAAAGATGATTATTTAATTCTAAGTCATTCGAAAGCATAAAGTATAGGTAAATCCTATCGACAATATAAACTTTTAATATTAGTATT
This sequence comes from Tepidanaerobacter sp. GT38, assembly GCF_021991635.1. Lineage (GTDB taxonomy): Bacteria > Bacillota > Thermosediminibacteria > Thermosediminibacterales > Tepidanaerobacteraceae > DTU063. The sequence goes on from NZ_JAFFJA010000098.1 coordinate 5,677, forward strand.
TTCTGAATATATCAGATAGAATAGTATGTAAAGATACATAAAGCATTATATTTCAATACCAAGAGTGCTAGTTGTATTTCAAGGCTTATAAAAACTTAGTGCGTTCCTTATTAATTTTAAATAAGTTAATCTGCTTTTAGCTGCAGCATTAAGAGAGAATTGCAGCAAACTAAACTGGTGTCAAGCAAGAAAAGCAGTATTTCTGTTAATATTCAGGCTATATTGTACAGAGGGGAGGAGAGGATATCTATATTATATAGTTTTTTAAATATCAAAATATATCAATAGCGTATATAAACAAGGAGGATGAGTATGGGAAAATTATCTCTAAAGGGTGTTGTTGATTTACATGTTCATACTGCTCCTGATATTAGGGAAAGGGCGTATACTGACTTCGAATTGTTGGATGCAGGAGTAAGAGTTGGAGCTAGAGCTATTGTCATTAAATCACATCACGGTTTTACCGTTAATAGAGCGTATCTGGCTAATGAATATAATAAGAGAATGTACAAGGGCGAAAATGATTTCGTTATGTATGGTGGGGTAACTCTAAATAAGGCTGTTGGTGGCTTAAATCCTGTTGCAGTAGAAACAGCGATGAAATTGGGTGGCAAGATAGTATGGCTACCAACAATGCATGCTTCAAATCATTTAGCAAAAAACGGTAAGTCAGGCGGAATAGAGTGTGTAAGGGATGGAAAGGTCGTTCCAGAATTAGATGAAGTATTACGTATTGTTAAAGAATACGATGCAATTTTGGCAACTGGACACCTTTCACCGGAAGAAATATTCGTTGTAGTTGATCATGCAAAGAATATGGGGATAAACAAAATAGTAATAAATCACCCTGAATTTTGGGTTGTTGGTATGACTCATGAACAGCAAATACAAATTGTAAAAGATTATGATGTTTATTTAGAGAGATGTTATGCTCAACCCCTAGGGGGAGGTAAATATAAGAGCAATTTACCTGACAACTTAGAAATCATAAAAAAGATAGGAGAAAAAAATATTATTGTAGATACAGACGGCGGCCAAGTTGAGAATCCTCATTGGGAGATCGCATTTCAAGAGTATATTGATTATTTGTTTGATCATGGTATTACTAAAGAACAAATAGAAACGATGACTATAAAAAATGCTTCCAAACTGTTAAATATTTAGGGAATGTTTAAAGGATGGAGGGCTCGCAATGATTAGTTTGATAGTTGTTGGTGCAATAGTACTGTCTATCGCACTTGGATTTAAGACAAAAATAAACATAGGATTTTTTGCAATGGCGTTTTCTTACATAATTGGTTGTTTTATGTTAAATCTTAAAACAAGTGAAATAATCAATATGTGGCCTCTTAGTGTATTTTTTGTTATTTTTGCTGTATCAATATTTTATAATTTTGCTGTAGAAAATGGGACATTAGAGAAATTATCTCAATACTTATTGTATAGTATAAGAAGAGTACCTCACTTATTGCCATATGCTCTATTCCTTTCGGCAACTATATTAGCGGCACTCGGAGCCGGCTACTTTACGGTATTAGCTTTCTTTGCTCCAATAACATTATTACTATGTGAAAAGACAGGCATAAACAAATTAATTGGAGCTATGTCTGTAAATTACGGCTGTCTTGCTGGGGCAAACTTTATGACTAGTGCAAGTGGAATTATTTTTAAAGGTTTGGTTGAGAAAGCTGGATATACAGAAAATGTTTATTCTTATACAACTCCCATATTTGTCGCAACAATGATAATTCCTATAGTTGTCATAACTGTGTTCGTATTTTTCTCAAAGAGTGGCAGAACATCTAGAACGGATTTAGATATTGCTAAGCCAGAACCTTTTAACAATGAACAAAGGATTACAATGTTCCTAATAATTGCTATGATTTTAATTGTTTTGGCAGCTCCTATTGCTAAGCTGCTACTTCCCAATAATGAAACAATTGCATTAATTAACTCAAAAATTGATATAGGTCTTATTGCTATAGTATTTTCAGCGATAGCATTATTATTAAGGCTTGGCAATGAAAAAAAAGTAGTTGCAAATGTGCCTTGGAATACTCTAATAATGATTTGTGGAGTAGGGATGCTGATTTCTGTTGCAGTAAAAGCTGGTACTGTTGATTTACTTGCAGGTTGGGTAGGAACAAACGTGCCATCAACCTTAGTGCCTATAGTAATGTGTATAATAGGTGGAATAATGTCACTCTTTAGCAGTACATTAGGCGTAGTAGCACCGACGTTATTCCCAACGGTACCCTCAATTTCAGCTGCTACCGGTATAAACCCTGTAGTATTGTTTGTAGCAATCATTGTTGGCGCGCAAGCAACTTCTATATCTCCATTTTCATCAGGTGGTAGTTTAGTACTAGGCTCAGTTAATGAGAGAGAAAAAGATGAAATGTTTAGGAAGTTGTTGTTTAATGGTGCTCCGATAGCTTTGCTTGCATCTACCTTGTTTACTATATTATTAACAATGATAATGTAACTTTTTAAGACTTTGATTAGGACAGAGCAAATGTTGAGAAATTGCACTTGATGGTCTTTAAAATTAATACGATAGTTTCAATATTATTATGACTTTAGCTTTGTATATAACCCTTGCCTTGTAAACTAAGGCAAGGGTTATTAGTATAAAAACTTAAACGTTTTAATACAAAATAGCTTCAATATAAATTTTATAATGAGGAGAGTAACTAATGCATGCAGTTGAAAAAATTCTAGCGAAAGCAGCAGGAAAAGAATGTGTTCGAGCCGGTGAAATAATAAATTGCAAGATTGATTTTGCTGAAATAAATGACCTTTATCTACAGACTATATATTCTTTTTATGAAATGGGTGGAAGAAAAGTTTGGGATAAAGATAAAGTTGCTTTCATCTTTGACCATTATGCGCCGGCACCAACAATAAAGACAGCTCAAATTCATAAGGAAATGAGGAAATTTGTAAGGGAGCAGGAACTTACCCATCATTTTGATATTAATTCAGGTGTATGCCATCAAGTTTTAGTAGAGGCTGGTTTGGTGTGGCCAGGTATGATTCTTATAGCAACAGATTCACATACTACAACTCATGGTGCCTTCGGGGCCTTTGGTACTGGGGTGGGTGCAACAGATATGGCAACTGCCATTATTTCAGGAGAGCTTTGGTTTAGGGTACCTGAAGTAATAAAAATAGAAATTGAAGGTCAACTCCAGTCAGGTGTATATGCAAAAGATGTAATTCTTTATATATTAGGAAAACTCAAAGCTGACGCAGCTGTTTACAAGGTAATTGAATACTGCGGTAGCTATGTGGAAAAGCTTGACGTTGCGGATAGAATGACAATATGCAACATGGCTGTCGAAATGGGTGCGAAAACTGCATATATGAAGCCCAATGACAAAGTTCTTGAGTACGTATGCAAACGGACGAATAGAGAATTTGTTATTCCAGAAACAGACCCTGATTATGAGTATTCAACGGTTTACCATTTTGATGTGAGTAATTTATCCCCTCAGGTGGCTGTACCACACAGCGTTGATAATGTCTATCCTATAGAAGAAGTAGATAAGGTAAAGATTGATCAGGCATTTATCGGTTCCTGTACGGGAGGAAGATTAGAAGACATTGAGGCAGCTTACAGAGTTCTTGACGGCAATAAGATACATCCAGATACAAGGTTAATTATTATACCAGCATCCACAGAAGTATTGCAGCGTGCTATCGAACTTGGTTATATTCAGTCACTGTTAAAAGCTGGGGCAACGCTTGTTACACCCGGTTGTGGCCCATGTCTTGGAACGCATGAAGGTCTTTTGACAGAGGGTGAAGTATGTATTTCCGCTACAAATCGCAATTTTCCTGGACGTATGGGCAGCACAGGTGCTAAGATATATCTTGCTTCCCCAGCATGTGTTGCAGCGTCTGCTTTGATGGGTGAAATAACTGACCCTAGAGATTTTTTCAGGGAGATGAACACCAGTGCGCATAGTGTAAAATAAT
>NZ_JAFFJA010000099.1 GCF_021991635.1 Tepidanaerobacter sp. GT38
AAAAAAGCTGCGCCCTTTATTTCGCCACATGTTTCGAACAGCCATCATTTGCTGCACGGTAAGTCTTCGCCATATTATGCCGATTTTTTCAAGCAGAACTCGCCTACCTTGCGCGGGTGCGGGAGGCCGCATTGCTTCCGCAGGCTCTAAAGCTAAAACCTGCCTGCTGCCTTGAAAGCCTGCTAATAGTGAAAAGCTGATACTCATAATCAAACCTGAAATTACAAGAAATGGTGAAAATCTGCCTTCAAGCCCCGGCAAGTTAAAAAATACTTGATATATTGATGTTAGGGGATACGAAAGAATCCCTCCCAACGCAATGCCCAGCACACCTCCTGCAAGGCCAATAATTATAGCATATGACATATAGTGAAACAGAATTTCTTTAGATGTATAGCCTAGTGCTTTTAAAATTCCTATCTGGCCACGCTGCTGTTCGATAAGTCTTTTGAGCGTAATATACAGGATTACACCAGCAATTGAAAGAAACATGATGGGCATAGCTTTTGACATGGATACAAGGCCTTTTAGCTCTTCACTCAAAAGCAAGTGACTTATTTGCTCATCCCGTGGAATCAAACTCTTTAAGCCATAAGGCTTTAACTTTATTTCAAGCTCAGTTTTAACTTTTTCAAAATCAGCACCGGGCTCCAAAGTAAAAACCAAGTCATTATACGCTTTTTCGCCGGGAAAAAGTTTTTCCATATTCTTTAAATGGATAAAACCGATGCCGAAAGTTTCAGGAGAAGGAAACATATCTGCTGCAGTGCGAAGAGCATATACGAACTCTGGACTGCTGGCAACTCCTGCTATGGAAAGTTTATGCTTCTTACCTGATGCTATTATCTCTATTTCATCGTTTAGACGATGATTGTTGGCTTCAAAGAACTTATTGTCCACCCAAATATTTAAAACATTATCTTCAAGGGGAGAACCCGTTTTTAAAAGTGGATTATTTATTGGATTTTGAATACCTGGCTCCACTGATACCAGGCGCAAATATATATTTTCTTCACTTTCTGGCTCATATACCATCACTTCTTTTACAAGGCGGCCCTGGATTTCCTTTATTCCATCTATATCTTCCAGTCTTTTTATGTCATCTCTGGATATAGCTTGTACTTGGGCAAAACCATCTGCAAAATTCCGGCTCTTATAAAAGCTTTCCTGGGAAGTTTGCAAAGTTTCCACCATGGTAGAAAAGGCGGTAAATATCAAAAGGCCCATAGTTATGATAACCATGCAGGCCATATATGCCCCCTTATTTTCTATAATATCCCTTAGCATTTTTTGAAAAAGCATTACCAGGTCACCTTCTCCGGCGGAAGAGGATTTTCATTTTTTTCAATCTTCTCCAGCCTGCCGTCTTTTAAGTAGAAAATACGATGAGCCATTTGAGCTATGGCATTGTTGTGGGTGATGATAACAACAGTTTTTGAATATATATCACAAAAACTTTTAAGTAGACTTAAAACTTGAATGCTGGTGTTAAAGTCCAAAGCTCCTGTTGGCTCGTCACACAAGAGCATCTGAGGATTTTTTGCAAGAGCCCTTGCAAGGGCCACCCGCTGTTGCTCTCCACCGGACAGCTGTGACGGAAAATGGTTGCCTCTTTCTCCAAGACCCACCTGTTCCAACAATTTTTCGGCAGAAAGTGGATTTTTTGCTATCTGTACCGAAAGGTTGATATTCTCTAAAGCCGTAAGATTTGGCATCAAATTATAAAACTGAAAAACAAAGCCTACCTCATTTCGGCGATAGAATGTCAGCTGTCTTTGATCAGCTTCATGTAAAGGCTTTCCCTTATAATAGAGTCTTCCGCCGGTGGGTTTATCCATTCCTCCTATGATATTAAGCAAGGTGCTTTTGCCGGAACCGCTGGGACCAAGTACCACAATTAGCTCTCCTTCCATTATTTCAAAACTTGCCTCTTTTAAAGCTCTAACTTCAACTTCACCCATCTTGTATGTTTTACTTAAAGATTCAGCGACTATTATTGGTTCCAACTATAGCCCTCCCTTCAATAAATTTATTACTAATATTTATGAAATATTTTTATTGTTTTATTTCATAATATCAAAATTGCAAACTTATGACAATGAGTTTTGAAATATTTTTATTGATATATTTCATTATTTTTAGTATCATAGGTACGAGGTGCATATATATGAACGGCTTTGAGCGCAGAACAATGCTTAAGAAAAAAAATATCTGCAAAGCTGCCTTTGAGCTTTTTTCAACTTTTGGCGTGCAAAAAACTAACATTGCCCAAATAGCTAAAAAAGCTAATGTGTCACAAGTTACTATATACAATTACTTCGGCAGTAAGGAAAATCTCTTAAAAGAGTCTATTAAAGATTTTTTAGAGGAAAAGCTCAAACAATATGAAAGACTATTAGAAGAAGAATTGACTTTCCTGGAGATTATAGAGAAAATTGTCTTTGATAAAAGTGAATCTGTAAAAATGATGAATTATGAATTTATACAAACCCTTCTCTCAACATATAAAGACATGCAGCAATTTATCGATGATTTTTATAAGAATAGAGCTATTCCATTGATGATACGCCTTATTGACAAAGGCCGCAGGGAAGGTTATATAAACAAAGACATCTCAAATGAAGCCTTTTTGTTTTATATAACCATTTTTACAAGAGCTATAAGTCAACATGACTTGATTTCAAAGCTTCCAAAATCCGCAATGCAAGATCTGTCTTCGCTTTTCTTTTACGGCCTTATGGGCGAAAAGCCGTCCAGTCTGCCTCAATAGATTTGCTACAGGCTTTCAATAAGAACCCAACTGGAGATCTTTTCAGGTCCTGGGGACCTTGCTGTTTCACAATCAAAAAGCTCCCTTAAAGCTATATGCTTTAAGAGAGCTTTTAGTATTTATTAACCGCACTTGGAGTAGCCGCAGCTGCGGCATATGACGCAACCGCCTTCATGTTCCAGCGTATTACCGCATTCAGGACATGCGGCGCCTTTTACGGGCTGCTTATTTGCATTTAAACCAATTTCATCATTGGATATGGCCATTTCATCATTACCGGCATCTACATAACGTTTAATATAGGCGTAGTTTGATTCATGGCTATTGCCGTTTCCGTTGCCTTTTGCTAAACCCAAGCTGCGTTCAATGGCCCGACCTATAGCATCGGGGCACGAAAGCACCTTTATTTCTTTATTGCTTGCCATCTGACGCAAGGTAGAGTGACAGCGTATGCCCTTTAGCTGCTCAACTATGGCCTTGACGTCAATTCCAGAACGAAGGGCCATTGAGATAAGGCGGCTTGTGGCCTCCGACTGAGAAGGGCAGCCCCCTGCGCGACCAAGGTTGGTAAATACTTCACAAATTCCGTTTTCGTCTGAATTCACAGTGATATACAGATTGCCGCAGCCGATTTTTACTTTTTCAGTATTGCCGTAGGTTACACTGGGCCTTGGCCTCGGTTTGATTTCGCTTCCCGGAATTACATTGGTTATTGGGCAATCTTCACAGCGTGGAGGCAGCATGCTGTCCTTTGTCTTGTCTTTTTCTTTATCCTTTGTACCCTTATTTAGCACTTGTTCCTCCCTGCTGCCGTCTCGGTAGATTGTCACGCCTTTGCAGCCAAGTTCATATGCCATCAGATAAACATTTCTTACATCTTCCCTAGTAGCGCTGTTAGGAAAGTTTACGGTCTTTGATACGGCATTATCGGTGAATTTTTGAAAAGCAGCCTGAATCTTTATATGCCATTCTGGAGTAATATCATGAGCTGTTACAAAAACCTTTTTTATTTTTTCAGGCAAAGCCGTTATTGCCTGAACTGAACCTTTTTCTATAACTTCCTGCATCAACTCATCTGTGTAAAGGCCTAAATCCATTAAAGCCTCTTTAAACAGAGGGTGTACCTCTACTAAACGATCGTTGTCCATTACATGCCGCTCGAAAGCCAAAGCAAATATGGGCTCGATGCCGCTGGAAGCTCCCGCTATAATGCTTATGGTTCCGGTTGGAGCAATAGTAGTTGTAGTAGCATTTCTTAGGCGCATTCCCTTATCTTTATAAACGCTCTTTTCCCAATTCGGGAAAACGCCTCGCTCTTTTGCCAGTTCTTCAGAGGCCTTTTTTGACTCTGTATCGATAAAGCCCATCACTTCTTCTGCAGTTTTTACAGCTTCATCAGAATTATAGGGAATGCCAAGCTGTATTAACATATCCGCAAAGCCCATAACACCTAATCCGATTTTGCGGTTGGCCAAAGTCATTTTTTCTATTTCCTTTAAAGGATAACGGTTCACATCGATGACATCATCTAAAAATCTTACAGCTATATGTACCGTTTCCTTCAGGCTCTCATAATCGATTTGGCTATCGCTACCATGCTTTTTGACGAATTTTGCAAGATTTATAGAACCCAAGTTGCATGATTCGTAGGGTAAAAGGGGCTGTTCGCCACATGGGTTGGTGCTTTCGATGGCGCCAACGGCCGGAGTGGGATTATATTCATTTATCCTGTCAATAAATACAATTCCAGGCTCTCCGTTGTTCCAGGCCATGTCCACAATGAGATCAAAAACTTCTCTGGCTTTAAGTCTGCCGGTAACTTTATTGGTGTGGGGGTCTACCAGGTCATATTCTTCGTCATTTTTCAGTGCTTCCATAAACTTAGATGTAATTGCTACACTTATGTTGAAATTAGTGATTTCCTTATCGTTTTTCTTGCATTGAATAAAATCTAAAATATCCGGATGGTCTACCCGAAGAATGCCCATATTTGCGCCCCTTCTTGTACCGCCCTGTTTTACGGCCTCCGTGGCAGAATTAAATACCTTCATAAAAGATACGGGGCCTGATGCAACTCCTCCCGTCGACTTTACTGTTGCGCCTTTTGGCCTAAGGCGTGAAAAGCTAAATCCCGTTCCACCACCGCTTTTATGTATAAGGGCTGCCGACTTAATAGAATCAAAAATTCCCTCCATGGAGTCTTCTACAGGCAGCACAAAACAGGCAGATAGCTGCCCCAACTCTCTGCCGGCATTCATTAATGTAGGAGAATTTGGGAGAAATTTTAATTCCGCCATTTGCTCGTAAAACTTCTTTGCCCAAACTTCACTCTTACCCTCGGAGTACTTGTCTTCCGCCTTGGCTATTGCACAAGATACTCTGTCTATTAGCTTTTCCGGTGTTTCAATCACATTACCTTCTGCGTCTTTTGCCAGATAACGCTTCTTGAGAACAACCTTGGCGTTTTCCGTCAATCTTATCTTGTCCGTTCCCATCTATATCACCTCAGATTTGTTTCTGCCTATTTCTCTTCATCTTACCCCTATCATGTGGTCCTAAATAGGCACTAAATAAAAAGAATTTATTAAATTTATACTATATGTAGTGCATCGATATGATTATATAACACTACATATTGTTTTCGCAAATCACGGAAAGCTTGTTTAGCATATTTTAGTCTCTTAATTACCCTAAAGCTATTTTTCACTCAGTATTTTATATTATTATAAATCAAATTTATAAAATCGAAAAAGGCGATCTTGAAATGTGTTAGATCGCCATGGCTAAGTTTTTTACCCTTTTTTATTTTTGCAATCGCTACAAAAGCCATAAAACAAAGTTGTGTGAAAATCTACTTCCACATTGTTATTTTGCTCAACGCACTTTTCTAATTCTTTATCCACTTTACATCCTTTTACATCAAGTATTTTTCCACACTCAGTACATACAAAATGATAGTGGTTTTCTGCATTGCCGTCAAAACGGCTGTATTTGCTGCCAAAGTTAAGTTCTGTTATTTCACCTAATTCTGCAAGCTTGCCCAAATTGCGATATACAGTGCCAAGACTGATATTGGGCATTTCTTTTTTAACCTGCTCATATATCCAATCTGCTGTGGGATGAGTATCAGTACCCCTAAGTGTCTTTAAAATCAAGTCCCTCTGCCTTGTTTTACGGATAAAACCTTTTTTTCTGTCCATCTAACACCTTCTCACTTCTCCTCTTTGGGGGTTTCTACCTTTGTAAAGGTGTCCTTTGCTTCACATTCCGGACACTTTCTCGGTTTACAACGACTTTCCTTTTCATATCCACAAGCACTGCACTTATATACTGCCATTAAAACACCTCCATATTAATAATCATTACTATTTATACATAGTATATCGGAAAAGATTGAATATGTCAATTTTCATCATATGGATTTTATAATAAAAACAGGTGCATATATAAGCTCATTAAAAATCGATAGTCCATCATTTATAGTATTGACCATGCATTAAAAGTTGATGAGAAAATTTTTTTATTGACATTTTTGTTTTTATGTGTATAATAAAACTATAATACATGTATACAATTATCCGGGGGAGGTTTGATTATGAATTACGATGGTATTTTTTTAAATGAACAAGAGGAAACTTTAGAAGAATACATTCTGGAATTTCTGTATCAGTCAGGATATATGGAACATTAAAATTGCAAAAAACTTATTCAAGAAGCGGTGATTTGGCGCCACTTCTTTTTTTGTTTTTTAATTTACGACGATAAATACTCGACAATTTGTGGCAGTTCCCTTTCAGCTACTTTCTCACCGTATTTTACGATTTCGGGTATTCGATAAAAATCCTTATAACCGATACCCTTTATATCAGGGTAAATATAATACCCCGGGTGCTCCTTTCTTATATAATTGGACAGTTCATCACCCATTATATCTATAGTGGCCATTAAAATATCGACAATAGATTTAACCCTTGGCCTGCTCTCCGACACCCCTAAATCCACACCTATGATCTTTCTCGCATTTTGTGCATACAAAATATCTACAGGTATGTTGTTTTTAATGCCTCCGTCTACCAAAGTATGGCCTTTAACTACTTTTGGCAAGAATATACCGGGTAAAGATATGCTGGCTCTAACTGCTGTAGCCAAAGATTGCTCTGTTATAAAAACTGTATTGTCCATTTTCTTTGTCGGAATATTTTTCCTGGGACAAAATACCACAGTTTCCCCTGTATTAATATCCGCACTTATTACTGAAATGGGAATTTTTAGGTCATCAAAACCTTTTTTGTTAAACACTTCTTCCAAGAATTGTTCAATCTTATTTCCCTTAAAGAGCCCCTTTGGAAAAACCCAATTAATTATAGGTTTATTTATCCAATAATAATAAAACAGCAACAAAATATACACTCCTGAAATTGTAGGATCTAACAATTTCACCGGATTAATTTTTTTAAAATCCTCTACGAATTTCTCCAGGTCAACCCCAGCAGCATATAACGCAGCTACTATGCTGCCCGCACTGGTTCCGGCTATTATATCGGGATAAATTTGGTTTTTTATCAGCACATTTAAAATTCCAAGGTGAACAGCACCCCTCACGCCTCCACCGCTTAATGCCAAGCCAATTTTATGGATTTTTCCACTCATTTTTAACTCCCCCATAACATAAGACTGCCCTTAATATATAAAATATTAAAAAAGAAGGATTTTGTTAAAATTAAAATCCCGCACCTTTACAGTGCGGGATTTTATATGAAGGTTTATTAACGGGGAGGCAATTCAGGTTTTTCGCCACAGCGCTCAAGCAGAGCTAGCCATCTCTGGTCTACTTCTTCCTGAATCCGCTGTATGATGTGCTCATTTCCGGGAGCAAACAGATGGCGGAATCTCCCTTGAGGTTTCAAGAATTCTTCAATTGGAACGTACTTCTTGGGCTTTTTGTTTAGCTTCCATTTGCCGTTTTCCACTTCAAATAGCGGCCAGAAACGGGTTTCTACTGCAAGTTTGGATAATTCCACAACATCTGGCGTGTTATATCTCCAACCCCTTGGGCATGGTGACAGAATATTGATAAACGCCGGTCCATCTACCTCAAAAGCCTTTTTGGCCTTTGCATGGACATCCTGCCAACTGCTGATGGACGTTTGAGCTACATAGGGTATGTTATGGGCTGCAATTACAGCGGCTAAATCTTTTCTGGGTTGCTGCTTTCCGGGCACTACTTTACCTGCCGGGCTGGTGGTGGTATCTGCACCTATTGGCGTTGCACTGGAACGTTGGATACCGGTGTTCATATAAGCTCCATTGTCAAGACATACATAAACCAGGTTATGGCCACGCTCCATGGCACCGGAAAGAGACTGTAGACCTATATCATAAGTTCCTCCGTCACCGCCAAAGGCCACAAACTTAATATCTTCTTTTAACTTTCCTTGTTTTTTAAGGGACCTGTATGCCGCCTCTACACCGCTTAAGGTCGCTGCGGCATTTTCAAAGGCATTGTGTATAAATGAACAGTTCCATGCAGTATATGGATATATGGTAGATGCAACCTCCAGACACCCTGTAGCACAGCCTACAACCACATGTTCATCGTTTCCCAGGGCATTTAACACCATGCGCACCGAAATACCATGACCACATCCTGCACAGAGCCTATGACCTCCAACAAATCTCTCTTTCACTTGGGCAAGTTCTTTTAATGTAGCCATTCCTGCACCTCCTATTCTCTCAATCCTAAATATCTTACGAATTTGTCAACTCTTCCAGTCTTTACGATGTCGCCCAGGTCATTGTAGACCTTCTCAACATCTTCCAGACGCAGGTCTCTTCCTCCAAGGCCGTATACATAGTTCACTACTTTGATGTCAGCTTTTAGATCATAAAGGGAAGTCCTTACATCTTCAAACATCGGCCCTCCAAGGGTGGAGAATGTTTCAGCTCTGTCAAGGACTGCAACGGCTTTTACACCTTTTAATGCGTCAACCACTGCTTCATGTGGGAATGGTCTGAAAACCCTGGGCTTCAGCACACCTACTTTTAGACCTTTAGCTCTGAGCTCATCACATACGCCCTTAGCACTTCCTGCTGCAGAGTTCATTACTACTATAGCCATGTCTGCATCTTCCAGCTTATATGCATCAACCAGACCGTAGGTTCTGCCTGATATTTTTGCATATTCTTTACCTATTTCTTCAATTACTCGTTTAGCATTTTCCATGGCAGCTACCTGCTGGTATTTGTGTTCAAAGTAGTAGTCGTACATATCAAAGTTACCCATGGAGAACTGCTCTTTAACATTCAGCAGTGCTTCCTGAGGATGATATTCGCCTATAAATTCTTTTACAGTATCATCGTCCAAAATATCTAAAACGTCTAAGGCGTGGCTTGTAATAAACCCATCATAGTTTACGCTGACGGGCAAAAGCACATCGGGATGCTCAGCAATGCGAATAGCTTGAATCATATTATCATAAGCTTCCTGAGCATTTTCTGAAAACAGCTGAATGACGCCTGATTGTTTTATTCCCATTGCATCACTGTGGTCACAATGGATGTTAATGGGTGCACTTAAAGCTCTGTTTACTACAGGAAATACAATAGGAAGCCTCATTGAAGCGGCCACATATACTACTTCAAACATGTAAGCCAAACCCTGACTTGAAGTACAGGTCATGGCTCTTGCCCCGGCAGCAGAAGCACCGATAGTAGCACTCATGGCACTGTGTTCGCTTTCAACTGCTACAAACTCTGTGTCTACCTTGCCGTTGTTTACAAAGGAAGAAAACATCTGAACAACTTCCGTAGAAGGAGTGATGGGATATGCTGCAACAACATCAGGGTTTATCTGCCTCATAGCCTGGGCGACTGCCTCATTTCCGGTAAGGGCAACTCTATTCTTCATTTCTTCTCGCCTCCTTCTGCTTATCTATTTCATCTTCAGAAATCATATCAATAGCATGGGTCGGGCATACGTTGGCACAAATGCCGCACCCTTTGCAATGCTTGTAGTCAAAACAATCAAATTTGCCATCAGTGGAAATTATGGAAGCATCAGGGCAATAGCGCCAGCAAATAAGGCAATGTATACAGCGCTCCTTGTTCCAAATAGGTCTGATGGTGCGCCAATCACCGGTTTCATATGTGTTGGCATTGCCAGGCTCATAGATATTGCCGGCTTTTGTAAGCTCTCTCCAATTCATATCGGGACTTATACCCTCTCTGGAGCGACCTTGTCCAAAATTCCTGTTAAATGGTGTCATTCGCCCTTCACCTCCTGATAAGCTCTCTCAATAGCTTTAATATTGCCATCAATGACTTCCGGTTTAGTCTTAAATTTCTTTTCAAGTTCATCCTTAACATGTTTTGCAAACTCATCGAAGGGCATCAGGCCAGTAGCCTTAATAAAAGCACCCATTAAAGGCGTATTCGGAATAACCCTTCCGATAGTTTCCAAAGAAATTTGGTTAGCATCTACCGTAAAGATTTTTCCACCTTTTAAGTTGAGCTTTTCCCTAACTTCCTGTGGTGTTTTGGTTGTGTTTACAATATAAATCCCATCTTCGGGGACCCCAGCTGTAACCTTTTCACCTAAAAGTGTGGCATCTAATACGATGACAATATGGGGATTGATAACATTTGAATGGATGTGAATGGGGGAATCGCTTATTCTATTAAAAGCAAGGATGGGCGCTCCCATTCGCTCTGGACCGTATTCCGGGAAACCTTGTACATATTTTCCCGTTTGTGCTATGGTTTCCGCCAGCATTAAAGCAGCAGTTTTAGCTCCCTGTCCACCACGGCCATGCCAGCGGATTTCTAATACTTTTGACATGAAAAATCCTCCCTTCATAAAAATCCTATATTATAGTTTGCCAAGAAAAAACAATATTACCCATAAAAGAGCCTGAAAAAAGCAGAATAAAGATAGTTAAACTTGAATTTTGCATCGTGAAAATAAATTAGAAAAAATAACTGTTATAGTAAAGAATCGGAAGTATTAAACTGTTATAAAACATATTACGTTATAATCTGATACAGATTTTATGTAACTAGATTTTTGCAGATTTGAATGACTATAACAGTTTTTTCAAAATAAGTATAACAGACTGTCTGCAAGTGGTCAATATAAAAAAATCATCACCTGCGCCTTTTGCACGGTGATGATTATAAAGCTAACCCGTAAGTATGTATTGTAAAATAAACAGCATAACAACACCTGGTATGCCTAAAAACCCTACCATCAGTGCAGTTATGGGGTTTAATGCTATATGAAATCCTATGTATCCTCCGATAAAGTTTAATAGTAATAATACAGCTCCACCAATGAGTGCATTGTACACCAGTTTTATCACAATTTTGATGGGCATGATTAAGGCCCGACCAATTACGTAAAGAAGCAGTAGACCGCATGCGTAAGCCAGGATGGCGGCATAATCCATCTGCAATCCTATCACCACCCATGTTTTTTGTACTATCTTATTTTAGCTCTTCAGTACTTATGCCTTGATTTTTGGCCTGATTTAAAAGATAAATATATTTTCTACGTGCTGCTTCCTCTGTAAAAATTGCATGGTCTACTAGTTCAGGATCCGAAACCCACTGAAAGTATTTTTGAGCTCGGATCCATTCCTGATGAGCTTCACGTATTTCATCAGCGAGCCTGGATTTTGGTGTGTCTAAAGGTTCATCATAATTACTATCTAAAAAAAACCTAGAAAATATTTCATAAATATTTCGGAAGATATCGTACTTTTTCATGCAAACTCATCTCCTCATTGGAGATTATAACCATTTGTCTATCTGGTTATACGGAGATGAGTTTGCACTGTTTTATGGTTAATCGTTAGTGTATTTGAAGCCGCGAACTAGCACAATTGGTGTTCCCGCATCGGCAGAGCCTGCCACCAAATCAGCTAAGGTTGCTACGATGCTTGTTACGCTTCGAGGTGTAGTGCCCAAGCTCTCTCTTGTAACTTCTGCCTGGTTGTTTTTTATTATCTGTTCTATTTCATCTCGGGAATATCCAAGATTGTGCAGCGTATCGACTTGAAGTTTAAGTTTTGTTCCAGTTCTAAGGGTAGCCTTTTTCAAGCCGCTGCTTACACCTATTGCCGGATATGGGTCCGCCATTTCAAAAATACCGGTATCCGGATCTTTATAGGCGCCATCGCCAAAAATCAGCACCTCTACGTCTTTACCGCTTACTTCCTTGATTTTAGCTTTTATCTTTTCTGCCGTATCGTCTGAATCACCGGGTAAAAGTTTAAGTACGCCCTTTTCAAAATCGGAAACATTTGAACCGATAACGCCCCATGGTCCAGGGCCTATATCTTTAATTGTAGTTACAGGTACCATGGCACCGAAAGATTCAAATAGCTCTTTTAATTTATCCCGTTCATGGACTGCCGCAATACATACACCGTTAATATATCCTCTGTCGTAAACTTTTAGGGGATTGTTAGTAAATATAACTTCGCCTTCAGCATTACCGGCTTTAATCATTTTAAGATACAGATCCCTATAATCCATACCCGTTATAGGATGGGAAAACTTGATGTTTTCAAGTTCATTGGTATATATCACATCAGGGTCGTAATAGCTGTCAAGTTGCAGCCCAAAATCATAAGTCTTGGCATTGTCCAAATTCTCTGCATCAACCATAGTTATCTTATGATGGCCCAAATTCACAGAAATAGCCAGAGCCTGCCGGGCACCTTCTACATCATTTTTAATGCCAATGGCTTTTCTGGCTGCCTTTTCTAAATTTTCAAAGGTTACCTCAACTACAGCCAGCTTTCCTTCCGGAGTCCTCACCGTCAAATCGGCAATGCCTTTACCGGTAATTTTACGTATACTTAAAATGCTGTATCCTATTTCCTGCAGCTTAAGGGCCGCAATAATCTCTCTAATAAGAACGTTTAGCTGAGGTGTGTTCTCTCTGGCTTCCTGAAGGCTTTTTAACACTTTCTTTAGCCTAAGCCTGGTTGTGGCAAATTCTTCATCCATGACCTGGTTTCCTACCTCGTCAAAAGGTATGGGAAACTGAAGAATAATCTTGCCACCTCTTGTAGCCATCGCCAACGCCTTTAATACCAGTGCAAAGCGGTTTCTGCTGGCAATAGGGCTTATTACGGCTAAAGTACTTTTAGGAGCAAGATTTAACTTGCTTTGGATATCGCGAGCCAACTCCTCACAAGAAATATAACGGTTTTGCGAGCGAGCTACTACCGCCTCGGTTACGCAAATAATGTCCTTGTCTTCCACAAAGGGTTTGGCTGCTTCAGCTGTAATAGCAACAATATCATCATTAGGGAAGATTAACCCTGTCTTAAGGCCTACAGCTGCTACGCCTGCAATTGAAGGAAGAGAAAATTTCTCCATAGGACAACATCCTTTCTATTCTGCGTCCAAAATAAAATACACATAGATTTTGCTACAACACTTATTATATCAGGAAAAGACAAAAATTAACAGAAAAATTTCAAGTTAATTTTTTCCGAATACAATATTAGTATTACCTATATACGCAAAATTTAAAGGAGGCAAGATGCATAAATCTCTTTGCTTTATGGGATTTGCTTCTGGCCCTTTTCAATTCATATTTTAGCCCTAAACGTACTAACGGGAGCGCTATTTGCACTCCCGTACTTCATTCATAATACTTAATTTAATTAATTTGGGAAAAGATCCTGGATCTGGTTTTTGTATACAATTTCACTGTCCAGTTGATTATTTAAACTACACCTTCTGGCTTCAGGCAACAGAATATTTAGCTCATCGAGAAACTTATCTGCTTCACGCCTCACATGGTCAAGTAACAGCGGCGTCGATACAATACCCAAGATTTCGCATAGTTTTGCCAATTCAAACGCTGCTGCTTTAAAATCGCGAAGGGCAGTAGTGTTGTTAATGACATCTTGAGTAAAACGTAAAGCTGTATTGAAACTTCTAGGCCTTGTTTTGGCCATCGATTCAAAGTCCCTTGCCGTTTCCAGCAAGCGCGAAAAAACTCTTCTGGATTCTTCGGCTTGATTTATTAACTCTCTTTCAGACGGGTCAAGCAAGTGTATGATAAACTCTATATGCTCCTTCATTATGCGCAACCAGAATACTTCTTGCTCAAGGAGCATCGTCAGGGGATCCTGAGGAACTGGCATTTGCAAGAGTTCCAGAAAACGCTCCGCTTCCCTTCTAATATGGTCTAACAAAAGTGGATAGTTGCTTCCCGGTTCTGCTCTACATTGAATAAGCTTCCTCAATAGTTTTGCTTTAAATTCGATTATGGCTTTTACTGCATTTATCAAGTCATCTAAGAGTCTTCCTTCAAGCCTTGATACTCTGTTAAGCGCTCTTCTCAATTCCATGAATCTATCAATAAAGGTCTGTGCTTCTTCCCTCAATTCTATCTGGTCTGCAGGCAATCCCAGTTTAATAAAAAGTGCATGCTCTTGCAGTATTCTGGACCAGAACCGTGCCTCTTCCAGGCGATTATATTCACATACACAATTTCGGCATTGAGGGCTGTTTATCGTTATTTTCCGACCGGACATAAAAAAACCTCCCCAATTTTATTACTCGTATTTTCTTAATATATAATATAGATAAACGCCGAAATTGTGCGAAAGAACTATTAAAATTATAAAATCCAGTTCTTTTTTATACTTCGTTGGCACAAACAAAACAATAAGACACTAAATACCAGAGTTATAAAAATATTAAACGTTGGATAAAAAATCGAGCTGCATCTAATAGCCCTGTTTAGTGCATCAGTTCCATAAGTCAAGGGCAAACAAAAGGTTATTGGTTTCAAAATGGCGGGTAAATGCTCAATTGGCATAAACAATCCGCACAAAAAAAGCATGGGAAATCTAAAAAAGTTGGATAATGTCTGTGCTTCAAACACTTCCTTAACAGATACGGCAATCAACAAACCAATTAAGGCAGAAGTTATTGCGATTAAGATAACAGCGATTATCACAATTGGCCAGTTTATTCCACTTAAATCTGTAAAAAATGCAGCAAAAACAACAGGGACAAACGCATTTACCAAGCCAAATATTACTGCTCCCGATAATTTAGCAAAGACCAGTATACCTAAACTAATTGGGGCAAGCAATAATCTATCAAAGGAGTGAGACCTCTTTTCAAACGTTATTGTAACTGCCAGCATTGAAGTTGTTCCAAACAATACACTCATTGCCATTAAACCCGGCAGCAGCTCAATAATCTCCATATTCGGTGAGCGTATTAGCTGCATCAATGTCCATGACAAAGGAAATATAATTCCCCAGCTAATATTAGGTGGTTTTAAATAGTAATTTTTTATATCTTTTTTTAAAATGTTCCAAAACGCGATTGCTGTTTCCACTTTACATCTCCACCTTTTCTTTTCCACTTATTTGCGCAGCTTTACTCCCCGTTATTTTAACAAACACATCTTCTAAGGAGGGCTTTATCTCTCTTGCCTCATAAACCAAAATCCCTTTACTATCCAGCCATCGAATAATAGGAGATAGAGTTACGCGTTCTTCAGAAGTAATTAGCAAAGAATTTTCATCTAGAATCTCTAACTTGAAATTTTGAAAATGGTTTTTAAGTTCTCCACTTAGTTCATTTAAACTGCCTGCAACTTTCAATTTGAGTTTATGTTCCTGCTCTGTATTTTCCAACAACTCTCTTACTGACCCAATTTTCACAATCCTGCCCTTTACAATAAAAGCAATCCTATCACATACCCGCTGGGCTTCTTCAATGTAATGAGTAGTAATGAATATAGTTTTGCCTTGATTTTTTAAATGCAATATAAGTTCCCTTATTTGCCTTGCACTTTCAACATCTATTCCGGTAGTCGGTTCATCTAAAAACAATATTTTAGGATCGTGTATGATGGCAGCAGCAATTGTGAGCTTTCGTTTCATCCCCTTTGAATATGTTTTAAAAGGCCGTTTTCCAGCATCCGTTAAATTAAATTGTTCTAACAGTTCCACTGCTCTTTTTTCGCGTTTTGCTTTACTTATCCCATATAATGAAGCACAAAAGCAAAGATTATCAAAGCCGTTCATTTCATCATACAGATTGTTTTCATCCGGAACAACACCTATAATTCTCTGTACTTTCTTTACATCTTTTACGGCATCAATTCCAAAAATCTCAATATGGCCACCGGTCGGTCTGGATAAACCGATCATCATATTGATTGTTGAAGTTTTGCCGGCTCCGTTTGGCCCTAAAAATCCAAATACTTCCCCCTGCTTTATGCTAAAAGAAATATGGTCAACTGCAAGAAATTCTCCGTATTTCTTTTTAAGATTTGTGACACTTACAACTTCCATGGCGTTTTTTGCTCCCTTCCATGCTTTCGGGACTACAAGCTTCTCGTTTAATTAAAGCAAGTTCTTTAATTTTAGCTGCAAGTTCGTTCAAGCTATCTCGGTCTACATCATAGTGCATAAAATAACCCTTTTTCTCACCAACAAGTAAGCCTGCCTCTTTCAATGCTTTTAAATGCTGTGAAACTGCAGATTCCGTCAGCCCAAGTTCTTTCGACAGTGCTCTGACACAGTAATTATGCTGAAGCAGCAATATAAGTATTTTATACCTTGTTTCATCTGCTAAGGCTTTAAACATCTTTATAGGTTCCATATCAACCTACACCACCTTTTAATTAAGTAATTGCTTAATTAAATTATGCTTTAGTTTTTTGGTTAAGTCAATACTAAATTAAATAAATGGTTGCTTTTGTCCATTTGCATCATATTTCTTTCTTTTTGCTGTTATTTCTTCAATTTTTATAGAGTATATATTAGTTCGTTTTAATCCAGCTTTAATCGCTATAGGAAAATAAGCCATCTTTGTTGGAGTATACTTTTCACATATTAACCTTAACGCCTTAATCTTTTCTTCTTCATCATTTGTAATGGGCGACCAAAGGCCGCCCATTACATATATCCATACTTATACTAGATTTTCTTTTTCGAATTTTTCAAGGAAGGCGACCAATGCCTCAACGCCCTCCTTAGGCATAGCATTATAGATAGATGCGCGTAAACCGCCCACACTTCTATGCCCTTTCAAGTTGTCAAAACCGGCTGCTTTAGCTGCCGCAATGACTTTTGCGTCAAGTTCCTTATCTCCAGTTGCAAAAGTGACGTTCATCAAAGAACGGTATTCCTTTTCTGCCGTACCACGGAACATTTTGCTGTTGTCGAGAAAATCATATAATATAGCAGCTTTTTCTTCGTTTATCTTCTGCATGACGGAAAGGCCGCCGATTTTCTTAAGATATTTGAAAACTTTGCCGCAGACATATATGCTCCAACAGTTGGGCGTATTGTATAAGGAACCATTTTCTGCGTGTATGTCATAGCGCATATAAGTAGGCACTATTTCATCTAAATCTTTTCTTATAAGATCCTCTCTTATGATTACAATCACCAGGCCAGCAGGGCCAACATTTTTTTGAACACCGGCATATATAAGGCCGTAGTCCGAAACATTACACGGTTTGGACAGGAACATTGACGACTGGTCGGAAACCAAAACTTTCCCCTTAGTATTTGGGAGCTTTTTGAATGTTGTACCATGTATTGTTTCATTTTCGCAGATGTAAACATAGTCAGCATTGGGATCAACGGGCAAGTCCGAACAATCAGGAATATAACTGTAATTTTTATCTTTACTTGTTGCAAGCAAGTTGGCTTTTCCGTACTTTTTGGCTTCCAGATATGCTTTTTCTGACCATGCGCCGGTTACAATATAATCGGCAACACCGTTTTTCATTAAGTTCATTGGAACCATCGCAAACTGCAGTGTAGCACCGCCCTGAACAAACAATACCTTGTAATTGTCAGGAATGTTCATGAGGTCACGCAAATCGGCTTCCGCCTCGTCGATGATATTTTGGAAAACTTTGGAGCGGTGCGACATTTCCATAACGCTCATGCCGCTACCTCTGTAATTTAGCACTTCACTTGCAATTTCTTCTAGAACTTCAACGGGCATTATAGCTGGACCTGCAGAAAAATTATAAACTCTGTCATATTTCATTTGTAACACTCCAATCATTTATACTTAAATTTTGCTTTCAATAAAATAGTTGTTAAATGTTTATCAATATTAGTTAAATAAAATTTTAATCCTAACCGATTTTAACATTATGAAAAAACTTAACCTTATATATTCTATACAGATTTTACTTTTCCTTCTTTTACAAAAATCTTTAAAGTTAAAGACAAACATACATCTCTTAGCTATATCTCCTAAGACTTAGGTCAGCTATTAAGCCGGCAAAGAAGTTTTTCTTCTTTAGCTCCACTGCTTTATACATACACAATTCATGGCAGCACAAGCATTCTATGCAGACCTTATAATCAATTTGTTTAGTCTCCTCATTAATAGCTGATGCAGGACAGCTCTCTACACATACATTGCAGTTTCTACACTTTTTCCTGTTAATCCTTGGCACAGTTTTAAAAAAATCGATAATCCTTATCAGGACTTTAAAATTTAGCTTTTTACTGCTTTTGTAGCGCTTTGGCAGTTTAAAATTATCTAACTCTGGAACATCATCATAATCACCATCTATTGTTATGTTCTCCAGTTTGCTTTCCCCTATCTTCCTTAATCTTGCGGCAGTTAGGACAGCAACTTTTTCAATTTCCATACCCAACATCTTAATATTCTCTGCACTCTTTTATAACCACTTTAGTCACTTTAATCTACTCCTTCGCTTTCTTACGTGCCGCAAACATACCACCCTTTAAATGGGTTTAAATAAATGTACACTTTATAATAGATATACCAGCGCCTATGTAAATGTTTTATGCTATCCATCTTTATAATATCATTTTTTCTAAAAAAATTTATTAAAAAGATCTTGACAAATGATAATGATTACTGATATTATTTACATAAATAGTAATGATTACTAATAATGAGGAGGTATTTTTTAAGATGACTTTTTACAATGACCCATACGGAGTCGGACGTTTGAAAATAAGAAAAATGATGGAAAGAGAGAGGGCACAAAAGCTAGATTTGATAACACAGCAAATTGCCAGTGAGTTAAAAAACATCAGCGAAAGATTGCGTGAATTAGAAGCTGTTAAATTATAATATTTTACCAAGCCACGGTATTTGCAAATTACCGCGGCTTTTTATCTTTTTAAAAAAAATATCCTCGGTAATATCAGCACCGAGGATATTTGCAAAAATCCTTCACTAACACTTATTGTATATTTCCAGGTATTTTTCAAAACGCTTATGGAATAATTCCGCCAAATCCTCTTGTGGTTTTATTATTCTTTTCGGAGTAGGGGTGTGGTATGCAAGACTGGGTATTCCGCCCACCGCTTTCAGTGTCAAAACCGCCGTTCCCAGAAGGGAGGCATGCTGAACCTGTGACACTGCTAGCTCAGTCTGAAAAATATCTGAGGCCATCTGAAGCCATTCTTGTGAGTGCTCTATTCCACCTGAAATTATGACCTTTGAAGGCTTCCCGATATCCCGAGTTAAAAGCCTAAAGCAGTGGTAAAGGTTAAAGAGCACACCTTCCAGTACTGCATAATACATGTCCACAAGACCATGTTTTCCTGTCAGATTGTAAAAAGCTCCTCTGCGGTCGTCCCGCCATCCAGGACACCGCTCTCCGTACAGAAAAGGCATAAATATGGGAGCATCGTCTCTGTCAACCTCATGCAGTTTTTGTCCCAGGTCATCATGCTTCAGCTTAACCTCACCGAAGCTGTGTTTTTTTATAAACCAGTCAACGCAGTTTCCGGCTCCACTAGTTGCAGCTCCAGCTATCCACATGTCATCAATCAGATAGTAACACCATGTAGAAGGCTGATTTGGCAAAATCGGCTGATCAGCTACCATTCGCAGTGCGCCGCTGGTTCCAACGGAGAAAGTCATAAAGCCATGTTTTACTGCACCATCGCCAATCTGATTCATAGCTCCATCGGCGCCTCCGAGCACTACCGGTATACCTGGGGGAAGATTCAGTTCCGAGGCCACTTCTTGCTTTAAAGGTGCTGAATAAGTGGGTTCCTTTAATGCCGGCAATTGTTCTTCTTTTAACCCTGCAAAGTCCAGGATATCCTTATCCCAGCTTAGAGATTTGATATTTAAAAACCCAGAACCTGCCGCAGTGGTTTTAGACATAACAAACTCGCCCGTAAGCTTTTCAAAAATAAAGGCCTGTTGGGATGAGATAAGAGCCTTCTCATTGCACATGGGTGACTTCGTATCGCGGAAATATATATACTGCCACAAGGGATAGGTGCTATTTACCATACACCCCGTTTTGTTGTAATACCATTTTTTGAAACCGTCATCTCTTCTATAATTCTCTACGATTACGCTGGCCTTATTATGAGCCCAGGTGTATATTCGCCCTAGGGGATTGTGATTTTGCCCTAAAAATAAGATGGTATGCCACGTGGTGCAGACACCGATGGCATCTATATTTCGCGTCTTATCAGTTATAGATAAAATGCATTTTTTTAATAAATCGTAGATATCCCCCGGTTCTTGTGACATGACATCACAGGATTTAGGCGGAAAGGTTATGCTTTCTACAGCCTTGGCGCCTTCTTCCGGTGAATACAGCATTGCCTTGGCCGATGATGTGCTTATTTCTATAGCCAGAATGTTCATAGTGACTTACTCCTTATAATATTGTTTAGTATTCGTGCTAATTTTAGTTCAATTAGCTGAGGCTTCATGTTTTTCCAAGCATTCGATTAAATTTTCCGCTGCCATCATTCCCATTTTCTCAATGGCTTCATAAGTAGACGCTGCACAGTGGGAACCGATAACAATATTATCCATCTTTAGCAGTTCACTGTTTTTTGGGGGTTCTTCTTCAAACACATCGATCCCCGCGCCCCATATTCTTTTTTCCTTCAATGCCCAAAGTAGCGCGTTTTCGTCGATAATTCCTCCCCGAGCTGTGTTTACTATAACTGCCATAGGCTTCATCATCTTAAACTGTTCATAACTTATTAAATTCCTGGTTTCATCTGTCAAGGGAAGGTGTAAGCTAATAAAATCGGATTCTTTTAGAAGCTCCTCTAAGGTTACGTATGTTATCCCGTTTTCCTTAGCATAGACCTCATCCTTAAAAGTGTCAAAAGCGAGCACCTTCATATCAAAACCAGCTGCCCGTCTGGCCACTTTTTTGCCTATGGCGCCCAAACCTATTAAGCCCAAAGTCTTGCCGTGCACTTCAATGGAAGTGATTTTGTTCCAGTTTAATTTCCTGCAACCGGCATCTATCTCCACTATTCTCCTGGCTACAGCCAACATCAACGCAAAAGTAAAATCCGCCACGGCTTCAGCGTTTGCACCAACTGTTCTCATCACCGGTATATTCTTTTCTTTGGCATATTCCACATCTATATTGTCTGTTCCAACACCGTATTTTGAAATTGCTTTCAGGCGTTTTCCACAGGCAAGGACCTCTCTATCCAAGGGATCCACACCTACTATTATCCCATCTACATCGACTATGTGTTTCATCATTTCTTGTCGGGTCATTATTCTCCCATAGGGATTTTGCACAACTTCATAACCTTTTTCCTTTAACAGATCCAAGGGTTTACTGCTGCTTTTTCCAAAAGAGCGCGGTGTTATAAGAATTTTATAGGTAGTTTTCATAGATATCTTCCTTCCTTTTATCTGCTTAAATATCCTCCATCTACAGGTATTATTGCTCCATTTATATAATCGGCAAACCTTGAGCCGCACCTGTTACTATAGCTTTTTGCCAGTTAAATGGAACATCTCCATTTTTGTCTCCATCTCCTTTATGTACATAAAACTTATTTACTTAATTATGGTTTATAAACCCTGAAAGCCGGCACATGCTCCCCCCTTTCATATTAGGTGTTAAAGATATTGTTATGATGTTTTTTCCCATAAAGCGTGTATGTCCTGTTTTGCAAAATTAAAATGCCTTTTTATCATTTCCAATACCAGATTCTTGTCAAAAAACATGAGGGCATCAAATATGGCTTTATGCTCCTGAACTGCCTCTTTAATCCTGGTAGTAGTTTGTTTCCCGTAAACGTAGTACATGTAAATATGGGTTTCCATTTTTTTGTATATATCCAGTGCTTTTTCATTGCCGGAACACTCCACGTAGAGTTGGTGAAACTGCCTGTCCAACGAAAAGTGTTTATAATAATCATTGATATTTTCGATGTTTTCCGCTACTTTTTCATGTTCTGTCAGGTTTGCAATGAATTTTTCTTTAGCTACAGGATTGTTTTTTAAAGTTTCCAGAACCTTGTCTACATAGAAGATTTCTATCATATATCTAATTTCCAGCAGTTCATCAAGTTCTCTAAGTCTGATCCGCTTTACGGTCATATTCCTTCTTGGAACACTTTCAATAAGCCCTTCCATTAGAAGTCTGTTTAATGCCTGCTTAATGGGTGTTTCACTGATGCCATACCTATTACATAAGTCCCTCACTATTATTCTCTGACCTGGTTTTAGGACATTCAACGTAATATCCTTTTTCAGTTCTTCATAGGCCATATCCACTAAAGTATTAAATTGAAAAAACTCGAATTTTGAACTCATTTTACCCTTCCCTTAACAAGCATTAGTCCAGAAAAGTAATATTAAAAATATTTAGTCATAAATCTAAGATTTAAAATCTATTATTTTATATTCCATATTTTTTATTAATTCCCTTCCTTGTAAAAAAATATTTTGAGGTTTTTATTTAAAATAGAACTTAAAAAAACATGGCTTACAAGGCTTTTCTTTGCCATGATAAACCATGTTTCATGTAAAAACTTTATTTGCGTAACTTAAACATTTGCAAAACAAAAGAAGACTCCTCAATAATGCCTTATGGTTTTATATAGGCATATCCTTCATTTTGCTTTTTAACAAGTTCTAAAACCCCAGCTGGAACAACATCTACAAATTCAATTATGTTTTCTTTTTGTATACCATGGGCTGCTAGTGCATTATTGCAGGCAACAAATTTTACTCCTTTTTTATGTAAATTTTTCATTGTTTCAATATCGGTGTTAAAATTCTGGCTGGGAGCATAATACTTTACTGCTTCTGAATTAGCCAAAACTTCAATATAAACTTCTTCACCATCTGTAGCATTTAATAAATTGCTGACATTTTTTAATAATAAATTCCATTTGTCATTCTCATCAATGTGAAATATTACCTTATATTCTGCCATTAAACCACCTTCTTTATAAAAATCTTTCTTTATAACTTTATACAAACCATTACCCCTTCAAAACCATTATAAATGTGCCAATTGTAATAAATATGCCGCCAAGAATTGTTTTAGTAGTGGGCACCTCATGTAATACTATAAAAGCAAGTATCATTGTAATAACAACACTAAATTTATCTACTGGAACGACCTTTGAAGCTTCCCCTATTTGTAATGCCTTATAATAACAAAGCCATGATAATCCTGTGGCAATGCCTGATAGAATTAAAAATATCCAACTTTTTTTACTGAGAGCAGTTATTTGGCTCTGGGTTCCTGTAATAAAAACTATACCCCATGCCATCACCAACACAACTACTGTGCGTATTGCAGTTGCTAAATTGGAACTAATCCCCTCAATCCCTATCTTAGCAAGTATAGATGTAAGCGCAGCAAATACAGCTGATAAGAATGCAAATATAAACCACATAATATAAATCCTCCTTTGATCCTTTTATATAATTCTGCCACTGTATTACTCCTTTATTTTACACCATACATCTCATAAAAGCATTTATCTTTTTGCACTTTATTACCTTTTACCCGTCTCTCATGACACCCTCTTAATCTCATTTGCAACCTGTTTCCTATATTTTTTTTACACTACCAGTCATGGCAGTAATATTAGTAAAAAGAAAATGCCACTGACAAAGTTTAACCCTAAAAGGTGTCCAATGGCATTTAAACATTTCAATCGCAAATATCCTGCGCAACATTAACGGCCTTTTAGATTCTTTACTTTTTTATCATTGTCCTGGTTACGATGAAGTTCACAGCAATCCATCTTTTTACCTGCGAATTCCTTTTCATTGGCTTTGGCTATCTTATCCAGGAATTTGCTGAACCAACCTGCCATGCTGTCACCTCCCAAATCATATTGGTTTTGGTAACATCTACACTGTATTTGAGTCTTAATTGCTGTCTTCCCGTCCGGTTATTGCCTACACGGTTGTGACCTCCGCAACAGCCTCCGCCTCTTAGAATTATGTAGAAAAATCCACCTATGAAAAGTAAATTCAGCAAAGCCTCTGCCGTAAATTCCATTTTCAACACCTCTTTGACAAAGTATTTTGTATGAGCTGTGGTCCCATGTATATCAATCGTATATAAAGATTATCAAAAAAATGTGAAGAACTTATGAAGTCTGTCATTGAAAATTTGGTATTGCTTTTTTTTAAAACTGCATTTATAATTTTGATTAATTCCTAGTAATCCGATAGGATTAATTGTATATACGAATAAACGCTGTGAACGGGAAGAGTAGACTTTCAATGACCATCACAGAGAGAGAGCCCTTTGGCTGAAAGGTTCTCATGGCATGATTGTTGAAGTGCACCCGGGAGTGGCATGCCGAAGCAAACTATGACTTGTTAGGCTTAGACGGAAGCCCCCGTTATAGGGTACGGCATAAAAATATGCCGATAAAGTTGAACTGCAGACATAAAAATCTTATGTTTGCAGTTTAAGCAGAGTGGAACCGCGGAAGACTTTCGCCTCTGAATATTTGGCGAAAGTCTTTTTTAATTAGGTAATATGCTTTTGCCGGCCGGCGCTATTACCTCTTTATTTTCAAGCTTAATTCTAGCTAAAGGAGATGGATCTAGTGAGTTTTATATCATTCTTACTCAGCATTGCAGGTGCGCTAGTTCTTTACAAAATGCGCAAAAACCACATTAACTTTGGTATCACTGTTCTTACCGGTATGTTTTTTGGTATAGCCATGGGAACTTTCTTTAAAGAAAGTTCCCTGATTTTAGACTTAGTTGGCAAAGCTTATGTAAGCCTAATCAAAATGCTTGTAATTCCACTAGTAATGACATCGATTATTTCAAGCATAACTACATTGAAGAATCCTGATCAATTAAAGCGTATCGGGGTTAAATCTTTTGCATGGCTTCTTTCCACCACCGCTGTAGCTACGGCTATCGGTATTGTAGTGGCTCAAGCCATGAACATTGGGGCAGGTATATCTTTCACACCTGATGAGTCTTTTAAAGCCCGGGAAATCCCCACTTTTTCGCAGGTATTTCTTGACATGCTACCGACCAATCCCATACAGGCAATGGCAGAAGCGAAAATCCTGCCAATTATAGTCTTTTCCATTTGGATTGCCGCAGCTATCATAATTGAAAGCCAAAGGCATCCTGAAGCTATAAAGCCTGTAAAAGAATTTATTGCGTCTTTTCAAAGGATTATGTTCCGATCCACCAAAATGGTTATTTCCTTGACTCCTTATGGTGTTTATGGTCTCATCACGACCATAGCCGCAAAATACGGCTTAGAAACAATTCTACCCCTACTTAAATTTATTGCTGCGGTTTATATCGCCTGCATTTTACAGTTAGTATTAGTCCACGCAAGCCTTGTCGCCATTGTAGCAAAGGTTAACCCCATAAAGTTTTTCCAAAAAATGTCCCCCGCACTAATGGTGGCATTCTCTACCCAATCTAGTTATGGCACCTTACCCGTAACTATACGCTCACTGGTGGAACGAGTAAAGGTCTCTGAGAAGATCGCCAGTTTTACAGCCCCTCTGGGCGCTACAGTGGGTATGAATGCTTGCGGCGGCCTTTACCCGGCTATAGTTGCCGTGTTTGTGGCAAGAATATTTGATGTAGAGCTTACCATGAGTCACTACCTACTTCTCATAGGTGTAACGACTTTTTCATCAATAGGAATTGCTGGTGTTCCTGGAACAGCATCCATTGTTACTACTGTTGTGCTCACAAGCCTTAAACTTCCTATTGAGGGTCTTGCCATAGTGATGGGAGTAGATGTAGTCGTCGACATGATGAGAACCCTGACCAATGTGGCCGGAGCTTCTGTATCGTCACTCATGGTAGCAAGTTCAGAAGAAGAGTTCGATCGAGTAGCATTCAACCAAAGCGAACTCGTAGAGACTTAACTGAAACGACAAGCGCCATTTCGGTTTGAGGCTATCGCCAGTGCTAGCCTTGATTGGTTAGGACTAAAAATCGGCGGATAGACAATGTTTAAATAGCTATCCGCCTTTCTAATACACAAACTTGGTTTCAAACAAATTCCAATGTAAACCCTATACCTTTTCCCTATGGTCTCCAAAACCTTTCTTATCGCAGATAATAAATGCAGTTCTATATCAATTATGTTTTTCCTTGTATTTGTTAATAACCAGATATAGGCTTCCTAATATAGTTAGTAATACAAAGATGGCGGTAAACGAGTGAGAAATTTGACCTGACAAAAAAATTGCTGTTGGCCCATCAGCACCGCCTATGATTCCTACTGTACTTGCATTGGCTGTATCTACATTATATTTATTGGACAAGTATAGTGAAAATATGATTTGAGGAAAAACGCTGACGAAGGCCATCAAAGCACATAGAACGGTAAATATAGTAGCAACCTTGATTTTTATTGATTCGTGTTTTACCATACTTTATTTAACTCCCCCATATTGTTTGAGGCACTTACTTTCTCCAATATAAGCCAAGGCCTTTCGCAGACTATGAGCCTAACATTAGACAGAGTGGCCTTTAGTGCTTCTACCTTTTACGGCTATATTTTTTTATACCTGCCTTTAAATTTCTGAACAATAAATTCCCTAAAAGCATCAAGATCATCTACATCTTTTTTCCTTATCAATGAAGCTTGGTTTGCAGTCAAATAAAAAATAAAGTAATCTCTGCTTTCCATTAGGGCATAAAATTGTTCGTATTTTAGTTCCCCCTTTGACTTAAGGGTCTCATTTTCCATAACAATTCGATCCTCATAAAATTTTAAAGTATTGATGCTGTCAAATGCACCTGTCTTATCTGTTTTTACCCGCTGAGCATTTTTCTTTTCAACTTTAAATAATACCGCGCCAATTGCCAATGCAAACAAAAATACCCAAGATATGATAAATTTAATAAGATTAAAGCTGCCACCGTCGAAATTGACAACAAAGCTTCCAATCAAAGCGATTAATCCAATTAAGGGGATTATAACTTTATTTCTTCTAAATGTGGCAATATATAAAAATCTCCTATAGTCTTCTTTGGACAGAGTTGTATTTATTATGATTTTGGGTTGCTCCACATTATCACCTCCAGATTAATTATACTACCACTTTTCCCGCAAAATTTCTTCGCGCTTCTTTTGGAATTCCTCTTCAGTAATGAGGCCATCTTCTTTTAGCCTATTTAGTTTTCTAAGCTTTATTTCAAAATCACCACTTAAAGATGTTGACTGATTATCTTTCTCTTCATCGTCTGTTTCTATCTCCCATGACGCAACACCTTTACCGCTAAAAAAGTTATATGCTTGAAGCCCTGTTATACAAACTGCAACCATTGTCCAGAATACACCAAAAATACCTGCAGCAGGAATTGCTATGAATAATCCTATAAATACAAAAATAATACCTAACACCATACCAAACAGCAATGCTGGCTTACTTGGTTTAACTTTTATTCTCTTTGCCATAAAACCATCTCCTTTATTATACAGGTGATATTGGTCTTTTATTTTTAGCCTTTCGAACCTATCATCTACAATACATTTTACACCGATTAATCTATATTACCAATATATTTCCGTTCACTTTCAGCCACTTTCTACTTTCAGCATAGTTTGGCAGAATAGACTCTACAAGGTTCCAAAAGTCTTTTGAGTGATTCATAATTTTCAAGTGGCACAGTTCGTGCACAATTACATAATCAATTACATGAAGAGGTGCCATAATCAATCTCCAGTTTAAATTAATATTTCCCTTTATACTGCAACTCCCCCACCTGGTTTTCTGGTCTTTGATCACCACTTTGCAGGGAGTCACTTTGAGTTGATAAGAATACTTTTCAATTCTTTCTTTAACAATTTCAGCAAAACGCTGCCTGTACCATTTTATCAATGCTTCTTTTATTACCTGATGCCTGCTTTCCTCAGATAATCCCTTAGATATGTACACCGTAACAGTATCCTCTTGTATGAACACTTCAACCTCGCATAAATCTTTTTCCAGTATTTCAAGGATATATTCATTGCCAAGATACAAGAATATTTCCCCACCGATAAACTGCCTGCGTATCAAATTTGAATTTCTCTCTATAACTTCATTTACTTTCTTAATGATCCAGTCTGCTTTTTTCTGGACTGTTTCCCGAATCTGTTTTTCACTGATATGTAAGGGAACGGATACCTTTACCTCACCATTACTATCAATCGTGATCCCTATTGTTTTTCGCCTGGTTTTAACTACAGTATAGGCAACCTTATTACCTTCAATCTCTACAAAATATTTTTTATCCATATCCTCACTCACTTGCAATAAAATTGTAGACGTGCTTTATAATATCCACTATATCGACAGTATCTTAGATATTATTAATGATTTCTTCATGGGCTTGTAATAAACCTCTTTTAACTCTAAAAACTCAATAAAAAAACATGGCTACAGGCTTCCTTTGCCCTTATAAACCATGTTTCCTAAAAGAACTTTATTTACCCCATTTTCACACATCTGGAAAAATAGGAGTTTATTTATCTAAGTATTAATCACATTGTTTATTTTTCTCAACCGACTCAAAAAAACGCCGCAAATTGTCCGGTAATTGATATGCTTTACTATCAGCTCTATCATTCAACTGTCCTTGTTTATCGCTATATAATTCACGAAGTATAGCATCAACTATCATTGCTTTTGGAGGAACATTGAATTCTTTACCTTTATACACCCATACACGACAGTCCACTTCATCCCCGCACAAATCGCCACACGATTCACAAAGTGACTCTCTCGTTTCCAGTTGTATATCCTTCCCATTAATACGGATAGTAGGTGAGCTCTCAAATCTATACTGTATGGCCTTTTCTTTACTATCAATATGAACTTTATTTACAATAACTTCTGCGCCTGCTAATTCAAGCACTTTGGCCACATCTTCAATTGCTTCTTCAAGGCTGTCCTCCGTACCCTGGCATCTCGTACATATACTTAAATCCAAATACATAAAATCGATTATTATTTTTCTCTTTTCTGCTTCATAATTTGGCTCTTCACACCCACAATTCGTACTGCAGCAGGTATTGTTTCTTTGAGTTTCGCAACATCCCATAATAAAAGCCTCCTTCTTTATAACGCCTAGATTCATAAGAAAATTTTTCGGTTGTAGTAAAATTTTCTTACATTAGCGGCGTTTCAATGAGGCGGAAATATGCTCCCGCCTCGTTATAAATATCTTTTAATATCCTCTACCGACGGAACTCTTCCCATAACCTTTACCTGTTCATCTACTACAAGTGCAGGTGTTCTCATTACACCATATGCCATAATGTCCTTAAAATCCTCTACTTTTTCAATAGTGGCTTCAATTCCCAGTTCCTTTACAGCCTCCCTGACATTAGCCTCTAATTTCTTGCAATTGGCACATCCTGGACCTAAAACTTTAATTACCATAATAAAATCCTCCTTCATCAATTTATACTAATTATTCCATTATTATTGCCATTCCACAGCATTCCTTTGCACAGGTTCCACACCCTGTACATTTTGCATAATCAATTTCTATTCTGCCACCTAAAGGCTCATCATCATCCTCGACATAACTTATTGCATGATTAAGACATGCAATTATCGCTTTGCAGATATTGCCTGTGCAGGATATTTCTCCTTTAAAATAACTGGTCTCACACCTTCCGCCTCCCAACGTTTAGCAACTGCAGCATCCGCAACTGCAATTATCCTTTCCACCAGTGTCGCCAACATACTCAATTGCATCTGAAGGGCATAGGTTTTGACATCCTCTGCATCCTTCAACACAACCTTAGGGATATACTACCACAGGCCTGTCAACTTCTTTCTTGTAAACCCCGTGTGAGCACTTGTTAAAACATGCCCCGCACTCAATACAATTTTCATAGTTAATTACTGGATACCAGTTCTTTGACATTTAAACCCTCTCCTTTATACAAAAATATATGAAAAAGCATTAAATATATATCCAATTAATATAATCCCTGCTGATACAATGGATACAAAGATTGCTAAAAGTTTAGGCTTTACTACCTTGCTCAGCATAATCATGGAAGGCAGCGACAGGGCTGTTACTGCCATCATAAATGACACTATAGTCCCTACGTTCACTCCTTTTGCAAATAACGCTTCGGCTATTGGCAGAGTACCGAATATATCAGCATACATTGGAATGCCCACTACAGTAGCAAGTAACACTGCAAATGGATTATTACCTCCAACCACATTTTCTATGAATGACTGGGGAATCCAGTTATGAATAGCCGCCCCTATGCCTACGCCGATTAATACATATAGCCAAACCCTTTCGATAATATCTCTGACCTGTTCCTTTGAATATGATATTCTTTCCTTGCGGGTCATTTCAGGCACTTCTGCATCAACATTTTCGATTTCCCTTACATATCCTTCTACATATTTTTCAAGTCTAAACTTTTCTATTAAAGTTCCTCCAATAACCGCTAAAATCAAGCCTACAACAACATAGGCTATGGCAATTTTAGCACCAAAAAATGACATTAACAACATCAATGATGCCAAATCTACCATTGGTGAAGATATTAAGAAAGAGAAGGTTACACCCAAAGGCAAACCGGCCGATGTAAAGCCTATAAAAATCGGTATGCTGGAGCAACTGCAAAAGGGAGTTATGGTACCAAGCAGTGCCCCGAGTATATTCCCTTTAATGCCTTTTATCTTTCCGAGAATCTTCTTTGTTCTCTCTGGCGGAAAATAACTCTGGATATAGGATATAACAAATATTAGCAGGGATAATAGTATAAAAATCTTTATAGTATCATAGATAAAGAAGTGGATGCTTCCACCCAGCCTGCCATTAACGGACAAGCGGAATACCTTTTCTACAAGAAGCCTTACAAGTTCTGACAGCCACGTCATTTTCAATAGTTGGTCATTTAGCCAGCCAAATATTAGGGACAATATATTCATATGAAAACATCCTCCTTACCTTCTGCACGCTTCAAGATATTTTTCAGCATGTTTACACTTTTCTATATCACTTTTTAGTTCTGGATAATCGTTGATATTATCCACTATTTTCTCCAGTATGGCTTTGTACACTTCCTCTTTAAGATTTAAATCATAAAATATGAACTGTTCCTGCCTTTCATCTTTTACAAAGCCCATATCCCTAAGTTTAGCAAGATGTTTTGATATTTTGGGCTGTGACTCTCCTGTTATTCCACACATCTCACATACGCAAAGTTTTTTATGATACAGCAGAATAAGTATCCTTAAACGTGTTTCATCAGACAATACCTTGAAAAAATCAGTTAATTTATCCATAAAATCTTCCTTTCGTTAAAATTTTGGCTTTGTATCAGACATACTTTATACTCTAAGCAACTGCAATTTTAAATCTATACTTATATACTCATATAAGTATATACGTATAATACTCCTGTTTTTTATATCTGTCAATAGTCACTTCAATATTTAAAAAAATAAAAAAATGCATGAAGTTTTCTCTTCACTGCACTCTTTTTATTTAGATTAATTACATTCTGCTTATCAAATCTGGTTATTTTTTACCCTCTGTATCAAATCCTCCACTTTTTCCTTAATTATATCTCTTGTTTTTCTGTAATCCTCTATTGGTCCGCCTGACGGGTCAGCAAGCCCCCAATCTTCTCTATGCTTGCATGGTACATAAGGGCATTCTACATTACAACCCATCGTTATTAAGATATCTACTTCTGCTGGTATATCACTTAACAACTTGGGATGATGGCCACTCATATCCACTCCTGCTTCTTCCATTACCTGCACTGCCAATGGTTTTACTTCAGGGTAACTTTCTGTTCCTGCAGAATATGCTTCCAATACATCAGTTCCCAATTTCTTTGCCCAGCCTTCTGCCATTTGAGAACGGCAGGAGTTGTGGACACATACAAATGCAACTTTCTTTTTCATATGTTTTATATTCCCCTTTCATCAGTTTGTTTAAACCAGTGCCTTGTGTTGTTGGCAATCCTTACAAGTGTAAGCATTACTGGAACTTCAACCAGTACTCCCACAACTGTTGCAAGGGCGGCCCCAGAGTCCAGACCAAAGAGTGAAATAGCCACTGCAACAGCAAGTTCAAAGAAGTTGCTTGCTCCAATCATTCCTGCAGGGGCTGCTATATCATGGGGAAGTTTCCATATCTTTGCCCATCCATATGCGATGAAGAATATAAAGAACGTCTGAATAATTAATGGTACCGCAATTAATATAATATGCAGAGGATTGCTTAAAATTATTTCACCCTGGAAAGAGAAAATAATTACTAAAGTAAGTAGCAGACCTACAATCGTTACATTATCAAATTTCTTGAGAAAAATATTCTCGAAATACTCTATCCCCTTATGTTTGATAATGTTCTTTCTAGTAAGGTATCCTCCTGCCAATGGAATAACAACGAACAGAATTGTTGATAACAACAGTGTGTCGTAAGGAACACTTACATTACTTACACCTAACAGGAATGCGACAATTGGTGTAAATGCAAACAATATAATCAGGTCATTTACTGCTACCTGCACTAATGTATAAGCAGGGTCGCCTTTTGTCAGATAACTCCATACGAACACCATAGCGGTGCATGGTGCGGCTCCTAACAATACTGCGCCTGCAAGATAGTCTGTCGCCAATTCTGAACCAATCCACCTGCTGAATACTACTTTTAAGAAAAATGCTGCTATAAGATACATTGTAAAAGGTTTGATAAGCCAGTTTGTCACGCAGGTTACTATGAGTCCCTTCGGTTTCTTTGTTGCTCTGACAATGCTTGAGAAATCAATTTTCAGCATCATGGGGTATATCATGAGCCATATCAGAATAGCAACGGGAATAGATACATTAGCATATTCAAATTTGCTCAAAGTTTCAGGGATTGCAGGAATCAATTGCCCTATGGCAACCCCCACTATAATACATGCTGCTACCCACAGTGTAAGGTATTTTTCAAAAAACCCCAATCCCTTTTTTTCTTGTATTGGTTTTTTACTACTCAATTTATACTCCTCTAATTCATTTAATATTAATTTGTTTTAGTTATATGATTATATTCAATTATATTCATATAATATGCTAACAACAACATTCTGTCAATATTTTGAGAGCAACATTAAGCAAGATAATATTTTATATTCTCTAAAAAATATCCTAAAATGCGTTGAAACAAATATCTACAGAAGCCGCTTTAATTTTCATTTTCCGTCTTCTCACACTGCCCTTGAAGATACTTTAGAACCTGACTTTTGTCTTCCCGCAGTTGCTCACATGTATAGTAACTATTTTTATATTTTTTAAGTCTTTCTACATCTCTTAGCAATTGTGTATTTTCTACTAACTTGTTTTTAATAAATTCATACAGTAGGTTATTTTCTTCAATAAACTTGTTATCTACTCTGTAATAGACCCATTGCGATTTCTTTTCACTAGCTATAACACCTGCAGTTTTCAATTTATTTAGATGCCTTGAAGCATTAGACTGCGTCATATCCAGCACTGTTTCTATCTCGCACACACAGAGTTCCTGTCTTATTAGCAAATTGAGTATTCTAATTCTGTTTTCATCTCCCAACGCTTTAAAGATTTCTATTAAATCCAATTTATCACCACCATATGATTATATTCATTTATACTCATATAATAATGCTAATTTTTGCTTTAGTCAATAAATATCTATCATCAGCCATTATCCTAATATCTTCCAGATTAATAAAGTCAGTTCTAAAATTCCATATTTCCCTTCCATTTAATAACATGTAGTAATTTTTAAAATAAAGTCGGTTCCGAATAGTATAAGGCGCAAGAAGCGTAGGGCAAAGTTTCAAGGATTAAGGCATAAGAGTTCAAAACGTAAATCCCGCAGCGAATAAAGATTTCTCCTATCTGCTACGGGATTTTGGAACGAACTTTATTTTTATAGAGCGAACTTTATTAAATTAAACACCCGGAATATTATTTAAAACCTATTATTTTATCAAGGTCCCGTTCATCCTGAACAGGAATATCTTTCTTTTTTACAAATATAGTCATCAGATATGCTGTTATAATTATGGCTATAACTGTCAGTATCCACCTTATTCCCATGAACTGTACCCCTAAAAACTTTGCTTCATTTGCAAGCATAGGAACTTTTATAACCGCCCATGCACTTAATATAATGACTACATTTGCGATACTGGCACCTTTCTTTAAAAGCATTTTGCAGATTGGGAATGCTGCATAAATAGGTCCTGCTGAAAAACTGCCCAATAAGAATGAGAATACGATCCCCTTTATTCCTGCTTTCTCTCCAAAACCTTTCATAATTACTTCTTTAGGAACCCATGCTTCTATAATTGATGTAATTATAAATATCACAGGCATAATTTGCAGCATCTCTATAATATAATGCATACTGTTTTTAACAGATAAATAAGCCTTATCGGGCATTGCGATAAATAGAATAACATACGCCAGAGATACTGCTGTCAGCAGTTTGTTCTTTTTAATTATTCCAATTATCTTCACATAATCACTCCCATGACCAATGCTATGATAACCGCAAATACAAAACTAAAAATATTGCGTATAGTCGCAAATTTCAAACCAAATTCTCTTTTTTCCAATGGAAATGTCACCAGTCCAACCATTGTAAGAGTAGTTAGGAAAGCAACTGCCGGAATAATACTCGCACCTGCATCTACAAGAGAGCCTACCAGAGGAAACGCTACAAAGGCCGGAATTAATGTAATGCTGCCGGCCAAAGCAGAAACAATGGTTGAAATAAATGTATTAGATTCTCCTAGAGTACTCTTTATAACTTCAGGCGGTATGAAGGTCAAAATCAATCCTATAAGCAGTAAAATGCCTATTATCTGTCCGACCATATTTTTCATCATGCCTTTTGCCATTTTCATTGAATTGAATGTCTTCTGCTTATCTTTAACAATGGATGCGATAAACGCAGCCCCTGTTATTCCCCATAACGATACTGTAAAAATATCCACCCCTCATCACTCCTTCTCTTTGTAGTTTTTGGGATTGGGTGACTTTACTACAAAGAATTCCAATATTTCTTCGTCTTGATTTTTGACATTCATTTTTGTTTTATATGGGATATTTATAATATCTCCCTTAGTATAAAGATGTGGTTCCTGTTCATTTAACTGCAAAGTCATTTTTCCACGTACAATTATCATATAGACATTGGAATTGGAATAGTGCTCAGGAAGACCTGTTCCTTTTACAAGAACCATGTGGTTTAGGTTAATATTCTCATCATCCACAATCTTTTCGATTATTTTGTCATCAGTAATACTGTATACATATTTTTTCTCCAACATAAAAACTCTCCTTTCACAATGTTTAACTCCATATTATAATAAATTACAGTGACATACAGTTACCAAGGTAACCAATTTTGAGAAAGGTGTTATTTATGAGTATAAAAAAACATCTAAGTATTTTAAGACTGACAGAGTTATTTAGTGGATTTTCTACCGAAGAACTGCTTAATCTATTCAAAGCGCAAAATTACATTATCACAAAATACAATAAAGGCAGCATT
>NZ_JAFFJA010000100.1 GCF_021991635.1 Tepidanaerobacter sp. GT38
TCTTTAAAATATGTTCAACAGTATTTTCATCTAGATGTAGACGGCTATGTGAAATTCCCACAAATACCACACGCCCTTTTTTTCTTGTTGATAAAATTGCCTGCCTACAATTATTTTACACTATGCTATCTATGCCTTTTCATTATTTTACTGAAGCATTCCACCTTCGAATTTATAGTTTTTTAAGTAATTCCAATATGTGTTGACTTCATTACTATCAAGCATTCCGAAGATGTCTTCAATCTCATCATAAAAATCCTTGTATGCTTTGCATATAGAAGGCCTCATTTTCCCCCTTAAATGAGGTAGTGTATAATTGCAAAATACTAAATCCCTTATGACAAGAAACTCTGCAATACTTGTTTCTAAAATAACTTCTTTTTGATTATAAGGCTCGGTTATAAGAATATATAGTTTAACCATTAACATCTCGGCATTGCCTATATATTCATATATTGCAAAGTTATTTACTACCTCTTCTTCATTACCCAATACTTCAAGAAGTCTATCTACCTGCTGCAATAAAATGAATAGTAATTTTTTAGGAATTACAACTTGAATATTTTCTTCATTGAATTTTGAATAAATTTCTTCCGATTTTAAAAGCATAAAATAAGCCCTCCTTATATCTATAAAATTCCTATTTCTAAACTGTGTATAATATAAAGAGGGCTACGCATTCTTATCAAGTATTACTTCATCTTTTACTTTTAGTAAAATGGTTTGTTTTTATTCACAGAAATTAATCAACTTCATATCAACACCATTCTAACATATCGGTTGATATAATCTTGGATATCATCCCAAACCTACCATTGTTTACAATTTTAATATTTTCTCTGCCGCTGTAATATTTATAATTACTTGTATTCTCAGGTGGTTTGCAGTATGTAATTAATAATGATTCTACGTCATTTAGTTTCTTTGAAGAGAATTTTTTGCCTGGTTCAAATGATAGCACTCCAAATCTAACATACAACTGTCCTCGATATAGATGCAGCCATTCTTTAGTATGTTCATTAATTCGATTTAAAAAAGAACGTTCAGTTTTACCTATATATAGAAGTGTTTCATTATTACCAAATACTCTATATATTGCATAAATTCCTATTTCATTTACTATATCATATCATTCAATATTCTGTAGTTTGTATGGTCCATGCCATGTTATTGTGATTTCTTCCATTCCTTCTTCACCTCATAATTTTTAATCGTTATATCATGAGTTCCTTTATAACGTATAATTATCCTATCAACAATTATTTATTGGAAACCATAATACTCAACTCATCTGGATAATCCGTTTATAGTCAACTCTAATCTAAATTAAACTTCTTCAGGTCTTCTTTTAAATCATC
Source organism: Tepidanaerobacter sp. GT38 (assembly GCF_021991635.1). Lineage (GTDB taxonomy): Bacteria > Bacillota > Thermosediminibacteria > Thermosediminibacterales > Tepidanaerobacteraceae > DTU063. The sequence continues at coordinate 1,359 of NZ_JAFFJA010000100.1, forward strand.
TATATTTCTATAGTAACACTCCACATATTCATAATAAATATCATCATTGTTTTCTACACAAAGATTTGTTCTATAAAATATATCTAGCCTCTCATCAAAGCCTTTATCAACTTGTACGCCATTAAGCATAAAAGTTTGTAATACAGTGAAATTCCCGAAAATCGTCACACCTCTCATTAATAAATCACTCCATTCAGTATTGATTTTGATATATTATATAAGCATCATTTTGTAAATCAACTTTTTGGAGTAATTTTTAAACTATGGAAAGGCCTATTAATCAAATTAAACCTTTTGGTTTATATCTTTTTACTATTTAGTAAAGATAATCTAAACTAAGATAGAATTAATGCTTTTACAGAATAATTAAAAGAAAATTCATGATAATTTATAAAATAAATTGAGACACTTAAGATATAACTTAGTGAAAACAATAAGAAGTAGAAATTGCTAAATTGCAAAGATTCAAATATCAACAAAACGCTTTATTAGTATAAAAAATAGCAAAGGATGGAATTATAAAATTCCATCCTTTGCTATAATAATCCTAATAAATTTAAAATTTATCAATATCTTCCACTCTAAAATACTCCATATTAGTTGCTTTAATATTATTCTTTGCTACTATCTTTATTTGTTCTGATTCCTCAGTAGACAACTGACCTTTTGATACTAGTAATTTTAATAATTCATCATTTAAATTTTTGACATATGACAATATATCCATAATGTTACTAAATTCAGGCTGGAAAAACTTCGAAATAGGTGATTCTTCGTTGTCGTAAATATCTTCTACAAGTACAATATCTTTTTTAATATAACCATCATTTTCTGACCAGATAATTTTGCCAAATCTCATTTTTTTAACTTCATCACTAATACCTTTTCTTATTACATCAAAGTACTTATTCCCATTTGTAGCCTTATCAAGTTTTTCTGCATCTTTTTTGGATAATTTTATTTTTGCTTGTATTATGATAGCATTATCATATGTTTCCGTAAATTCATAAGGTACAACCTCAACTCCTGCAATAACTAAACTGTCTATTTTTAATTTTTCTATTTCTTCTAAGTATAACGTATAAGTATAAATAGTATTTTCATCCGTATAGTTTCCAGTATAACTGTAAGAATGGTTTACTAACTTATACTCCTTAATATTAACACCATTATTATCAGTACTAAAAATCCCTCCATTCTTTACTTCATGCAATTTGTTATTAAAAGCATCATTCAGAGTTTTACCTCTAATTTGCAAATTGAACGAAAGTGTCTCAAGTTGTTTTCCTGTATGTACTGACAATTTTGGTTCACCATAATTAACATTTGATGCATTAATTATATAGTCTGATAACTTAAACCTCAACATAATATCCACCCCTTTTATACAAATAATGGACAAGTTAAATATACCATAAATCACTAATATTCGTCTATGTAGATAAATTCTACAATAAAAATGCAAAATTTGTTTAAATTATCAAATTATTAAACTATTTCGTACGTAAATACAATTATTGTCTTAATTATTTAAACTAAGTTATTTATCACTTCAACATAATCTTCAATGTCAAGTACTTGCTCTATTTCAATATCACCGTTATTTATTAGTTCTGATAACTTTATAATTTTTAACTCTTTTTGATTCGCAAATCCTAAATCTTCAATTATTTTTTGACCCTCATCAGTAATATAATCTTCTAGTTCCCCTTTTTTTAGTATAAAAATATTACTTGCTTTTAATTTATCTATGTATTTGTAAACTTTAGTTTTTATATCTTTATAATTTTCTAATATTCTATAATTTACTTTTTTAGTTACTTTGGGTCTCACATACTGCCATATTTCTTTTAACTTGTCATTATATTCTTCAGTAGCACAAATTTCGTCTAAAACATCACATAATAATTTGGCATCCATGCTTTTATCAGGTTTTAACAGTTTTTTTCTTATATCTTTACTCTTTAACCAAGGCTCATTAGTTGGTATTATTTCATTTAATGACTTTCTAATATCATTTAATTCTTCCTGAGAAAAATCATTTATAAATTCGCCAATATCTTCTAAACCTTTATGAAGAATATCAAAATCAGCAATAACATAATATTCAATTCCTAAACATGCTAATACCTCCATATATGGCTTGAAGAAAGATTTTCCCCCTACTTTGGCCACACTAATATTATTATAATCTAAAAAACCTTTTTCGTTATAATGATGCTCTGCTATTAACGGTATTAAATATTCCTCACCACCTTCTACCAATATAACTTTATCTGCAAAAAATATTTCTGCATTTTTAGTTGATATTATATTTTGTATTTTTGCCAATTCTTTATGCTTATCTGTTTCCATTTCTATACGTCTTGTTTTTGTTTTTCCATTAACCTTCTTAACCAATATTATATTGCCTATATCAGTGTTTTTAATAAACTCAGATGAGTGAGTTGTAATAATCACCTGATTTCTATTAGTAGAATTAAGGTTAACAAACTCATCAAATTTATTTGAGACAACTCTTCTAGCCTGAGGATGTAAATATATTTCTGGCTCTTCAACCACAAGCAGTGATGAGTTTTTATGAAATTTACTACAATAATAAGAAAATAATGATATTATGACTGCACTCTGAATGCCTGTCCCTTTATCCTCTAATAAACCTTCAACACCATCATTAACAAATATATTTATTCCTTTATAAATATCATCTTTAGTATTTTGGAGAAGTTGGAAGGATATACTATTATGATAAATAGCCTTTTTGATTTTTTCTTCAATATCTGATGTAGCGTTTGTAAAGATATCATCAGTAATCTCTTTAATTTGACTGAGTTTTTTATCTATTTCTCTTTTTTTACTGGAATTACAATTTTCCCAAATATCTCTTATTAATCTTCCATACCAACTCCATGTATTAATCCTAAGTTCTTTATTTATATCTCTTACTGCAGATAAAATTGCACTTGTAATCAGCGAATTCTTCAAATCATTAGTAAACTTACATCTATAATATTGGTTATCATGCTTTAAAAAAATTGAATATGTTTTTGAATAATTACTTTGCTGATTATCCATATCATAATCTTTATTTTCAATTATGACATTTTTCATAACAGCATAATAAATATATAACTCTTGTGTATTTCTAAAAATATCAAACAACTCATTTGTATCCTTATAATATTTTCTATTACTTAGAGTATCAAAATTTTTTATAAGTAGTTCAGGATTTTTGCTTTCTTCAAAAAAGTCCTCTATAAGATTCTTATCTCCAACAGGTGCTAACCATGCTCCACTAATACTTTTAAATAATTCTTCATTTATGTCATTTCCCTCTAATTTCACTGCTATAAAAAACGCTTTTTTTGTCTTTTCTATTCCATCTTCGTAATATGTAAAAAAGTCTTTTTCATTTATATCTAAATATACTGGACTCTTCTCTCCTAGTACTAAATCTAATGCTTTAACAATATTACTCTTTCCAGAATTATTTTTACCTATCAATACATTCTTCCCAGGTCTAAAATAAATACTTTCTTTTTCAATACTTCTAAAATTTCTTATTAAAAGTTTTGATACAAACATATCTTTCCTCCTTAATTAGGATAGAACGATATACTTAGATTTTACACCATTATATACCATATAAGAAGAATTTTCCACAAAACTTGTCAACAAAAACGGGATTTTGTGGAGAATACAATCAAAATCAAGTGCCATTTTATCTTATTTTGAGGTAATAAGCCCTTAAAAATTGTCCACAAAACTTTTTAGCCTTACTTTTAAACTTGAAATCTACCTGGTATATAAACTTGAATTTAACCTTATGTATCCTTAAAATCATAGTAAAATTTAAGTAAGGGAGTTTAGTCATGGATACTAAGGAATATTATTTGGATGATTTTGTAGATTATTTAAATAAAAACGATAAATCAAGTGGAACAATATCAACTTATACTACCAATATCAATGATTTTATAAAATACTACACCGAGTCATATGGTGAAAAATTTATCCCAGGAAATGTAATCATGATGGACTTACAAGACTACCGGAATTATCTCTTAAATATCAAGCGCCAAAAAGCATCTACCATAAATAATAAAATTGCAGCACTAAAAGAATATTTTTACTTTCTTCAAAGTCATAGCATTATTAAAAACAATCCTGCTGAAAATCTAAAGAAGATACGTACAAATAAACCTACTGCTCCAAAGGGTTTTTCTGACTCAGACTTTAGGAAAATCAAAAGATATGTGTATAGAAGTCAAAAAATTCTATGGATAGTAGTTTTTGAGTTATTATCAAAAACTGGAGTCAGGGTCAGTGAACTTATAAATATCCGCCTTTGTGACATTACCATAAATGACCGCTCTGGAAATCTAAGAGTTATAGGTAAAAATCAAAAAGAAAGGAATATTCCTCTTCATTTAGATGTCAGAAAGGCTATAATTTCATATATAGAAGAAAGAGATAAAATGTCCATATCTTCTGATTATCTTTTAATAAGCGAAAGGAAACGCCCTTTTACCCGCTCTGGAATCTTTAAAATACTAAAACGCTGGGCAAATGATACCAATATTAAAATTCATCCTCATATGTTCAGACATCACTTTGCAATTCAAATTCTAAATACACCTAATGCTGATATTAATACTGTACAGTTGTTGTTAGGACATGAAAGTATAGAAAGCAGCGCCATTTATCTTAAAGTGAGACAGGAGGATTTGGAAGAAAGTATTAATGCTATATCAGATTATTAGAAACAAATTTACCTTTAGTTTCAGACTAAAAAACAGGCTCATATTGCCTGTTTTTTGCTATATATAATACTTACTATTTTCTTTTCATAATGCCTATTATTGCAGCAATGGCTACAATTGTAATACATACTATAAGGCTTATTATTACATATTTCATAACTCCTACCCTACCTTCTTTATCCTTTACAGGACTTAGGGATAAGGGGTAAGTTTGACCTTATCCCTTTTTCTCCTTACTCCTAATTCTCTAACTATTCTGCTTTATCACCTTCCACTCTCTTCTGTTATCTATCATTAAATACAGTGTAACTATTAAGAACGGTATAATAGCCAGTAACCTGTATTCATAAAACATTCTCTGATAAAAATAATAAAGCAGGAAAAATACTATATATGCAACTGCGGTTGGTATTACTATATTAAGCATAATATTTATTTTCTTTTTCATCGATAATCATCCCCTCTGTAATATAAATTTATAAGATAATTGTAGCGCGCATAAAAAAATTTGTCAGGTCCAATTTAAAATTTGAAATATATATGTAATAAAATATTCATAACCTTACCCCTTATTCCTATTCCCTTATTAGCAATTGTCCCACCATTAGGAATTGTAAATGGTCCAAGTGAAACGGTACTACCTTGTGCTGTTTTCCCTTCTCCTGTAACATAGAGTTCTGTTGCTTTCCATGTTTGTCTATAACTACATGAGGTGCTATCAGTTACCCATGCACCAACACATTCATACCAACAATCAGTATCACAATGTCTGTTCCCATTTTCATCAGTCCAGCAGTCTCTATCACATTCTCTTCTTTTTGTATAGCATGGGTCATAATACTTGTAACTCCTGCTTTCGGAAGAAGTCATTACTACCGTTTCTTTAGAAGCCTCAACTGTAACTTTTACATTAATATCCTGATTAACCCAGTTGTCTCTGTTCCCTAGAATATCTGCGGACTGATAAGGGTCAAATGTTATACTTCCTGTAGGCTGACTACCACCATTTTCAATTGGTTCATAATAGAAATACACATAATGGTGTTCACGGTCAGCCGTTAAATTAATTGTTCTGGTAATGGCTTGGTCACCTGTAACAATTTCAACATCATCTTTTCCACCCTGACCAGTATAGTTAAAAGCACTATGATGAATTTTATAACCTGGGAAGGTCAAACCTGTAACTTCTACTGGTATCGTTTCACCAGGCTTAATATCGTATAACCCCCAAATTAAAGGTTTTCCACCAGGGTCTAATCTTTCTCCAGTAGTAGTCCAATGTGTATATTGAACTGTTTTTTGTACAATTACATCCTCTTTTTTGAATATGCATTTTTTACCAAAATAGTCTTTGAACATTCCTGGGTCTAGCCATTGTCTGGCTCCTGCTGCTCCTCTTTTGTCAATATCCCATTGAGTAACTTTTTCTCGATTTGTCATATGATTAGTTGCCAAAGATGTTCCATGTTGAGTTAAATAATATTCTCCTCTGTTTTGAGGTGGTGCTTGGTCATTTCCTATAACCCTTCTGTCATCAGTCATAATTGCATTAGTCTGCATTGTTCCTGCTTCCCTAATACTAATAATTGCATCAAAGTAAATCTCTACGCCTTGTGCAAATTTTGTAGAAAGATAGTCTTGGGTAATTGTGTTTGGAAAATCTTCAAGCAAACATTCAATAATACTACCTTTATATTTTTGATTCGTAGAAGGAGAAATCGGAACGGCGAAGGGAGTATATATCCTTCCATTATCCCTTTCATTTACCCCTAACCAGTTTGGATATATCCATGTTAAATATTTGGTCGAGCCGTCAAGAGGTTCAAACCTTACTTGCCATCCAATAGTTGCAAATCTAATAACATTTATACTTGAGGCTGCCCTGGCTTCATTTACAAATGTAAGTGTTTGGCTTTCTGGTGAAAATACTACTCCAGAACCATGTATAGTATACCATTCAAGGGGTGTTCTACCTCCTAATTCTGGCAACCGCAAGTCGTCATTTGCATATACTTGAGTCAATTGTGTTATCTGAAATAAAGGAGAGAAATTTAAAAGCAGTAAAATTATTATCATATACATACTGAATTTAATTTTTATAACCTTATTTCCACACATCTATATTTTCACCTCCTTACTCGTCAGTATTTATGTTTATTATAAGTTTCTGTGTTATAAATTCAAATTTTTAATAAATTCAAATTTTTAATATAAAAAAGAAGGGTAATAACAACCCTTCTTTTTCAACTTCAACAGATATTAAAATTTTTTATTTAAGATATTCCATAGGCCTGAAAGAACTTAAATCATAATGCTTTGTATAATTAATTGGGGAGAACTTCCATCTATCCCTAAACTCTCTAACTCCATCCACTGTATTTGCCATTACAATTACTATGTCTTTTTCATACCATTTGCCTGCTTCTAATCCTTGTTCTTTTAAAAACATTGGGTCAGTTGGAGGATAATAAATTATTCTTAATGTTGCCCTAACCATAGGAGTCATGTTGATATAACCCAAAGATTCATCCGTTATTAATTCTGCTTGAGAAACTACTTTATACTTTTTATATTTTTCAATCTCTTGTTTCAATATTTCATCTGCAAAAATCATATCTTCAATTTTTCTATCGTTTCCTTCTTCATCTATATAACCATTAACAGGGAGACCAGGATTATGATAAAAGAGTACTCTTGTTTCATAATTCCCTACCCCGCTTATTCCTCCACCATATGGACTATAGTATTTTGATTGAGCGTCTAAAGTCCTATAATCAACAGTATATTTATTGTTAAAATACAATTCACCTACTAATTTATGGTCTTTCAATATGTCAGTTTTTACTTCGGTATTATAGAAATTAAACATAAAATATTTCTCTTTGTCCAACTTCAATGGATATTCATACAGCCTCTTATTAACATATGGTGAAGTTGAACGCCAGATTTCCGCATTCGATGGTTTTTCTACTTCAGGCATAGGTTTTTCTTCTAGTTTTCTGATATTTACAGCAAGTTTACTTAATACTTCATCTGAACTTAATGAACTGTATTCTTTAACTTTATTTATCCACTTTTGTGCTTCTTCTTTTGTTAAAAAGTCATAAGGCTTTAATTCTTTATTATTGTTGGTATCAATTATACCCGCTAGATATAAAGTAATCATTTCCTTTTGATAGTTTGGAGTTATCATTCGAATATCTTTTACATAACCCCTATAATTTTCCCAATAAACTAAAGTGAAATATTGCTTGCCTATATTATTAATTAATTTATTGATTTGATACGGCTGAAGTTTATGGTTTCGTGTATAGCCTTTAATAAACAAATCATTATCACCTGAAGTAAATAAAGCAGGCATATCCGTTAAATCATCCATAATTCTTGCTATTGTTAAAGTGGCTTCTCTTCTCAAAATAGGCTTTTCATAAGATGGATATTCTGCGGAAGACCTTACATAACCTTTTTCATAAGCATACTCCATAGTAGCCTCTTTTCCCATAGCCTTTAGTAACTGGGTTGTGAACTCCCTTACACTCAAAGTATTACTTAAATCTATTGGCAATTGAGGAATTTTTCTTTGGTTTTTTTCCAGAAATCTCATAAGAATAGTACATGCTTCTGCTCTTGTAGCGTTTTTACCAAATCCAAAACTTCCATCAGAGAATCCTGATGTAATTCCAGAAACAAATACTTTTAATGCAATGTCTTTTGAATCAGGGTCAAGGGTTGAGTAATCAGTAATAAGGTAAGAGTACTCTTTATAGTTTTCAGGAATATCTAAACTAAATCCTTTTCCCTTAGCACTTGTTCCTGTCCCCGCCCTGACAATCATCCTTGCCATTTCGCCACGGGTAATATATCGGGTATAATTTGTAAATTCTCCGTCTTGAATAATACCTAATTCCTTAGCCCTATTGATATAACTATCTGCCCAATAATTACTTTGAGAAGGTTTGATATTTTCATCAATAGCAGAAACTAAGATTTTAATAAATTCGTCTACTCGGATTTGAGCGCTTGGCTTGAATGTATTATCAGAATACCCTGAGATTAACCCTCTTCTTGTTAATTCCATTACATCTTTATAGAACCAGTCAGTTTCCTTTACATCAGTAAAATGTATAGGGGTACTTGCAAACACTTTTGTCTGAGATACCAGTCCAGTGGGCAAAATCATGCTTAATACCATGATTAATGCCATAATCTTAAATAAATATTTTGTTCTCTTCATTATAAAAAATCCTCCTTCAACTTTAACTCGTAAGGATTTTATATTAATCTATCCGCAGAGTATATATGATTAATCTCCCATCTGCAATATATTGAAAGATGGGAGAGCAAAACTTATATATACTTTTATTATCCGTTCTTTTTTACTGAACTATATCGTCAGAAATTACACTCCAAAATTGATTATCGTCAATCTTAAGTCTTACTTTATGTTTTTTTGTACCGCCATCTGACAATTTTACAGTTATATCACACTCAACCGTAGAGTTATCAATAATTTTTTCACTCGTTCTAATATAATCATAAAAAGTATCAGAGTATTTTTGACCAAAATATTCATATAATTTTTCTGCCGGATATGTGTCTATCCATTTCTGAGTTAGATTATCACCAGGATAGATTTCGTCCAGCAAAATCTTTAGTTCTTCAGCAGAAAAAGTAGTAAGACCATTTTTCCTTTTCTCAAAAACAGATGCTGCGTTTGGTATTTGTTTTTCTTCATATAATGTATTACTGAAATCTGCAGGCAACTGGGGAATTCTTCTTTGGTCTTTTTCGAGAAATCTCATAAGGATTGCACATGCTTCTGCCCTTGTAGCGTTTTTATTAAATCCAATAGTTCCGTCTGGAAAACCTGAAATAATCCCCGAAGTAAAGATTTTCAATGCAGTATCCTGTGAATTAGGGTCAAGGGTTGAGTAATCAGTGATAAGGGAAGAATACTCTTTATAGTTTTCAGGAACATCCAAACTTATTCCTTGCTCCTTAATACTACTGTCTGTACCCGCTCTAACAATCATTCTCGCCATTTCTCCACGGGTTATATATCTTTCATAATCATTAAACTCACCATCTTTAATAATTCCAAGTTCTTTTGCTTTATTTATGTAACCTTCTGCCCAATACCCACCTTTTGATACATCTACTTGATAACCAATGGCTGAAATTAATATCTTTGTAAACTCCGATACCCTAATATTATTCTGTGGTTTAAAAGTCCCGTCAGGATACCCTCCTATATATCCTTTTTCCACTAACTTTGATACTGTTGGGTAAAACCAATCTGTCTTCTTAACATCAGAAAATTGAATTTCTGAAGATGCATGTACCATAACTGGATTTAATGGAGCAGTAATTAACATTATTCCAATTAATATGAGGAAAAATAGTTTTCTCATACGAAATGCCTCCTTCACCCAAATTAAGTCATATCTAATATATTTATACAAGTGCCTTTTTTAAGCCTTAAAACCTGCTTAACACTTGCTCAATATTATTCCTCTACTTTTCTTACAGCATATACTGTATCGTTGTAATCTCCTCTCATATACTCGATTACATCATCTTTCTGCAAACCTTCCAGCATTTCAGGGGGAACATTTACCATAGTATAAGTTTTTACAAGGGTACTGCCAGGAGGAATAATATCTATTGTGTTGTTTTCAAGGTCTACTTTCTGGAATTCCCCTTGCACTCTTTCTAATCCCACTTCTTTATCCAGAAGGGTTAAATTCAGCAAATCTTTCCCGTCTGTATACCTGATAAATTGTCCTTTAAACGGTTTGTGTGCAAGAATAAACAGCATTTCGTGACTTTGGGGGGTTCCTTTTTCCACTTTTTCCAAAGTGATGTGATACACTTCATCGATATAATTAATTCCCTTTATAACAAATGCTCCGTTTTGTGCCCAAATAAAAAAGCCACTTCCTTCTGCATATTCCCCTTCTTTAATCTCTTTTCCTGTAATCAAAAACCCTTCCATTCCAAAAATCTTACCATTATTTCGTTCAACAATATATTCGTTCTGAGGGTCTGACAAATCCCTGATAGTATACTCTTCTGTTTTCTGAGGAATTCCAAACAACTCTGTGTTTCCGTCATTCTTTTGCGTATTTTGAGGTTTTTCTTCGCTGGCAGTATTCCCGTTATCTACGGTGTTTTCAATATTTGTATCAGTGTTCCCCGAAACTTCGTTATTTCCTTTGTTTTGGCCACAACCAGTGATTGCAACCAACATAAGCAGTAAAACAAGCAACATTGAAATAACCTTTTTCATTTTATTCACTCCTGTAAAAATTTTAATGTATAAAAACCTTATCTACCGATATAATGGCTTCTGCGAAAAGGCCTTGTATAAAAATACCTATAAAAACTATTACTGAAAGTATCAATGCAATAATTGACTTTGCTAACCCTTTAAGTTGTTTTCTAGATGATAATACACGTACTAATGATATCATGCTGGTAACAAAAGTGACAACAGATAATATCATCAGCGGTTTGCTTATCCATGACATTATTTTTATAAAAGTATATGGTGTGTTAAGCATCATAATAAAGATAAATACATTCAACACTATAGTACCCAACACAGTGTATATGCAAATGTCTGCGAGTCTTGAATTTCTCATAAAAGCCCTCCAAAATTTCACTATTCTGAAACATCCCGAATATACTCAATAACATCCTTCATATTTTCTTTATCCTTCCCTTTTGACCAATCGAATCCGACGTAAAATTTTTGGACTACTTCCTTTTCAAAGGGTTTCTTTTTCATTGTACCCTTTAAAATGTATCGATATGTGAATTCCATCGGATATATATCAAAATCAACCTTTTCAAAGCCATTAGGGAAAGAAATTTCCGTTATTTTGATGTCGTTATCTTCCATGTATTTCTTTACTTTCCCTACAGGGTCCTGGGTTTCTAATTCTGGTGACAATCCAAACTTAGTCGCACTTTCGTCACCAAGACGGCTATACTTTAAGTAGTTATCAATCATATTTTTGAATATTTCTTTAATATCTTCTTCATTCTTTTCCTTTATAGTTTGCGTGATAATGAATTTATCGCCGTTATCAGCAAACTTCCCTACCCTCTCAGTAGACACATTTTCCATTTCAGTAAGGAATTTTTCAAGGTCTTCTGACATAAACCCAACAATCCGCATAGAAGCATAGTCCATGTACATCTCTTTATATGTGTCTTTGTTCAAAACAATATCTTCCATGTAATCTATCTTTATATCATTTTCGGGCGAATTGGTAAAAGGTAACTCTTTTTCTGAACAGCCCATTAAACTAAGGATTACTATAAAACAAAATAAAGTGTAAACAATTTTGTATCTGCCTTTCATACGGTTTCTTCTCCTCTCAACTTGCTTTGTTATTTGCTTCTAAAACATATTACCTCTAAAAAAATATTTATATTTTGACTTTTATTTGTTGAATACTTAACACAACGTTATTAAACCACTTCCTTTTTTACTTCATATTAATGACCTTATAAAAAGTTATACAACGCGTGTCCCTAAGCACCTCTCTCACTTTACTTATTTTAATAGTGTTACTGCAACAACTGCTAAATAAGTATCATGACATGGTAAATGATACCAATTTATTATATATAATTTAAACTATTATTACAATATGTCCTTTTAGTTTATTCAGAATCACTCCTAAAAATTGTTAGATTGTAGAGGGGTGATTTGAATGGACTATAAGCGTTTAGGCAAAAGGATAAAGGAAGAACGGCTAAAGAAAAACCTAACCCAGGAGCAGTTGGCTGAAGCCGTTGAAATTTCAAGCGTTTATGTGAGCCACATTGAAAGCGGGTCTGCAAAACCAAGCCTCAAAACCCTCGTTGATATCTGTAATGCTCTCGGTATAACCCCCGATTTTGTCTTATATGATTCTTTATATAAATCAAGAGAATACATAAAAGATGAAATAGCAAATCTTCTTAAAGACTGCTCCGAGGATAATTTACGCTTGATTGTGAAACTGATTAAGGCAGTTGTAGAAGAGCAAGGTGGGCAAAAAAAATAAGCCGTGAAGGCTTATTTTTTATTTCCCATTTATTACTTTTCTTATCTGTTCCATATTTTGTGTTTCCGAAACCAGTCTTACCCATTCCATCAAAGTACTCTGATTTTCCTGATTCATAATACTGTTATAAATATCGTCTGGCAGAGTATCTGCTTTCTTTAATAAAAGTATTAGTATTGCCTCCTTTATACCTTCTTTAACCCCTTCTTGTTTTATTAAAAATCCCAGTTCAGTATTTAATAATTTTTCTTTAAAGCACTTACTAAAACAATTATTCATCTGGCATGCTGTTCCCATACTTTTCACCTCAATATTAAATTCCAGCGGATATTTCAGCAAAGTACTTTTCTTAGTCCATTTATCCTTTATAGAATGCTGAATTCCTATTAATTTAAAGAAATAATAAAAGAGGATTAAAGTATGTTTCAAGTTTTATTGATAATTTCAAGTGCATTTTTATAATATTTTATTTGTTCTATTTGCTTGCCCTTTTATTGATTATTCAAACTGTTCTGGCCAGTCAATATACTGATTTAGAATATTTACAAAACTGCTTAATCCTTCAGAATCCTGTTTATCTAATCTGGCTTTAACAGGGCTGTCAATATCTAAAACACCTATCAATTTATCATCCTTTATAATGGGTAGAACAATTTCCGATTGGGATGCAGCATCACAAGCAATATGACCTGGAAATTCATTTACATCCTCCACCACCTGTATTTTTCTTGTCTTTGCTGCAGTACCACAGACTCCTTTTCCTAAAGCGATGCGGACACAGGCTGGTTTCCCCTGAAATGGTCCCAAAATCAATTCTCCGCCTTTATATAAATAAAATCCTGCCCAGTTAATATCAGGCAGCAATAGATATAGTAAAGCAGACGCATTAGATATACCTGCGAGCCAGTCTGTTTCTTCACTAATTAAACCAACGAGATATGTGTTTAATTGCTTATAAAACTCCTGCTTATTTTGAGCATTTATATTTCCTATCTCAAACACCGTTATAATTCTCCATTCATTTTCTTGTTCTTCAAAAATACATTATTTCCACCATTTCTGGCCGAGATAACTATTATGTCCTCTAAAATCATTCTTTAAATCTTCCCAGAACCTGTCCCGCAGTATCTCAGGGAATACTGCTACAGGTAAATTCTCTATATCGTATCTCGAAAGAAATCTGACATCAATAATATACTGCTCTTTAAGTTCTGGGTCCGTACCTCTTTCAATCTGACAGTCCTTAACATTTGCAGTAAAAAACAGTTCAACATGATGTATGTTGTTTTTACAGTCTAAAAATTCTCTTACGTATACCAGCCTTTGTGGAATACATGTTATTTTGCATTCTTCCTTAACTTCACGGATAATAGCATCTGTTGCACTTTCTTCTCCTTCCAGCCCTCCACCTGGAAGCGTCCACCATTCTTCTCCTGTTTTGGGGTGTCTATGGTGTACTAAAAGAAGTTCATTGTTTTTATTTAAAATTATGGTTGCTGCTCTTACTCGAAAGTACATATATGCATACTCCTTTTCTACTTTCTCCCTATCACGGCATAAAAATACTCATTTATATCAACAGCAGCAACATCCTTAAACCCATTATCCTTAATCACTCTCTCCACATATGCTTTATCCAGCCTGTGCTCTAAAGGAGGACCCCAATCTCTCTTCGTTTTTTGCCATTCTACCACTACAATTCTTCCGCCTTCAGCCATTATCCGCTTAACCTCATTTAAGAACTTATGCATATTTTCAACTTCATGCAGCATTGTACATATAAAAGCATAAGTTACAACCCCGTCATCAACTTTCAGGTCATTTTCTTCGGTAACAATAGTTTTTATATTAGTAATATTATTTTCTTCCGCTTTCTTCTCAACTTCCTGAATCATTTCAAACGATATATCCATAGCAAACACTTTACCAGTTTCACCGACTACCTCCGATGCAGGTATAGTAAAATACCCAATACCGCAGCCGATATCCGCCATTATATCTCCATGCTGTAATCATAAGTTTTCAAGAGTTTTATATGGAGGGAGAAATTCTTTCTTTTTTCATTATCAAGTTTATGCCTGTTGCTTATATTAAACTTATGCGCCATTTCTGCATAACCTCCTGTGATTCAATGTTTATTTTACCATATCATTTTTCTTCAATCTATATATACCAATTCTAAACCCCCATCCACTTAATTTACAATAATGTCAGTAAAATAAACATCGACAATTCTTCCGCCATTTAATAATTGATTTAAAGCTTCTTTGATTTCCTTCCTCAGCTCTTC
>NZ_JAFFJA010000101.1 GCF_021991635.1 Tepidanaerobacter sp. GT38
AAGAAAAATTAGAACAAAAAACAATATGGGGGGTATTTTATGAATAAAGATGCTTTAAAACCGTTCACCATTAGATGGCTTACCAGAACGGCTATACTTTTGGCCATAACTTTAGCTTTTCAAAGGACGGGCTTTCTCTTAATATTCGATTACTACGGTTTTATTTTCTTGAATCCAACCGACTTTTGCACCTAGGGCTTCGCTGATGAACCTTACAGGTACCATAGTTCTGTTATTTTGCAGTACGGCAGTTGTATCAAAGGATATTGTTTTACCATTGACATCGGCTTTGTTTTCTCCGATTTTTAATTTTATTATATCGTTACCCTTCTCTATAATAACCATTCGATTGTCATTGTCCCAACTTACCTTTGCTCCGAGGCTTTCAGATACAAACCTTACCGGAACCATGGTTCTGTTGTCTTTGTTTATATAGGGCATTTGGTCAGGAAAAAGCACTTCTCTGCCGTTTACAAGAACCGTTATGTCATTTATTTGAACAGGAAGAGTGTACACGCTGTCTCCTATTTTTACCTGAATTTTAGCAGTGCCTCCATCGACTGCCTTAAAGGTAAGTGTTTTGGGGTCAAACCCTACAGGCTTATCATACACAACCTGCCAATCTCCGGCATATGGATAGCCAAGGGGTACTTTATTGCCACTGGAAGTAATTCCGTATACTTTGAGAGCTGTAGCTACACCTGCTTTTACCACAGGAGTTTCATTAACTACCTTATTTATCAGTGGAATGACCTGGTAATTCACTTTGCCGTTCGCAACATAAAACAATACTACAGCAGGTTCAGCTGCGTTTATATCTGGGATTGAAACATAGTGCACTCCATCTGTGGCCTTACTATTAAAGGGATTTGACTTGCCATTTGTTAATACCCATACGCCCTGACCGGTAGATTTAGCATGTTCTGTGAGAATTTTCTTTAGAAGATCGCCTTCCAATGTATCCGAAAAGCTTTCCGGAGCCCTGTCTATGACTACAAAGAGAGGTTTGGATTTATCCACGGATTTTAAATCATTTTGCAGATTTAACCACTGCTTATAATCGGTGGCGCGCAAACTACCCTTGGAGGCATCTAAAAAGATAAACGTAGCTTCTTTTTCAGTCAATACAGAATAGCCCTTCCCGCTAAATTTGTAATTCTCTAGTCCTTTTAGTTGAGAATTTAACGTGGTTTCATTGGTCCAGGGTGTCCCTACTATGGCAGTAAAACTGGCATTATGATTATTTAAAACGTTTTTGGCGAGCGCCAGTGTATTAACATTGTTTTGATTAGCCACCGGCATTGTGCCCAATGCTCCGAAGGTAAAACCGCTGCCCTTTTGATTTGCGGTATCAATCCACATTGAGCCAGAAGGGATTAGGGATTCATCGTATTTTCCGGAAACTAAAGCGGTAAGGTCATCCAAATAAATGGATCCAGCGTTTTTCTTGTCAGGGTTTGTCTCTACTACATAAATGGTCTTTAGTTTAAATGGTGCTTTGCCAGAAGGTAAATTTACTTCTACCCAGCGCCAATCGTGCCAGTCTACGCTTTTTGCAATATCAAGTAAGGTTTCCTTGCCTGAGGCATCCAAAACTGCTGCTCTAATCCATTCTCCATTGCCCTGGCCGTAAACCCTAATGCCAAATTTTGATGTACCTTCCGGCAGAGTTTTGCCGCCGTTTTCGAAGGCAAGGTAAGCTGCCCTGGTATCAGTTCCTTCTGTAAAATCATAGGTTAATTTGCCGGAGAACTGTCCGGAATATACTGGATCGGGTAGTGGGGTAATACTGAAGGAACCTTTTACGTATTCAGGATAAGACTGAAAGGCTTTGCCCTGTACACTTTCGAAGTCATCAATTAATATGCTTTGAAAGCCTGTTTGTACCAGCGCACCGGCTTTAAGGCCTGCAAATTCTGCTATAACTGCGCCCGTTGACGCGTTTTGCCCTGCCGTAAATTCTAAACCGCTTGCAAACCCAATCTCACCAACTACGTTTAACTTTACATCAGTAGACTCTAAAGGAGCTTTAAAGCCTTTGCTGTCAGTTACATACACATTAAAGACGGCTTTACTTCCAGGATTTACATGAATTTTTGAAGGTTCTACGGAAAGCATTACACTATCTTCTAATACCCGTATTTCCTGAGAGGCTTTAATATTACCTAAAGTTGCAACAACTTGCCCGGTGCCGCTTTTTTGAGCGGTAAACACATTGCCGTTAAAGTAACCAATATCACCTGTAACATTCCATTTAACTTGGCTTAAATCGCAGTCAACAATGTTGTAGTTTTTATCATATGCCATTACATTAAAGGTTCTATGGCTGTCCTTGGCGACATTAAAAGAAGATGCTGTGATTTTTAACCCGTAAATCTCACCTACAGGTGCCTTTGCAAAAACAGCCAAGGCATTTGGTATTAGCCGCTGGGTGCCCTCTGATGGGCTATTTATAACTTTTGCCTGAGTTTCATAAAAAGGCTTTACCACCATGGTAGAGGAACCGCCACCGTCTAGATTTAAGGCATTATAAGCACCTAGACTTAACATGAGTTGGGCAAGTTCCTGCTGGGTCATACCGCGGCTTTGAGCCTGACGGCCATCAACTACAACCATAATCATGGTCTTTTTATCAGCTGTAAACCCAATAGCAGTTCTGGGGTGGGTTCCAGCGATATTGTGAGAGAAAGTTTCAGGTATCTTGCCATTTTCAACTAAAACAGCACCGCCGCCTAAGAGCATTTTCAAATTAGAAATATCAGGAGTGATTTTGAGGTCCAATTCTATTGGGTCACCGATAGAAAAGCGGGTCTTTAAGAAATTTCCTCCATCACCCCAAGCCATCAGCACCAAACCGTCCTGAGGTATTTCGGCAGTCTTCCCCTCAGAAAAACTTACGATTCGGTTGTCCTTTACCGTAGCAAAGGTTAAATCAGGTGCACCTTCCCCTGGTTTAGGTGTAGTAGTGCCAAACTCAGGCGTATATACAAATATATTGTTATAACTGTTTCTGATCTTATTTACACCTTCAACAGTAAAGTAGCTGCGGTCCGGAGCGATCAATCTTCCTGAAAACTCTAGATTTAAAATCTCAGGAATCTTATCAAAGGTAAGGCCGATAGACGACATACCCAAGCCATTCAGCGGTGTAGAAATAAGTTTGCCGTTGATAATCTGCGGGCCAATAGGAGCAGAAGGCGTAGCAGTAACAAAGAAATCGCCGTTGATACCGGCTACCGCACCATTGTCCTGTACCATGCGGCTTAAGGAGTCTCTTTTGGAAAGTCCACCTTTCCCTATGATTGTGTCTACATCCACATTTTCAGAGTCTAAATTAACCCTTAAAATATGGATTTTTTGCCAGCCCTGAGACGTAAATAAGGTCTTGGCTTCGTACGTAACGCCGCCAGTCACAGGGAAACCCGTTATTTCTTCGTAAAGAAGAATTTCCTGGCCGAAAGCCGGCATGAGTGAAAATGCAAAAGCGAGGATAACCAGAATGCAAGGAATAAAGCGTTTTTTCAAATATTTGGCTAAGTTATGTATCATTTGTATCCCTCCAATTTATAGAGCAATTTTTCATAAATTTTTTACGATATCCCTCCTTGTTCTGATTCCCCCCAAATTACTGAAAATGCTATGTATCTATTATATCAGACGGATAAAAAAGTTAAAGGTTCCATCTAGAGTAAAAATATAGCTTAAATTGCAATATTAAATG
>NZ_JAFFJA010000102.1 GCF_021991635.1 Tepidanaerobacter sp. GT38
GACATTTTACCGCAGGACTTAGTTTGATTCATTAAGTTCACCAAAGAAATCTCTTATAGAATTTTTCCCCACATTATACGCTATTTGTTTCAGCTCACAAATATCTTGAACGCTATCTTTCCTCAATAAAACTTCTAAAAGCATGGGCAAGTTAACGCCGGATATTATTTCTACTTTTGTTTTTAGTTTCAGATTTTTGCATATCTGAGTTATTACATTAAATGGTGTTCCGCCAAAAATATCAGTTAAAATTAATATATTTGTATCCTTAACATCGGAAATTAGTTTTTCTAATTCACTTTTGTACTTCATCAGTTCAGTATCGGGATACAGGCCAACGGCAATTACATTATCTGTAGAAGCGAAAAGCCTTGCGGTATTTACCAGTTCTCTAGCTAAATTCCCATGGGTGGATATTATTATTTTGTTCAATATACTTCCCCTCCTTCTACATATCTTAGAATAATTTCAATCATTTTTCCTTGCACATATCATGCCAAAATAAGTGCTGTTATAACTTCCCTTTTAAATTCGACCTTTTTGATACACTAAATTAAGTGTGTTATTTTGTGTTAAATTAAATCAGAGTCGATAACACTAGTGTTAATGTAAAAAAAAAGAGAGTCAATCTCTCTTAAACATTTAAATTAATTTAATTCCCTTTTATATAATTCAAGTATTCTATCAAATAGCAAAGTTCTCCTTCGGGGATTTCTATTCCAAAATACTGTTCTACTAAATTCATCGACACCTTTAGTGCAGCGTATATTTCTTGATTATTGTTGACCAAATCCTCACTTTCGTCGTAAATAAATGCATCATTTCTAAAACATCTTTCTATCATATAAGAGCAATGCAGGATATAGCCAATTTTCGCTTTTATATAATTTTCTTTTGATATAAAACATTCAATTTCCTTGAAAGATTCGCTTAATACTTTATACGCCTTTACCGGATTTAAAAATGATAATCCGTCACTTAATATATTGACTACTATACCCACATTTGACTCATCATCGCTTTCAGAAAAGACTCTATTTCCCGCAATTAGCCTTGTCAATCTTTTCATACCATCGCCCAGGATAAATTCGTCAATGGGAATATACGGCACATTCTTTAATCCCAGATCCACCGTTCCTACCACCGCTATTATGTCTTTGTCCAAAATATCATTATCCAATCTCCAGCGGCTCATAGGCAAAACCTCAATGTTTTTTTCTTTAATGATAGGCATTGATGTTTTAATCATCTCTGCTATTTTAACAGCTGCACTATCGCCCGTAATACATGAAGCAATAATTAGGCTTTCTGTTTTACTGTTGGTATCTTCATAGTTTACTTCCATATGGGCTCTGCCCAGGTAGGGGTTTGCTTTTTCCAAGCTCAAAACCAAGTCGTCTAAGGTCATATCCGATAGCATGCTTTTCCTCGCAGCTTCCAGAACCATGGGAGTTGACACCATTTCTATAGATTTTACTGGTATTCCCGTCTGCTTTGTTATAATCTCAGCAAAGGTCATCAAAGACCCCATATCCACCATCAGCAAAACGCCTTTGCCTTCATTTACCTTTTTAACAAGATTTATAGTACGGTTTAAGGTGTTGCTTACCTTTTCAGTAAGGGGCATATCTATTCCGTAACAATTATTATTGCCCATCAGCGAATTGGCTACTTCTGCTAAACTTGTAGCGGTAGAATTGCCATGGCAAATTATAATAATGGGAATAATCTTCCGATTCGACTGTTGGCTACTGACAGATTGTATAATCATTGCAATAAGATATACTTCATTCTTTGGTATATTAACGTCTAACCTCTCAATTATAAATTTATATATAAAGCTAGCTATTTCTAAAATTCTGTCATCATCTATAGAATTATAACTAATATCCCGTCTATACGCGTTCCCATTTTTGATATTTTCCAGTAATGCGCCAATGTGCATTGCCAAGGCTATAATCAATCTTCTAGTATAAAAAAACGTATTTCTTTTGCTTGCTTCTTCTAAAGCTCGTTTTACCACTTCATATATTTTTCTATCAACTATTTTAAATATATCATCGTCATTGATTTTTTTATAAAATATAGTTTTAGCAAATATGTCCTTAAAATATATATTTATGTCCCGTAAAATAAATCTATTTATTTCCTCCGGAGCGTAGCCCAGTGCCGCATAATTGGCATAATTATTTTCAATTTTGGTATACAGATTATAAGAGAGAGCGTTTTCATTATAATTCTCTTCGGAGATAGAATTGTAGACGATGTAATCATCTTTGCTTTTAAAATAGTTATTAAAAATATCATTAAGAAGCTCTCTCTTATCGTCAATATTTAAAAGGCTCTCTTTTAAGTCCTTTGATAATGAATGAATATCAATTAATATATCGTCAGTTTTCATAGTCTTATAATTAAGAAATCCTTTAGCGCAAAGTAATTGGATTTCTCCTTTTAGCTGACCGATATTCATATTACATTTATAATTAAGCAGTGAATAAAAAACATATCTTTCTACTCTCACTGGTATGCTTAAAATTTTGGCTTCTGTTTTTAAAAAGTAATCTATAAGCTCCAGTTTTTCTTCCAACGACCTTTCTTGTAGGGAAGGTAATTGGATTACCATAGGCACTCTTCTGATAAAAGTTTTCAAAAGGACCGAATTGATGTTTTCCGTTGTCGCACAAATAATGAAAACCTTTGCCTTTCTTAATGTTTCAGTTTCCCCCATTTTCCTGTATTTGCCCTTGTCCATCAGTAAAAAAAGCATTTCCTGACCTTCAGGCGGAAGTCTATGTACCTCATCTAAAAAGAGTACCCCTCCGTCGGCCTTTTCAACAAGACCTACCTTTTCCTCATTAGCCCCAGTAAATGCACCTTTTACGTGTCCAAAAAGCATACTTAGAAGCATATTGGGATTATCGGCATACTCAGAACAATTAAAGTAAATCATCTCAGCGTCCTTTTTCAAGATCCCATTTTCAAACGCAAACTTGAACATCAGCTCAGCAAAAGTGCTTTTGCCTACACCCGTTTCCCCTATTAGCAGCGTGTTCAATCCCGACGGTGGATAAAGCAAGGCGGCTTTTGCCTGTTCTATTGCGTTTTTCAAAGATTTGTCGTGTCCAATAAGCGTCGCAAAAACATCATCATTTTTATTAATATCGTTTTCTTTTTTAGTCTCTTTACCGTATTCTTTAAGTGTACTGAGAACTTTACTAGTGCTTATATCATTTAAATTATACAAACTAATAAACTTTTCTCTGTCGAAAAAAAAGACGGGTTTGCCCTTTACCTTAATCAGCTTTTTCTCTACAAACAGGGAATTTAGATCCTTACAAACATTGCTCCTGTGAACAGACACCTTATCAGCCACTTCACTTGCAGTAAAACCATTAAAGCCTCTTTCTATATCTGATTTTGAAATGTTTTTGCACATATCTTTTAATGCATTATAAATCCTGTCCTTCCTGTACATGGTATCATCCTTTTGTAAAAATGTTTTGACTTAAAGAATCATGATGACCATTATCACAATTCCATATCCAATATTGTCTCCCACCTCCACAAAACAGTTATCATAATACTGTCGCGTCATCATATTTGCAGAAGTCTGTTTGTAATTCATATTCGCTAAATTCCCTAGAAAACCTCCTTGAAATAATTCAAAGCGGCTTAGGGAAAAAGCCCTAAGCCGCAATATTTTACATTCTCTAACTCAACTAAAGCTTTCAGGTATTTTTTATATCTTTATAACTCTGAAGCAGCTTCCTCATCTATAATTATTGTTGAATCAGGGTGAATAAGCAAAAAGGATGCTGGATTTTGGGTTGTAACGACACCGCCTTTTATAAGTTTGGCAATGATTGGAGCTTTATTTTTGCCGTTGGCAAGCAACAAAATCTTTTTGGCCTTCATTATTGAACCAAGACCCATAGTTATGGCTTTTGTTGGGACCTGGTCTATAGATTCAAAAAATCTTGAATTGGCTTTAATCGTATCCTCTGTGAGATCAGTAAGATGTGTCCCCACAACCAGTTCATCAGCCGGTTCGTTAAAACCAATGTGGCCGTTGACTCCGATACCTAGTAATTGGATATCTATGCCGCCGAATTTCTCTATCTGGATATCATATTCTTTGCAATAATTTTCAACATCTTTTACTGTGCCATCAGGAATATGGATATTTTCTCTTTTTATATTTATTTTATTAAATAGATTTTCGAACATAAAGTAATTGTAACTTTGAGGATTATCAGGAGTTAAACCATAATATTCATCTAGATTAAAGGACACTACTTGTGAAAAATCCAAACCTTCTTCCTTGTGCATTCGAATGAGTTCTTCATACGTGCCCATGGGAGTGCTTCCAGTTGCAAGGCCAAGCACCAAATTAGGCTTTTTGCGAATCTCATCCGCAAAAATTTGAGCAGCTTTCTTACTCATTGCTAAATAATCCTTTTCAATAAACAGCTGCATTAATATTTACCTCCTGTCAATTTAGAATATCCAAAAATAATTATACCACTACTAAAAACCGTTGTATATTTTTCTTTAATTGCATTAAAGAAAAATATGAACTAAAAAGGAGGCACTTTTTAAGTCTGACACTTTGGGAATTATCTGTTCATTTCGCTCTCCACTCCGTCTTTTTTGTGACTCTTAATTATCTGTTCGATCTCTTTAAAATCACAGGCAGGCAGATCACCTGGCACAGTGTTTTTTAAAGCTGCCATGGCATTACCAAACTCAAGTGCTTTTTGCAAACAGTTATATTTTAGTATTCCAAAAAGCACTCCTGCAACATACGCATCCCCACTACCTATTCTATCTACAACTTCTATGTCTTCATAGG
>NZ_JAFFJA010000103.1 GCF_021991635.1 Tepidanaerobacter sp. GT38
TTAATTTTACAATTAACCGTTGGATCTCATTTATAGTTTTTTTACATATTTTATTTGACTTTTAATAGTTGGTCTTTCTGTGGGCATTTAAAGCCTACTTTCTCCAATTTTCGAACATCCACTTGTTCTCTTCCATAAAAGCCTGTGAGATCACAATACTTGCGTCATCCTCAGTTTTATTTTCTTTCACAATAGGAACCGGATTACAACCACCTTTTATCTTTTCTATCTGGTCAAGCTGGAATCTGTTGCCGCAATTCTGGCATATCAACTCATCACCCTGCTGCTTATAATAACCTCTTCCGGAAGCGAAACATATCTGACAAGTATTAAAAGCCGTCCGAATGGTTCCATCACTCGCTTTTACAGCCAAGACTTCCATGTTTGTCTTACCTGCCTTATATGGATAAAATTTGACAGTTTCAGAGACTTCACTCTTGAGTATTCTTAAATCACCTGATACAGCCCCCGCTTCATCTGCTCCACTTAAACCAAATTTGACAATAATAAAGCTTATTATGACGATTGCAATTACACTAAGTAATACAAATGTTTTCTTATGTGTTTTCTGTGCCGCTATTGCCTTTTTGTTTGCTGAACTTGATTTACCCATTCTTATACCGCCCCTATATTATTTACCACTGTAATTTAGCATATTTTTGTGGAGATTTTATGAAGAAAAAGTTTTCCACAAAAAGTTTTAGATGTGTTTTCGTTAACAGTATAAAAAAATACAGGTTTTTCCAGTGCCGCCTCATCATCTATAGCAAAGCACCGAAAAGCCCTGTATTCAAGCCGTTTTTCATGCACTTAAAGCTTAATTGTAAACAAACCTAAAAATAATAGAGCCGCTGTCCATGGAACTAAAAAGAGTTTACCCTAAAGCCTAAAATCTCGAAGTCCCGTGCTGATTTTAACCAGTTTATCTTCTACAATCTTTCTGACCTTATCATTTGGAATTCTAGCTAACTCCTTTTGTATAAGAACCTCGCCGACTGCCTTTGTTTCCGGCTTGGCATAATCTTCCAGATACTCCTTCAAGGTCATAAGGGCATTGGGATGGCAGAAATTATGGATCTGCCTGCTCTTACAGAGGCTCATAAATCTGTCACCAGTCCTGCCTTCCCTATAGCAGGCAGTACAAAAGCTGGGAACATACCCTAGCTCCATCAGCCATTTTACAACTTCATCAAGGGTTCTCCTGTCATTTACATCAAATTGTGCTGAATTTTCATCTTCCGGCTCGGGGTTATAATATCCCCCGACACTTGTCTTGGAACCGCCGCTGATTTGTGATACACCAAGATTCAATAAGCGTTCCCTTGTTGCCTTGCTTTCCCTGGTTGATACGATTATTCCCGTATATGGCACAGCAATACGAATGCAGGCTACGATTTTGGCGAATATATCATCATTTATTGCATTTCCAAATACCGATGGATCAATGTCATCAGCAGGTCGGATCCTTGGTACACTTATAGTATGCGGCCCGACGCCGAATACCGCTTCGAGATGTTCCGCATGCATCAGCAAAGCTGCAAATTCATATCGATAGTTTTCAAGGCCAAACAATACGCCTAGGCCGACATCATCTATGCCGCCAAGCATTGCTCTGTCCATAGCTTCAGTATGGTAAGCATAATCATGTTTCGGTCCGGTTGGATGCAATCTTTCATAACTTTCCTTATGGTAAGTCTCTTGAAAGAGCACATAGGTACCTATACCTGCCTCTTTAAGTTTTTTATAATTTTCGACCGTAGTTGCAGCAATATTGACATTAACGCGGCGGATAGCTCCGTTTTTGTGCTTTATACTGTAAATTGTATCGATACTCTCAAGTATATATTCAATAGGATTATTCACAGGATCTTCTCCGGATTCTATTGCAATGCGCTTATGGCCCATATCTTGCAGTGCTATAACTTCCCTGCGGATTTCATCCTGTGTCATTTTCTTTCTTGTAATGTGTTTGTTCGTCCTATGATAGGGACAGTAAACACAGCCATTTACACAATAGTTGGATAGGTACAACGGCGCAAATAATACAATACGGTTGCCATAGAAATCATCTTTGATTTGTTTAGCAAGTGCAAAGACCTCTTCATTTTTATCAGGAAGTTCACAAGCTAGCAAAACTGAGGCCTCCCTGTGAGAAAGACCTTTGTAAAGCTTTGCCTTTTCAATGATGTCATCAATGAGCCCAGCATTATTTTTGTTCTCTTCAGCATATTTAAGCGTTTCGAGAACTTCTTCGTGTGAAATAAATTCTTCCGCTTTAGATGATTTTGGATCGTACATAATAAAACCCCTTTCTTCATCGGGTCAGAAAAATCTTCCCCTTCAGTAATAATAAATTTTAACGAATTGATTTATGATCTCCACGAGAGATAGTTATACGATAACCTATACTTTCCATCCGTCTTTTCATACAGTATAGGCATTCTGCAGCTTCGTCTCCCGTGCAGATTTTGTTGTCGTAGAGCATATATTTATGCCTTACACTTTTGGGTGAAAGGTTGGGCATAACGACATTTGCCCCTGCGAGAATACCTAGTTCCCTCCCTTTAGGGTGAATTGTCCCAAGGGCAGTCGTAGCAGGAAGCAAAACATCAGGAAGCATTAAGCGGATAATGCCAAGCAAAAACAATGTCAGTTCAACGGTTCCCGCTTTCTTGTCCCCAAATGGCGTGTCGTGATGCGGGATAAATGGGCCGATGCCTACCATATGTGGATTTAGCTGCTTAATAAATAATAAATCCTCCACAAGGCAATCGGTGGTTTGAAACGGAGAGCCCACCATAAATCCGCATCCCACCTGATAGCCTATTTCTTTTAGATTATATAGACACTGCTTCCTGTTCCCAAGGGAAAGAGATCTGGGATGCAGCTTTCCATAATGTTCAGCATTAGCCGTTTCATGGCGCAGAAGATAACGATCTGCACCTGCATCAAAAAACGCCTTATAGCTTTCATAGCTTCTTTCACCTATAGAAAGTGTAACGGCACAGTCTGGATATTTAGCTTTAATGGAACTGATAATGTCAATTATTTTTTCATCCGTAAAATACCCATCCTCACCTCCCTGCAGGACAAAAGTGCGAAAACCAAGATCATATCCCACTGAACAGCATTCAAGGATCTGTTCCTTGGTCAATCGGTACCGCTCAGCTTTACGGTTGCTTTTTCTGATACCGCAATAATAGCAATCGTTTTTGCAGTAATTTGTAAACTCTATAAGCCCTCGTATATACACATCATGTCTATAATTTTGAATTCGGACGGCTCTTGCTTTTTCAAAAAGATATTCCGAAAGCTCAGGAGTGCGGTTATCAATCAATTCCTTGTATTCTGCCGATGAAAGATTATTTGTTTCAAAAAGCTTATCAACGAGCTGCTTCATCATAAACCTCATTTCTGATTTTGCCGGTTACTTTAGAATATAGTGCTTTAAAAAACAAAAATACGCCTCCGAAAGGCGCAGAAACATCGCATATGTAACTATAAAAATTCCGTGCCTTCCGCCTAATAACTTCGTATTCGGCGTCAGAAAAAAATGTTGGTCGCTTTGTCATCAGATGCATCTTCTGACTCAGCAGTACTAATTATATTTTATTACTCTTTTAAGTTGTTTGTCAATGCAACTAAAATATTCAAAAAACAGCAAGTCCTATGATACAGCCTACTCATTTTAATTTTCAACATCCTCTTGAAGCACACTGCTGGACCTTAAATCTTTACGCATAATAAAATCCGTTTGTTCTTCTTCTCCCATAAAAAATGGATGTTGGCCTATTACATAAAATCCATGCTTTTTATAAAAAGAAATAGCTTTATGGTTTTTTTCCCAAACACCAAGCCATACATATGATTTTTTTCGTGCATTTGCAATTTCAATTGCCTTTTCTATTAAAAAACTCCCTAAGCCTATACCCTGAAATTCTTTTAACACATATATTCTTTCAATTTCTAAAGATTGGGGGTCGTAGATATCTGTTTGGGCCTTATATTCATTTAGTTTTAGATAACCTAAAAGTTTATCATCAGAATAAAGAAAATAAAAACTTGAGTTGGGATTTGACAATTCATTGCGCAACTTGTCAATATTAAAAGCCTGTTCAAGATAAGCTTTCATGTTGGTTGGTTTGTTCATGTGACCAAAGGTATCGCTGTATGTTTTATAGGATATTTCTTGAAGTGTAACTAGGTCGTCCATCACGCATTCTCTGAAAACAAGTGGCATTCGCTTATACTCCTTCCTAAAGCTCTATAAAATTAATTTTCTTTTCATTATCCTCCAACCCTTTTATCATTCATCTGTCTCTCTATAGTTTGGTCTTATATTTATTCGACGGTTTTGATCTATAAAAAGTTTCTGCTGGAATCCTTACCGGCATCCTAGACAATTTCAGTCTATTTCTTTTACAATACAAATGTGTTAAAATGTAATAGATACGTTAATGAACCGGGATAGGGTAGCTAGGGTTCCGCCTTACAGGGTTAAGGGTCCGCGACCGAGGGCTACAGGTCCTGCAGCAGCAGGTGGCACCTACTGGCATAAAAGGCCCGAGGGGGAAGGTTCAGCATGTTTCGTATGCGCTGAAACTTTCTCTTCGGGCCATTATATTTCATAGGGGGAATAAAATATGACCAAAGTCAAAGAAATCCGTCCGGGGGTAGCTGTAGTTATTTTTAATGAAAAAAATGAGGTACTGTTACAAAAAAGGGCCGATATTAACCTTTGGGGGATACCTTCCGGTCATGTAGAGCCAGGAGAAACAGTTAAAGATGCCGCAGTTAGAGAAGTACTTGAAGAAACTGGCCTTTTAGTAAAAATACTCAGATTGATTGGTGTTTACTCTGATCCAAGTTCCCAAATTTTCCATTATCCTGATGGCCGTGTAACACATTTTGTGACTTGTTGTTTTCAAGCCGAGGTAATAGGCGGGGAACTGAAAGTGGTTTCACCGGAAACACTGGATTTAGGTTATTTCCCAGTTGACCGTTTACCAGTGGATATCTTAAAAATGCATCCCTCATGGTTGGAAGATGCCCTTAATCCAACGTTACAGCCTTTTATCCGCTAACTCATTTAGCATAATAGAACCAGGCATGATGTAATAGAGCCTGGTTTCTTTATACTCGTGGTTCATGAGTTGGCCAAAAGCAACCTTTGCAGAGCTTGATCCAGATTTTCTACAAAGAAAATGTCATTGCCCTTGTTGCACTCGAATATAAAATCTTGTAAAGGCTTGCTTGTATACTTAGAAAAGTCACCGATAACAGCAACTTGGTATGATAATTTACAAACTTTTGTAGAACTTCACCGGCGATGCCGCTACTAAGCATGAAAAATTCTTCACATATAGCCTTTTTGTCTAAAATAATTCCACTACAGCCTTTTTCATATTTCATTGTAACCAAAAGGTCGAGAGCAGATTGTGCATCTGTTATTAAAACATTTTCACTTTCCATATATACAATGGGATCACTTTTCCCAAAAAAAGTGTATTTCATTGTTTTAATTCCCCTTTACTTTTTTTGTTCAAACTTAAAAACCACTTTTCTGCATCTTCGATATCCGCGAATAGTTTAAGGACTCCTCGCTTTTGGCTCTCAGCAATTGCTTCCATAAATTCACTCTGCAAGTTATTTTGGTCTCTCATAATAATTGCAGCTTTGATATTATACATAGTAAACTTTTGAAGCAAAGTCCCCAGGTATCCTCTATTAGAAGCAAAAAAATCCTTAAAAAGTGTTTCACTATCTATCAGCACAAAATGGGTGTTATTTTCTACTAATGCTGTAACTATATCCTAAAATATTTCTTTCCTGCCCAATTTTGTTTTTTGAATCACTGAAATAAACATAAGTTACTTTACTATTACTGCACACAGTATATGTTATTTGGCCGTTGCTCTTTTCCTCACAAAGGTCAACTTTTGCTTTTACATTTTTTGTTACATCATTTTCATTGGGGATATTGGATATGGCTTCTCGCATATCTTCAATCCATGCCAGCTCATTTTCATATGTCCTTATAATATTATCTTTAATAAAACTCCATATCGTCGCTTCTAAAGCAGTTCTATTGGCTGAAAAACTCTTATCCTTTTGTTTTTGCTCCATCAATAACTGCACCTTTATCTGATGGTAATATTCATCGATGGCGTTTTCAATTCCTCAGTATTGAGTTGTTTAGACCATGCAAGATGAAGTAGAAACGGCTTTTTTATTTCAGTGGGCCCAAAAGGCAAAAGAACCTATTCTTTTAAAGCATCAAGGCCTTAGCCAGTTATTTTATAAATTTTCTTTGTGGGTGCCCCATCTTGATGTATTACTTCATTAGTTACAAAGCCTTTATCACGTAACTCTGATAGTGCCTTATATATTTGATTATTATTTCCTGACCAGTACATAAAACTTGAGTCCTGAATAATTTTTTTTAAATCATACCCTGACATTGGTTTGTAGCTTAGTAACCCTAATATTGCCAAACTGATGGACATTATCTGCACCTTCCCTGTACAACATATATGTTAATATAAAAAATTCCCTTAAACTTATCGTTTAAGGGAATTTGATATGTTTGATAAATTATCTTATCCTTCTGTATTAAAGAATCTACCTTAACTCGCTATAACAAATAAAATATTACATTTCATGAGCTCCCAGCAAATCACCTGTCAAATGAACTTCGTATGTGCCTCTATTCCATTGAACCTGAAACACATTATCACCCATGTAAACATTTACTCTATCTGTTAATACTTTATTGAGCATCATAGCCGTTACGCCTGAAACACAAACAGCTTCGGCAGAAAAATCGGTTTCTCCTTTTTCCAAATGCCAAAGGCGTGCTTTAACGGTTTCATTATCCAGTATCTGAATGAAAACAATGTTCGCGCCTTTCGGAAATAGACTATGTGTACCAAGGGCTGAGCCTGTTCCCTGAACATCTACAGCGTCTATATCATCCACAAATACAGCACCATGAGGAGAACCAAAGGACATTGCTGTTACTTTAAAGCACTTGCCGTTTATCACAAATGGATCATTGACACAATTCGGTGTGGAGTCGTGCTTTACCGGAATGAGGCAAGGAACCATAATAGGCTTCCCCATTGAAACAGTCCTACACATTATTGAATTCATTGTCCCCCTCCTCATATTAATCAAATAAATAAAATAAAACTAAACTATACCCTGTCTTAGCATTGCATCGGCAACTTTCTTAAATCCTGCTATATTTGCACCAACAACAAAATTGTCTTCCTGTCCCACTTCCTTTGCGACATTGGCAATGTTGTTATATATGTTAATCATTATTTCTTTGAGCTTCCTATCTATTTTCTCAAAGGTCCATGCGGTTCTCATTGCATTCTGGCTCATCTCCAGACCAGACACCGCAACTCCTCCCGCATTTGCCGCTTTTCCAGGCACGAACAATACCTTGTTTTCCAAAAATACTTTAATTGCCTCTGAGGTAGACGGCATGTTTGCGCCTTCGCAAACAGCAAAGCATCCGTTTTTTACCAACTCTCTTGCGTCATCCCCGTTTAATTCATTCTGCGTTGCACAGGGTAAAGCTATATCGCATTTTATACCCCAAATACCTCTGCTGCCTTCGGTATAAACTGCTTTCTTTCTGTAATCGGTATATTCATAAATCCTGCCTCGTTTTATTAGCTTAATCTCTTTGACAACGCTGAGGTCAATGCCTTCGGGATCATATATAAAACCATTTGAATCTGATAAGGCAACAACTTTTCCACCTAACTGTTGCGCTTTTTCAGCAGCAAATATGGCAACATTACCAGAACCTGACACTACAACAGTTTTATTTTCAATGGAGTTTCCATGCTGACGGAGCATTTCGTCTAACAGATACACCAGCCCGTAACCTGTAGCTTCTGTCCGTGTAAGTGATCCACCGTATGATATCCCTTTTCCTGTAAGTACACTGGTAAACGAATTGACTATACGCTTATACTGCCCGTAAAGAAATCCAACTTCCCGTTCGCCAACACCTATGTCTCCAGCGGGAACATCTGTATCTGCTCCAATATGGCGATACAGCTCTGTCATGAAACTCTGACAGAAAGCCATGATTTCTCGCTCAGATTTTCCTTTCGGATCAAAATTAGAGCCCCCTTTGCCGCCACCCATAGGTAATCCTGTCAGTGAATTCTTTAGAACCTGTTCAAAACCTAAAAACTTAATAATACTTAATGATACGCTCGGATGAAAACGGATGCCGCCTTTATACGGGCCAATGGCACTGTTGAATTGAACCCGGTATCCTTTATTTACATGCACTTTTCCAGAATCATCAACCCACGGAACCCGAAAGATAATTACGCGCTCTGGCTCACATAGCCTCTCTAGAATACCTGCCCTTTCATATTCCGGATGCGCATCTACAAAAGGTTGCAGCGAGGTTAGTGTCTCTGTAATTGCTTGATGAAATTCCGGTTCATTTGGATTTTGTTGTATAACTTTTTCCAGGACTTTCATTGTATATGACATAGTTTATAACCTCCTATCGAATATAAAAAAAAGGCGCTTACCAGCACACCGGTACACATGTATACCAATATGCCGATAAACACCTTTGTTTATCGTGGTAAATAGTATAGCAGCTTTTTACCATGTTGTCAATATAGCGCCTTTTTCCGATAGTGTCAAGTTGTTGTA
>NZ_JAFFJA010000104.1 GCF_021991635.1 Tepidanaerobacter sp. GT38
CACAATTATATGGACTTAACTGTGGAAGATATATATCTGGGCTTAATATATTAGATCAATAAGGGTATAAAATACAACTCTTCAAAAATAAAAAAGACTTTACCTTCTCATTGTTTAATAAGTAGTTAAATGTCCAAGGAAGGTAAAGTCGTAAAATACATGAATTTAATAAACGGCTAAATAATAATCTCTAACAATACCGAAAGATCACTTTTTCAATTACTTTTGAACTAAATTAATGGCCATATCCAGTATGGCTTCACCATTCATCGAACCATAAGTCTGAGAATCTATCACGCTGACTGGAGTCCCTTTTGACTTTACCGCTTCTTTTACTTCGTCTAAGGCATATCTCGCTTGAGGTGCCACTAGAATTACATCTGCACTGTCTAATTCTTCATACATATCAGAAGTAGATACTGCAACAATTTTAACATTTAAGCTTCTTTTTGCCGCAACTTTTTGCATTCTACTTACTAACATGCTTGTCGACATTCCAGCAAAGCAAATCAGCACTATCTTCATAAACTATTCCTCGCTTTTCTGACTAAATTAATAATGTACCTAAGACTTTCCACATTAATCTCGCCAGAAGGCGAACGATTTTCCCTTACTGCGGTTCCAAAGTGAAAAAATCCTGCTTCAGTTTCTCTGATTATCCTGTCTATGTTTTCAAAGTTTAAACCTCCTCCGACCATAATGGTTATATGGCCGGAGCTTTTTACCATCTCTCTTATTGTAGGAATGTTATCGGTGATGTTTCCCTTTCCACCGGAAGTCAAAATGGTTTTTATATTAGGATATTTTGAAAGAAATCTTGCTCCTTCAACTGGATCAGGCAATTCATCAATGGCTCTGTGAAATGTCACATCCATGTCCTGGCACGAATCAAGTAATTCTTCCATAAAAGCTTCGTGTATTTTCATGTTCTCATCAAGGACTCCAATTACAACACCGTTCGCACCAAGGTTCTTTGCCACACGAATATCTTCTTTCATGATTTTGATTTCTTCCTGCGTATATGCAAAGGTCCTTGAATGAGGCCTTATCATTACATTAACAGGAATTGTAACAGCCTTTACAGTTTTATCGATAATTGCATAGCTAGGTGTTAGGCCGCCTTCCGACAGCGCACTGACAAGCTCAATTCTGTCTGCTCCGCAATCTTGGATGCGCCTTGCATCTTCCGGTGATGTGGCTATAATCTCAATCATTCTAACCTCCATTTTGCCGCTTGCGCTGGGGTATATAGCACCGAAAAGTCGTTTTTACATGTTCATGCTTTTGTTATCACCATTATATACCATTTTGCTTTCTTCTTCTACCCTCTTCTTATCCATTATCGCTATAAATGGCCACCAGATGAGCATAACTATCAATATGTCAACTATTTGAAGGATCGCCCCAGATATGTGGCCTGTTATGAGAAAACCCTGAATAATAGGCGGTGTCGTCCAAGGTATGATGACGCCTGTTGGCCTTGCTACAATATTGAAGGCCATTGCCAGATAATTTACTATGGTTATGGCTACCGGTCCCAGTACGAGCGGTATTATCCCAATGGGATTTAATACCACAGGCAGACCAAACATTATTGGCTCATTTATATTAAATAACCCAGGCGCAAGGGACATTTTTCCAAGTTCCTTATATTGTCTTGATTTAGCTTTGAACATTAGCAAGAATACCACTGCAAGGGTTGCTCCTGCGCCACCAATCCATATCATGTCAAAAAATTGTTCTGTAATTATGTTTGGAGGAAGCTTACCAGCTTCAATTGCTGCAAGGTTTGCATCTTGCAAAGGTACCCAGAAGGGCCTCATAATGCCATTGACTATAGTACCGCCATTGAGCCCGATAGACCACAGCAAGCTTATGGCAAACACTGTGCCGATAGCTCCAAACAGGTTGTTCGCGACTATTCTCTGCATAGGTAATGACACTAAATTGTAAATGAACTCATGGATGTATTGGTATTTTGTCTGGAGAAACAACAGTCTCACAAGCAGCATCATGACAAGGATGAAAAAGCCTGGTAAAAGTGCTGAAAACGCTCTGGATACAGCTGGTGGGACGCCTTCTGGCATCTTGATTGTTATATTGTGTTTTATAAAATAGTTAAATATTTCTGTGACAACCAGTGCCGTAATAATAGCCACAAGTATCCCGTTTGTGCCGTACCACCCTCCGACAGTTATTACCCTTGATACCACATGGGTCTGACCATCTATGTCAATGGTCGTGGTGATAGGTGACAACAGCACAAAGGAACTTATCCCGAGCATAGCTGCCGAAAATGCATCTATCCTGTATGATTGTGCCAGTTTATATGAGATGGCGGCTACGATGTAAAGTGACATTATGTCATATGTAACTCTTTTGGGCAAAATGATGAACTGATTGAAACCTTCTCCGAACAATTTTGCCTGAAGCTCTTGCCATCCTGGAGCAGGAAAATCTTGTATAATAATGAACAGAGATCCAATAATTAAAAAGGGCATGAAAGAAATAAAACCATCTCGTATTGCAGCAAGATGCCTTTGACCAGCCAATTTAGTGGCAAATGGCGCAAACCTGTTTTCCAGAAAAGACTGAATTCTACTCATGACATTTCCCCTCTCTACATGTTATGATACAAATTTTAAATTTTTAAGTTAAAATCGGGAAACCACAGTAGATGCTTAAAAGATAAACCACACGCACATTAAACAGAATATAAATACGTGAGAATAGTAAAACTGTCTAAACCGGTTGCGTTATTCTTCTTTGGTAAGCTTCCAGCCATTCTTTGGACGCTTCTTCATAAACTACCTTATCCTGGTGCGGATGAGCCAGAAATACTTTTGGCAAACTTTTTTGACTTGCTACCACAAAAGAAAACTCTACATTTGTCCCTACCCCCCATTCTCCCATATTGTTTAAACATACAATTGATATAGCCCCAACTTTGCCTCTTCTTTGTTTTAGTTTCTCACTGAAACTATAAACTGCATTTTGGGCTGCTTCCTGAGGACTCATTCCACTTTCCATTAAGCGAACTACCTCATATGATAAGCAACCCTTCATTATATCCTCACCCAGGCCTGTTGCTACTGCACCGCCGATTTTACTATCGACATACAGGCCAGAACCGCAAATAGGCGAATCGCCAATCCTGCCCCTTTTTTTCATAAATAGTCCGCTGGTAGATGTTGCAGCAGTCATATGTCCTTTAAGGTCAAGGCATACAATCCCAACAGTATCATGTCCGTCATAAGGGCTGAGGTTATTTTCACTGATTTCCCGGACTCTTTTTTCCCAGATTTTTTTAGCCCTTTCAGTTAGCATGTTTTTTCTTTCAAAACCGTTTTTATGCGCATAATCCTCTGCACCACTTCCAACGAGAAATATGTTGAACCTTTCACGGCTAAGTCTTCTTGCAATGGACACTGGATTTTTAAAATCCTGTATGCCACCTACAGCGCCGAAAGATAGCGTGTCGCCGTCCATAAAGGCTGCATCCAATTCAACTTGGCAGATTTCATTTGGAAGCCCTCCATAACCTACTGATTTGTACAGAGGATAATCTTCTACAGCTTTGACAGCTTCTTCCACAGCGTCTCCTGAGTCCCCCCCGAGTCCTAAAATTTCAGTGGCAGCAGCTATTCCCTCAAGGCACATACGCCATGTACCTATTATCGCCCATTTCATGTTTATCTTCCTTTCAGTCACAATTGTCGTTAAAAAATATTTAGGCAATTATCTTGTACAAATTTATAATCTCTTTTATTAACGGCTTTGCCAGCATTGCGTTCATGATATGATCCTGAGCATGAACCATTAAAACTGAATATTCGCTTTTGTTGCCCTGACATTCTTCTACGATTAATTCCGTCTGAGCTTTATGAGCCTGTAACAATAACTCGTCAGCCTTTTGCATGAGATTCTCTGCTTCTTCAAAGTCACCATTTCTAGAAAATTTCAGTGCCTCGAACATCATAGAAAGCGAATCTCCTGCCGCTGAAATTATCCTAAATGCTATTTGTTCAATCGATTCCATCAAATTCACCTTCCATCTCTTTGAAGATAACTGCGTTGTAATAAGTTCGCTTATATTATAAATTTTTCATTATATAGCCAGCAAATAAGTATTTTCCTAATACAGCGGAAAAAACGTATTAAAAAAACTTCGCACCAATGCGAAGTTTTACATCCGGACTCCATTTTGTGTCCCCGCTTAAATCTTATTCATTACCAGAAAATAGCGATATAAGTCTTGACTTAAAATCCATAAAATCCTTGGAATCTGTCAGGAATTTCACTTTTTTCGCGTCATCAATTACCTCAACAATATGGTTGTAAAAATAATCCAAATTTTTTCTGTCACCAGCTTTTATTGCAAACATCAATACCAACTGGACATAATAATTTCCCCATAATATGGGCTTATTCAAGATTGCAACAGAAATTACTGTCTCGTATGCGTTCATAATAATCGGATGGGGAATTGCTACAAGATTTCCAAATGACGTCGAAGATAATTTTTCTCTTTCCATGACCAGTTCATAATAATTCTTGGGCACATAACCTTTGTCATAAAGTTCATTTGCCATAAAATCAATAACCTGAAATTTATCATTAAATGCCAGGTTATTTACAAAAAGCTCTTGTCTAAAGAATTTTTCAATCTCAAAACATAGCCAGGTCACTTTATTTCCAACACCATCCGTATTTAGAGCCCGGTTTATCAATTGCCTATCCTTTTCATCTAAAAAGGGTGATATCCTTATGACAGGAATTGAAAAATCACGTTCAAGAGATACAGTTGTAAATACAAAATCAGGCTGTTTTGTCTCAATTTTGTCAAGTTCCATAAGTGGTAAAACTTCAATGATCTCAATCCTGCCCTTGTATTCAGAATTAATCTTGGAAAGCAGCAAATGAGAAGTAGTGTAACCAGTAGGGCACACAATGATTGCCCTTTTTGGCAAATACTGTTTTTCTCTATGCCTCTGAAAAGCTGCTCCCAGATGCAGAGCGATAAAACCAATTTCATCTTCTTTAACTTTTTCACCTGTCAATCGTGAAAATTCGCTTGAAAGGAATACTGCTATCTCGAAAATAAAAGGATAACGCATCTTTAAATCCTCAAGCAGAGGATTCCTCAAGGACATTCTGTTTTTTATTCTTTCATGCATTATTTTTATATGAAGGCACATACCTGTAAAAAGCATATCATCATGGGTAAAGTCTATGCCGTATTCAGAAGCCAATGAGTCTAAAAGAAGTTGAGTCAATGATATGTAGTATGGTTCAACCAACCTTTTAAGTTCTTCGCGGTCAACAAAAGTATTCATTATTTTTCTTCTTCCCAAAATAAGATATGAGATATATAACACTTCTTCAGGCGGAAATTTTACTTTAAACTCATCTTCAAGTTTTGCACACAATTCCTTTGCTATTTCACATTCTACTGTATTTGCTGTTTTCTCAAAATCAAGGTAGACTTCAAGAAAATTTTTGTTGGTTAATTGTAAAAT
>NZ_JAFFJA010000105.1 GCF_021991635.1 Tepidanaerobacter sp. GT38
TCATTACAGTTCAAGAAGCGGCAATGGCTTTAGACCTGAGTGCTCGCCAGGTAATACGCCTGAGAAAAGGAGTGAGGGAACTTGGACCAGCGGCACTTATTCATAAAAATCAAGGTCGTAAGCCCGCCCGCACTATCCCAGATGAACTTAGACAAAAAATTATTAGCCTTAAACTGTCCGATACTTACAAGGATGCCAATTTTAAACATTTTCAGGAGCTTCTCGAAAGGTTCGAGGGTATAAAGCTTAGTTACTCTGCTCTCTATGGTATCCTAACTAACGCAGGTATCAAAAGCCCTAAAAAGAAAAGGCGTTTTAAACCCCACAGGCACCGCAAGAGGAAACCTCAAATGGGACTTTTAATTCAGATAGATGCTACGCCGTATGATTGGTTCGGTGACGGTAATATGTATACTCTCCACGGCGCTATAGATGATGCCACAGGTAGTATTGTCGGTCTTTACTTGGCTAAACACGAATGCCTGCACGGTTATTTTGAGATCACCCGATATATGTTGTTAAATTTCGGTATCCCGGTCAGTATCTACAGCGATGCCCACGCTATCTTCCGCTCTACCAAGGCAGATAAGCTTTCCATCGAAGAGCAGTTAGAAGGTAAAGTTTGCAATGATACTCAGTTCCAGAGAACTATGAAGGAGCTAGGTGTTACCACAATTATCGCAAGATCACCTCAGGCTAAGGGTCGTATAGAGCGCCTCTGGAATACTTTGCAGTCCCGATTACCTGTGGAGTTTAAGATAGCAGGAATTAAAACTATCGATGAGGCTAATGAATTTCTTAAAAGCTACATACCAAAGTTCAATAGGACGTTTTCCATAGAACCTCAGGAGGCCAAGTCTGCTTTCCGTCCTCTCCCTGAAAATATTGACCTTGACTGTATACTTTGCGTAAAGCAAAAAAGAAGGGTCGATAATGGTGGCGTGTTCTCTTTCTATGGAAAACAGTTCAAAGTTGTTCAAGAAGAAAACCAGCCTTCCATTCCGACCCGCGCAACTGTTAATGTATTCATTAGTAGTATAACAGGTGTGCGAGTGGAATACAATGG
>NZ_JAFFJA010000106.1 GCF_021991635.1 Tepidanaerobacter sp. GT38
TATCACAGAATAACAACAATTTAGGACATAAAAAGTTGACATACTTGAAAAAATGTGGTATTATACTAAACTGCACAATCATAAGCAAAAATCATGCCATACTTTTAGGATTCCTATGTAAAGCCAAGTACATATTTCGTGTCTTTTTATAAAATAATCTGTAAAAATATATCCATAAAATTGTATAATGCTTCCTGTTTTAGGAGATAGTATAATAGATATTTTTGTCTTAAAACCAAAAGTAAGGTATAAGTCCGCTTTTGGCTATTTTTACTTATAATGAGGGGTGAGGGAAACACATGGTTCAACCTATTGCCATAGGCAATCGCACCCGATGGAATTATTCTAAAATCGATGAAGTTATGGGCATGCCTGATTTAATCGAGATTCAGAAGGATTCGTATCAGTGGTTTTTAAATGAAGGCATCAGAGAAGTATTTGAGGACATTTCGCCAATCGAAGATTTTACGGGTAATTTGGTATTGGAATTTATCGATCACAAGCTAGAATCTACACCAAAGTACACGGAAGATGAGTGTCGTGAAAGAGATGTAACTTATGCTGTTCCCCTTAAAGTCAAGGTCCGGTTGATTAATAAGGAAACCGGAGAAGTAAAAGAGCAAGAGGTTTTCATGGGAGATTTCCCATTGATGACCGAAAACGGCACTTTTATTATTAACGGTGCCGAAAGGGTTATTGTAAGCCAGCTGGTCCGCTCTCCAGGTGTTTATTTTGACAGTCAGCGGGATAAAAACGGCAAAGAGATTTTTTCCGGAACAGTTATTCCCAACAGGGGAGCCTGGCTGGAAATGGAGATGGACTCAAATGATGTCTTGTACGTTCGAATTGACAGAACTCGTAAGCTGCCCATTACTGTTTTGATTCGAGCTTTAGGATATGGGTCAAATGCCCAGATACTGGAGCTTATGGGTGAAGATGAAAAGATTTTGCGCACATTTGAAAAGGACAACACGGAAAACCAAAATGAAGCTCTTATAGAAATTTACAAAAGACTTAGACCTGGTGAACCGCCCACAGTTGAAAATGCCAAATCCTTACTAGAATCTTTGTTTTTTGATCCCAAACGGTATGATTTAGCTCATGTAGGCCGCTATAAATTTAATAAAAAATTAAGACTCAGAGACCGCATTTTAGGCAAAATCAGTGCAGAAGATGTGGAAGATCCTACAACTGGAGAGGTAATTCTAAAGAGGGGCCAAAAAATCGACCGCAAGACCGCGGAACTTCTTGAATCATTGAAAATTAAAGAGCTTAAAATCCAGCTGGAAGACGGGTTAGAGTCGAGAACACGCACCGATTATAACCCTAAAATAGTCAAGGTTATAAGCAACGGATACTCTGATGAACCTGGTCCTGAAGGTCAAAGAACTGAAAAGCATATCACAGTAGAAGATATTATAGCAGCCATCAACTACTTTATTAATCTTCCTTATGGAATTGGCAACATTGACGATATTGACCATCTTGGCAACAGGCGCCTTCGTTCGGTAGGTGAACTTTTGCAAAACCAATTCCGCATAGGTCTTGCCAGAATGGAAAGGGTAGTCAAGGAACGCATGACTATCCAGGATGTGGATACAATCACACCCCAAGGCCTTATAAATATCCGTCCCGTTGTAGCAGCTATAAAGGAATTTTTTGGAAGCAGCCAGCTCTCTCAGTTTATGGATCAGACTAATCCTCTGGCTGAATTGACTCATAAGCGCAGACTCAGTGCTCTAGGTCCTGGCGGTTTAAGCCGCGACAGGGCGGGTTTTGAAGTCCGCGACGTCCACCATTCACACTATGGCCGTATGTGCCCAATTGAGACACCAGAAGGTCCCAACATCGGCTTAATCGGGTCCCTAAGTACTTATGCAAGGGTAAATAAATACGGATTTATAGAAACTCCTTACCGCAAAGTGGATAAGGAGCGAGGCGTTGTTACAAATGAAATTGAGTATTTGACCGCTGACGAAGAAGATGCATACATCATAGCTCAGGCTAATGCACCTCTTGATGAAGAAGGAAGGTTTATACAAAAGAGAGTAGTTGCCCGTTATGCCGATGAGATCATAGTAGTCCCTGCAGAAGATGTAGATTATATGG
Organism: Tepidanaerobacter sp. GT38; assembly: GCF_021991635.1. GTDB lineage: Bacteria > Bacillota > Thermosediminibacteria > Thermosediminibacterales > Tepidanaerobacteraceae > DTU063. The sequence continues at coordinate 2,110 of NZ_JAFFJA010000106.1, forward strand.
ACGTGTCGCCGAAACAGCTGGTGTCAGTGGCTGCGGCCCTGATTCCGTTCTTGGAGCATGATGACGCTAACCGTGCTCTTATGGGTGCAAACATGCAGCGTCAGGCAGTGCCCCTCTTGCAAACTGAGGCACCTTTGGTGGGAACTGGCATCGAGCATAAGGTTGCAGTTGATTCTGGTGTAATGATTATTGCTAAAAACAGTGGTGTTGTAGAGAGAGTTACAGCCCGTGAAATTGTGGTCCGCAGAGACAGCGATAACAACCTTGATGTTTACAAAGTCCATAAATTCTTAAGATCAAACCAGGGCACTTGCATAAATCAAAGGCCTATTGTTAAAAAAGGAGATAAGGTTGTAAAAGGCCAGCCTATAGCTGACGGCCCCTCTACTGACCATGGTGAACTAGCATTAGGTCGCAACGTGCTAATAGCCTTTATGCCCTGGGAAGGCTATAACTATGAAGATGCCATATTAATTTCGGAGCGCTTAGTCAGAGATGATGTTTTTACCTCAATTCACATAGAACAATATGAGGCTGAAGCCCGAGATACCAAGCTGGGGCCAGAGGAGATCACTAGGGATGTGCCCAATGTAGGTGAAGAGGCGTTAAAAGATTTAGATGAACGGGGAATAATTAGAATAGGTGCTGAAGTCCGCGCAGGAGATATTCTGGTAGGCAAAGTAACTCCTAAGGGTGAAACCGAGTTAACTGCAGAAGAGCGATTGCTTAGGGCAATTTTCGGTGAAAAGGCTCGAGAGGTGAGGGATACTTCCCTAAGAGTGCCTCACGGCGAATACGGCATCGTTGTTGATGTTAAGGTGTTTAGCAGAGAAAACGGAGATGAACTTCCTCCCGGTGTCAATGAACAGGTGAGGGTCTATATAGCACAAAAGCGGAAAATATCTGAAGGGGATAAAATGGCAGGTCGTCACGGTAACAAAGGTGTAATTTCGCGGATATTGCCTGTAGAGGATATGCCTTTCTTACCTGACGGAACTCCTATAGATATAGTACTAAATCCTCTTGGAGTGCCTTCTCGTATGAACATTGGTCAGGTTCTCGAAGCTCACCTGGGATGGGCTGCCAAAGCATTAGGTTGGCATGTGGCAACACCGGTCTTCGATGGTGCAGAAGAAAGTGAAATTTTTGAGACGCTAAAGAAGGCCAATCTTCCTGAAGATGGCAAGACAGTACTTAGAGATGGTCGCACGGGCCTTCCCTTTGATCGACGTGTGACGGTTGGTTACATGTACATGCTAAAACTTGCCCACTTAGTTGACGATAAAATCCATGCCCGCTCGACTGGCCCATACTCACTTGTAACCCAGCAGCCCTTAGGTGGAAAGGCTCAGTTCGGTGGACAGCGCTTTGGCGAAATGGAAGTTTGGGCATTAGAGGCCTATGGCGCAAGCTATACACTGCAAGAGCTGCTTACGGTCAAATCCGACGATGTCGTAGGTCGTGTAAAAACCTATGAAGCCATTGTCAAAGGTGAAAACGTGCCAGAGCCCGGCATACCGGAATCCTTTAAAGTTTTAATAAAGGAACTTCAGTCATTGGCATTGGATGTAAAAGTGCTATCTGATGAAGGCGGAGAGATACAGATTAAAGAAGATGACGATGATGAAGATGAAGATTCACCATTAGATGTAAATATAGAAGGTCTGGAAGATGGGCAGAGCACTTTTACCGATGACAGTGAAGATACGGAGGCAGAAGAAGCCGATGAAGTTGATGAAAATGATGAGAGCGATATCATCTATTATGAGGACTACGATGACGAAAATCTGGAGCTAGATGAAGATTTTCCTTTCATCGATAAAGACGAGACCTTGGATGATATTTAAATCTCAACCAAGCTGCGAAGGGAGAGAAACACTTGTTGGAACTCAATTATTTTGATTCCATAAAGATCGGTCTTGCTTCACCGGAACAGATAAGGGCATGGTCTAAAGGTGAGGTAAAAAAACCGGAGACAATAAACTACAGAACCTTAAAACCTGAAAAACAAGGTCTGTTTTGTGAGCGGATATTTGGTCCTGTCAAGGATTGGGAGTGCCATTGCGGTAAATATAAAAGAGTAAGATACAAAGGTGTCATTTGCGATCGCTGTGGTGTAGAAGTTACTAAGTCAAAAGTCCGCCGTGAACGAATGGGGCACATAGAACTGGCAGCTCCGGTATCTCATATATGGTTTTTAAAGGGAATACCCAGCCGTATCGGTTTAATTTTAGATATGTCGCCCCGTTCTTTGGAAAAGGTAATATATTTTGCTTCATATATTGTAATTGACCCAGGCAATACAAGTCTTATGAAAAAACAGCTTCTCAATGAAAAAGAGTACAGGGAATACAGAGAAAAATACGGCAATGCCTTTAGAGCCGGCATGGGAGCTGAAGCCATAAAGGAACTTTTAGCTGAAATCGACTGTGAGAAGCTGGCAAAGGAGCTCCGGGCAGAGTTAAAAGATGCTACCGGCCAAAAGCGAATCAGGATTTTAAGAAGGCTAGAAGTAGTAGAAGCCTTTAGAAAGTCAAATAATAAACCTGAATGGATGATATTAGAAGTTATTCCCGTGATTCCACCAGATCTGCGCCCAATGGTGCAACTGGACGGGGGTCGATTTGCTACATCTGATCTGAATGATTTATACAGGCGTGTTATCAACAGAAACAATCGCTTAAAACGGCTTTTGGATTTAGGGGCACCTGACATTATTGTGCGAAACGAAAAGCGCATGCTTCAGGAAGCTGTAGATGCTCTCATAGATAACGGCCGCCGTGGCAGACCTGTTACTGGTCCGGGCAATAGGCCCTTAAAATCCTTAAGTGATATGTTAAAAGGTAAGCAAGGCCGTTTCCGCCAGAACTTATTGGGAAAGCGCGTTGACTACTCAGGTCGTTCCGTTATTGTAGTAGGCCCTGAACTTAAACTCTATCAATGCGGCCTACCTAAAGAGATGGCCCTTGAGTTGTTTAAACCTTTTGTAATGAAAAAGCTGGTTTCTGACGGTCACGCTCACAATATAAAAAGTGCAAAGCGCATGGTGGAACGGGTAAGGCCTGAGGTGTGGGATGTCCTTGAAGATATTATAAAAGAGCATCCGGTGCTTTTAAACCGAGCGCCTACCTTGCACCGTTTGGGCATTCAGGCTTTTGAGCCTGTGTTGGTAGAAGGCCGTGCAATACAGATCCATCCATTGGTATGTACTGCTTACAATGCGGACTTTGATGGCGACCAGATGGCAGTACATCTGCCTCTTTCAGCAGAAGCCCAAGCTGAAGCAAGGCTTTTGATGCTTTCTACTAATAACATATTAAAGCCTCAGGATGGAAAGCCCGTAACAACACCTACACAGGATATGGTATTAGGAGTATATTACCTGACAATGGAGAGACCCGGAGAAAAGGGTGAAGGCAAGTACTTTTCAAGTCCCGAGGAAGCGATTATGGCATATAATATGGGCGAAGTTAGCCTTCATGCCCTGGTCAATGTCAGGATAACCAAAGAGATAAACGGAGTAAAGCGTTACAAGACAATTAAAACCACAACAGGCCGCCTTATTTTCAATGAAGCTATTCCTCAGGATCTTGGCTATGTGGACAGAACCAAGGAAGAAAATTTATTTGATCTTGAGCTCAATACATTAGTAGATAAAGGCAAATTAGGAGATATTGTAGACAGATGCTATAGATTGCACGGGGCCACAGTTACTGCCGAAGTTTTAGATAAGATTAAGAAGACAGGTTTTGAATATGCTACAAGAGCTGGAATTACCATAGGTGTAACAGATATAGAAATACCCAAAGAGAAAGAGAAGATTTTATCTGAGGCCGAAGAGCAAGTTGATCAGATAGAATTGCTGTACAGAAGAGGCCTTATATCTGAAGAAGAAAGATATGAAAGAACCCTGGATATTTGGTCAAGTGCAACAGAAAGAGTTACTGAGGCATTGATGAATTCTCTTGACCGCTTTAACTCCATTTACATGATGGCAAACTCAGGAGCAAGAGGTAACAAGCAGCAGATAAGGCAGTTGGCAGGTATGCGTGGCCTTATGGCTGATCCATCAGGCAGAATTATAGACCTGCCTATTAAGGCTAATTTCCGGGAAGGTCTTACTGTATTGGAATACTTTATATCAACTCACGGAGCAAGAAAAGGGTTAGCTGATACGGCACTTAGGACAGCTGACTCAGGATACCTGACGCGCCGCTTGGTAGACGTAAGCCAGGACGTCATAGTCAGAGAGATAGATTGTGGCACAACCGATGGTATTACCGTAAGAGCTATCAAAGATGGCAATGAGGTAATTGAAGACTTGAAAGAACGCATTGAAGGGCGCTATGCTCAACATGATGTGATAGATCCAAACACAGGAGAAGTAATAGTCCACGCTAATGAGCTCATAACTGAAGACATGGCCAATCGCATCATAAAAGCAGGCATACAGGAAGTAGATATTCGCTCAGTATTAACTTGCAGAACCAGGCACGGTGTATGCGCAAGGTGCTATGGTAAAAACCTGGCTACCGGAAAGCCTGTTGATATCGGTGAAGCTGTTGGAATCATAGCTGCTCAGTCTATTGGAGAACCGGGAACGCAGCTTACCATGAGGACATTCCATACAGGCGGTGTAGCAGGTCAGGATATTACTCAGGGTCTCCCAAGAGTTGAGGAATTATTTGAAGCGCGAAAGCCCAAAGGGCAAGCGGTGATTACTGAAGTAGGCGGAACAGTTAGGATTCTCGAGAGCAAGAAGAAGCGAGAAGTCGAAATTACAACTCCAACCGGTGAAGTCAAAGTTTACCAAGTGCCTTATGGTGCACGGCTGAAAGTAGAAAACGGCTCTGTAGTCGAAGCCGGTGACGAATTGTGCGAGGGCTCTGTAAATCCCCATGATATACTAAAGATAAAGGGTATTCGTGGAGTTCAGACTTACCTGCTTCAGGAAGTGCTTAGAGTATACAGGTTGCAGGGCGTAGATATCAACGATAAACATATAGAGATAATTATACGCCAAATGCTTAAGAAAGTTAAAGTAGAGGATCCTGGAGACACAGAGCTGCTTCCAGGTGAGTTAATAGATGTGTTTGAATTTGAGGACTTAAATAATGAAATGATGCAGGCAGGGAAAACCCCGGCTAAGGGCAAGCGAGTGCTCTTGGGTATTACAAAAGCCTCTCTTGCAACAGAGTCATTCCTGTCGGCAGCTTCGTTCCAGGAGACCACAAGGGTTCTTACAGATGCTGCGATAAAAGGTAAGACAGATCCGCTGCTAGGTCTTAAAGAAAACGTCATTATCGGTAAACTGATCCCGGCGGGAACTGGAATGAGTCGCTATAGGAATATAAGCATTGGCTTACCTGATGAACAAATAAACGAAGCTGGAGAACCTGAGGCAATTGAAGAGAGTTCAGTTATTGACAGCTAGGTTCTATGATGGTAGAATATATGAGTGTATCTTGAAGCTCTCTTTTACAATTAAATGGGAGGGCGGAGGAAATGCTTGATAAACTGAAAAAGTCCCCCAATAAAATCATTGGTACTAAGCAGACTTTGAAAGCAGTTGACAAAGGTCAAGTTAGTGTTGTCTTCATTGCTCAGGATGCTGATGAACATGTAGTTTTGCCGCTGAAAGAGCTTTGCCTCAAAAAAGGCATTGAACCAGTGTATGTAAGTACCATGAAAGAATTGGGGGAGGCCTGCGGAATTCAGGTAGGGGCAGCATCAGCTGCAATCTTAAATTTATAATCTTTGTTTGTAAGATGCCCCTCTAAAGGGCATCTTTTTTTGTGACAACTATTGTCAATTTATCACATGGGAGGAGGTGCAAGAGTGCCAACGATAAATCAATTAGTTAGGAAGGGAAGAAAGAAAGTAGAATACAAATCTACGGCTCCTGCCCTTAAAGGCTCACCGCAAAAAAGAGGAGTTTGCACTGTAGTAAAAACTACTACGCCTAAAAAGCCTAACTCAGCTTTAAGAAAAATTGCCAGGGTAAGGCTTACCAATGGCATTGAAGTTACGGCCTATATCCCAGGCATCGGCCACAACCTACAAGAACACTCAGTGGTACTAATCCGCGGTGGCAGAGTCAAAGATTTACCAGGTGTTAGATACCACATTATTAGAGGAGCATTAGATGCTGCAGGTGTGGCAAACCGCAAACAGGGCAGGTCGCTTTACGGTGCCAAAAAACCCAAAGACAAATAGTAAAGGAGGGATATGATGCCTAGACGTGGTCATATAGGGGTAAGACCAGTTCAAGAAGATCCCGTTTACCATGACAAATTGGTAACAAAGCTTATCAATAAGGTCATGTACGATGGTAAAAAAGGCATAGCTCAGAAGATCTGCTATAAAGCATTTGATATTGTTGCGCAAAAAACTGGTAAAGACCCCATGGAAGTTTTTCAGGAAGCCATGAAAAACGTAATGCCAGTAGTTGAAGTTAGACCCAGAAGAGTAGGTGGTGCTACCTACCAGGTGCCTTCTGATGTAAGACAGGAGAGAAGGTATACTCTTGGGATTAGATGGTTAGTTGATTTTGCTAGAAAACGCGGTGAAAGAACAATGGCGGAGAGACTTGCCGCAGAAATTATGGATGCGGCCAACAATATGGGTGGAGCAGTTAAGAAGAGAGAAGAAACCCATAAGATGGCTGAAGCTAACAAAGCCTTTGCACATTATAGATGGTAGCCAGCCGTTGAACAGTAAAGACTTTAGTAGAAAGGAAGTGTAGATTGTGCCTAGGCAAGTTGCATTAGAAAAGACAAGAAACATAGGTATCATGGCACATATAGACGCTGGTAAGACAACTACAACAGAAAGAATACTTTTTTACACAGGAAAAGTTCATAAAATGGGAGAGACGCATGAAGGTTCAGCCGTAATGGATTGGATGGACCAAGAACAGGAGAGGGGAATTACCATCACATCGGCTGCTACTACCTGTTACTGGAAAGATCATCGCATAAATATTATCGATACGCCAGGGCACGTGGACTTTACGGTGGAAGTTGAAAGGTCTTTGCGAGTTCTCGACGGTTCAGTGGCTGTTTTTTGTGCTAAGGGAGGTGTAGAGCCTCAGTCGGAGACGGTATGGCGTCAAGCGGATAAGTACAGAGTCCCCAGAATTGCTTATATCAACAAAATGGATATCATCGGAGCAGATTTTGAGAATGTAATAACCATGATGAAAGAAAGGCTGGGTGCCAATCCGGTTCCGATACAGATGCCTATAGGTAGTGAGGCTGATTTTAAAGGTGTTGTGGACTTAGTCCATCAAAAAGCTTATATATATTTAAACGATGTGGGAACTGAAGTGCGTGAAGAAGAGATACCGGAAGAGCTAAAAGACAAAGCTCAAGAGCAGCGGGAAAGAATGCTGGAAGCACTTTCTGACATTGATGAAGAAATAATGATGAAGTATTTGGAAGGCGAAGAAATTTCAGAGGAAGAGATACGAAGGGCCCTTAGAAAGGGTTGTATAGAAGTAAAGATTACACCCGTTTTATGCGGTTCTTCTTATAAAAATAAAGGTGTACAGCTTTTATTGGATGCTATAGTATACTATTTGCCTTCACCTCTGGATATACCGGCTGTAAAGGGAATAAATCCGGATACCGGAGAAGAAATTGAACGACACCCAAGCGATGATGAACCTTTTTCCGCATTGGCATTTAAGATAGTGAGCGACCCTTATGTTGGAAAACTGACTTACTTTAGAGTTTACTCAGGAAAACTTACCTCGGGTTCTTACGTTTACAACTCTACCAAACAAAAAAGAGAGCGCATAGGGCGAATTCTCTACATGCACGCTAATCATCGCCAAGAAGTTGATGAAGTAATGACCGGCGATATTGTTGCAGCGGTAGGGCTTAAAGATACAACCACCGGCGACAGCTTAACCAGTGAAGAACATCCTATAATTCTGGAATCCATGCAGTTTCCTGAGCCTGTCATTAGAGTGGCTATTGAGCCTAAAACTAAGGCAGACCAGGACAAAATGGGCGTTGCCCTGCAGAAACTTGCGGAAGAAGACCCCACATTTAAGGCTTATACAGAGCAGGAAACAGGCCAAACTATTATTGCCGGTATGGGAGAACTTCATCTTGAGATAATCGTAGACAGAATGCTTAGAGAATTTAAGGTAGAAGCAAATGTGGGCAAACCTCAAGTTGCATATAAGGAAACCATACGCAAATCAGTAAAATCAGAGGGCAAATTCGTCAGACAGTCAGGCGGAAGAGGTCAATACGGCCATGTTTGGTTGGAAATTGAGCCATTAGAGCCAGGCAAAGGCTACGAGTTTGTAAATAAAATTGTTGGTGGCGTAATACCCAAGGAATTTATTCCTGCCGTAGATGCCGGTGTGCGTGAAGCGTTAACCAGTGGTGTATTAGCTGGATATCCCGTTGTAGATGTAAAAGTCACTCTATACGATGGTTCTTTCCATGAAGTAGACTCTTCTGAAATGGCATTTAAAATAGCAGGTTCCATGGCATTTAAAGAAGGTATGAAGAAAGCCTCACCAGTGCTATTGGAACCAATCATGAAAGTCGAGGTTGTTGTGCCTGAAGAGTATTTAGGCGATGTCATTGGAGACATCAATTCTCGCAGAGGGCAGATAGAGGGAATGGAACCTCGAGGAGGAGCCCAAGTAGTCAGAGGATTTGTGCCTTTGGCAGAAATGTTCGGTTATGCCACCGATTTAAGGTCAAAGACTCAAGGCCGCGGTGTTTACACCATGCAATTCTCCCACTATGCTGAGGTTCCTAAAAATATAGCTGATTCTATTATTAACGGATAAGAAAGATCAAGGAGGAAAAACATGGCAAAGCAAAAATTTGAGAGGACCAAACCCCATGTAAACATAGGTACAATAGGTCAC
>NZ_JAFFJA010000107.1 GCF_021991635.1 Tepidanaerobacter sp. GT38
CAAAAGCAAAACAACAATACAACATAAAGCAAGAGACAATTAAGAAAGCTAAGGAAGTATTTAGCAAAACCACGTATGAGAAGCTAAATAACATACCTGTTTTTAATATGGGTAAAAAGACTCCAATATCAACTATATTAAAAGGCATACAACGGAGCGGGTATGCTATATAGCTGGTTTTGTATCAAAAAGATGGGGATACTTCTGACCATAATTATCCTACAACAATTTGACACTATCGAAATATTCCAGACAGCTTGACATGTTCTCACCAAAAGTTTAGTATTTATTACAAGACAAGTTTATATAATGAAAGAGTGTTTGGTAAAGATGGGTACTATTTCTCCTACAAGAGAACAGGCTTTTGAGCTGCTGAAAAAATATACTAAAAGTGAAGCTTTAATTCGGCATGCCCTTGCTGTTGAAGCGGTTATGCTGCATTTTGCCGAAGTGCTGGATGAACCCGATAGGGAAAAATGGGGAATAATTGGCCTTGTTCACGACCTTGATTATGAAATGTATCCTGAACAGCACTGCCAAAAGGTCAGGGAAATTCTCACTCAGGAAGGCTGGCCAGAAGATTACATAAGGGCAATTCAAAGTCACGGCTGGGGTATTTGCTCGGATGTAGAGCCTGTAGAAAAAATGGAAAAAGTCTTATATACAATAGATGAATTGACGGGCCTCATTACGGCAACAGCACTGCTTAGACCGAGTAAGAGCATTTTAGACCTTAAAGTAAAGTCGGTCAAAAAGAAATGGAATCAGAAAAACTTTGCCGCAGGTGTAAACAGGCAGGTTATTGAAAAAGGCATAGAATTACTGGGCTTTGAGCGGGATTTCGTAATAGAACAGACCATAAAAGGTATGCAAAAAGTTGCAGAAGATATTGGATTAAAAGGCAATCTATAAGCAAATAACAGGGAGCAGCAAACTTCCTCCCTGCTATTTTTTTAATTTCTATTTACTGCATATCAATTACTAACTTCTCAATAAAATCTTTGACTTCAGACAAAGAACTTAATTTCTTAAAAATAAGTTTTTTCTACTTCTTTTGACGGTTGTTTTATATCGGGAATACATATTGGACGCATGCCAGCCCTTGAAGCTGCTATTAATCCCCTGTCCGAATCTTCTAATACAATGCAATGATCTGGTTTGCAGCTTAATAATTTAGCCGCCTTTAAAAAGATATCCGGCTCAGGTTTTCCCTTTTCAACATCATCTCCGCACACTATTGCATCAAATTTATCCTTTATGCCACCCATAGAAAGCCTTTTTTCTGCCTTCTTTCTAACCGTAGAAGTGGCAACTGCTTTCATTATAGATTTGTTTTCAAGAAATTCTATCAATTCATATAGACCTTCTTTGACCGGAATACCATTGTTTTTCAAATATTGTTCCATATATTCTTGCTTTCTCTGGTAAATTTCATCATAAGGAAAAGAACTGCCAAAGTACTGCATAAAAAAGGATTTTGTATCCCTAAAATCCGAACCTATTACATTAGAACTTATACTGTGATTAATATCATATCCAAAGTCTTTACCTGCCTTTTGCCATGCCCAAATATCAAGCCTTTCAGTGTCAAACATTAGGCCATCCATATCAAAAATTACCATTGACAGCTTTTCCATAATTTTTTGCAATCCTTTCTACTGTTTTTTTAAGAGGTAAAACCATTATTCAAAACTCAACCTATATATGTAATTTGACAATATTTTGTATGCTTCAATCGCCATAGCGCGGTAGCCCTGCTTGTTTGGGTGAATGCCATCAAAGTCCATCTCCTCTTTTATCCTCCCATTGCTGCCCACTAAAGGAGTATAAAAATCAATATATGCAATATTTTTATCACAGCAGTATTCCCGAACAAATTCTCTAAATTTGCAAAGCTTTTCTTCCACTGCCGGCTCATCCACCGGAAGGGGAATTCCTATTATCGGTCTGATACCTGTGTCCAGGGCTTTTTTGACAATATTTTTTAAGTTGTTTTCCATAGAAGACAGGGAGAATCCATTAAAAGCATCATTGGTTCCTCCCATTATTATAACTAGATCAGGTCTATAAGCAGCAACATCTCCATAAAACCTTTTGAGCATTCCCTCAAGTGTATCTCCGTTAATACCTTTATTTATGATATTAAATCCCTTTTCACTATTTAATATATTTACCCATGAAGCTTTTATGTCATAAGGGTACCCTTGAGTGAGAGAATCACCCAAAGCTATAATTTTGATATTTTTTAAACTTCCTTTCATGCAATACGCCTTCCTTTCAAGGCAGTATCCTAATTTCATATTTTTCGGAGTATAAAAGAATGTAAAGATTCAGTTTATAAGCTTGTTCCCGTTTCATCCAGGTTTTTCGCCATGTTTATCAATTTTTCTCGAAGCGCCGGGGCTTCACATTCATCAGCCAGAGCTACCAGATAATCTCCCGGGAGTATGGTGGTTTCGCCCTTGGGTATAATTTCTTCACCTCCCCGCATTATCCCTACTATAAGACACCCGGAGTCCCATTTCACATTTTTTATCTTTTTACCATCTAAGTAACTGCCTACGGCTATCGGAACTTCCAGGATAATTTTCTCTTTAGCCAAAATAGAAACAGCTTTGTCCTTTTTTCTTCTACTAAGAGCTCTCTCTAAAAGTGAGTCGTAAATAGGCTCTCCGTTAAAAATTTCTGTTACTAAATACGATGTCAGGGAAATTAAACTTATAGATAAAAGGTGATTGAAATTACCCGTCATTTCAGTGATTAAAATGCTCCCGGTTATAGGAGCTTTAACTATCGCTGAAAAAAAGCCTGCCATTGCGAGAATAATAAAGTTTTTGATATAAATAGGATCTAGATCTATTAGATTTGTCAACACCATTCCAAAAAAATTCCCTGTTAAAGCACCTAGAACCAAAAGGGGCAAAAATATTCCTCCAGGCACACCTGAGCCGTAACTTACCATCGTAAATAAAAACTTAGCCACAAAAAGAGCTATTACTAACCTTAAAGTAATATCGCCGTTTACCATAGAATCTATTAGTGGACTGCCGCCGCCTAATACCTGTGGTAAATAAAATCCCAGCACTCCAGCAAGCAGCAAGGGTATAACCGGTTTTAATTCTTGCTTTGTAATGCTTTTTTTAAACAATTCCTGTGTTTTAAGAAGCATGCTGTTAAATAAAAGTCCAAACAATCCGGTAATTATTCCCAGTATTATTATGTACAGATAATACCTGTGGGAAAGTATTGTAATACCGGTTATATTAAAAATAGGTTTTTGACCGAAAAAGCGCTGTGACAAAAATGCGGAAACGAGGGATGATATCATTGTCGGCACCAGTACAACAGGTGAAAAGTTTTTGTGCAATTCTTCTAGCGCAAAAATTACCCCGGCTAGAGGGGCATTAAACGCTGCTGCAAGACCTGCACTGGCTCCGCAGGTTATAAGATATTTTTCTTCAACTTTGGATCTTTTCATGATTCGGCTAATTCCTTGGCCCACCGCTGAACCAATTTGAACAGAAGGGCCTTCTCTGCCCAGAGATAAGCCCGCCCCCAGTGCTAAAACTCCTCCCACAAATTTATATAATATAACACTTATCCAGTTCATTCTCATACGGCCGGAAAGTATTCCTTTGACCTGAGGAATTCCACTGCCGCTTACCATGGGCTCCTTTTTGGCAATAATACCTAAAGCATAGCCAATTATAATTAAAACTGCAAACCACAGCAGTCCAGTTATAAAACCGTTTTTACCGATCAAAATGTAAATCTGCTGTCTCAAAAGCTCTGCCTTTTCTAACAGATATCTGTACTGCACAGTCAGCAAACCCGCTAATATTCCTGCAGCTATACCTTCAACAATTCCGCGCCTTTTAAAGTTTTTCCAATCATTTAGAGCGACATAAGTATTACTTTGTTTCAATTAAAAGCCCCCAATCAAATAACTTAGTTATTTTATTGGTCAATTTTTTAATTTATAAGATATATTTATATATCCCATGTCCAACTCCGGAATCATCATTTGATAAAGTTGTAAAATCAGCTATTTGTTTTAATTCTTCTACTGCATTATCTACTGCTATGGACAGACCCGCTACTTCAAACATGCTCATATCGTTATAGCCATCTCCGAAAACTGCTGTTTGCCCATCCTATAACGGGCACAATAGCAATAACATTTCCGATTGCCAGCGGAATATTTCTTTTTAAAGAAACAATCCAATCCACATCCTGCCCATCAAAATTTACTACCTCTATGCCCATTATCTTTTTCCCTATACTTCGGTTTTTATAATCTGGATTTTTAGTAATTTCAAAAGCAATAGCATCTTTTGTAAGTATGTAAATAGTACCCGCTATTCCTCCAAGTATTGGCACATAAATAAGAATGCTTGCGATGATGCCATCTATTAATGCTGCAATAATTCTCTCGATTAAACCTGCTTTTTTATATACTATTTTACCATAATTAAATATATTAGTTTTGCAATAGATTTTTCAATACCCTTAAAAAGTTTTCTCCGTAAATAAGCCGGAGTTCATCGTCACTGTATCCCCTTTTTACCAGCTCTTCTGTCAGCTGCCACATATACTTATGTCCTTTTATTACATCATTAGACTTTTTTTCATTATCGACCAAATTTGATCTGAAAATTCTGTCGCAAAAATCAAATCCCAGACAAATATGATCTACTCCTGCAATTTCTTTTAAATGATCAACATGATCTGCCAGCACCTTTACATCTGCATTGCTTTCAGCCACTAGCACACTTGCTGCATTTACCCCAATAACTCCTCCACTTTTAGCTAAAGCCGAAATTTGGTCATCCGTTAAATTCCTCATAATATCATTTATAGCCCTGCAGTTAGAGTGAGAAGCAATTACTGGCTTTTCAGCAATTTTCATCACATCCCAAAAGCCTGCTTCATTTAAGTGGCTGACATCTACTATCATTCCCAGCCGCTGTGCTTCTTTTACTACCTGTTCGCCAAACGGGGACAATCCGTTCTCTTTGTCTTTCTTGCGGCCAAAGCTGCACCCGTCAGCTGCATAATTGCGCCGGGACCATGTCAGCCCCACTCCTCTTACTCCCAGTTCGTAAAATATTCTGAGCAAATTAATATCATTTAATAAGGGTTCAACTCCTTCAAATGAGAGCATAATGCCGATCTTTTTTTCTTTCAAAGCTTTATCAATATCTGACCTGCTCTTTAACAACATTATTTTATCTGCCGATTCATCTAATTCGCAAAAAAAAGCACTGATCTGGTCTAAAGCTTTTCTCAAAGCCATTTCCGGCAAAAATTCATCTTCTATGTATATAGAGGATACCACAATGTTCACGCCGCCCTGCACAAATTCCGGTAAGTGTTCAGTTTCAATTACCTTCTTTTGACCCTTTTTTCTCCTTTTTTCAACATCAAAAAGCAGATCCATGTGAGCATCTGCTATAATAAAATCCCTGTGGATTGTTTTTATACGCTCTTTTATTTCATCCATTATCTCTCACACCCATTGAAAAAAATATTGCAATAAAATAATTTCCCTTTAAGTTTATCACTTTTTATCTGATATAACTAGATCTTTATATACTAATCTAGGGAAATTTTAAAATATGTAAAAATTTTTCTCAAGGACAATAAAATGGGATTAGATTCATTTGTAAATAAATATTTCATTTTAAATATCAAAAATTAGTTAAAGTGGAATTAAATTTCTTTCAAAAAAAAAGCATAGTGTAAAATAATTGT
>NZ_JAFFJA010000108.1 GCF_021991635.1 Tepidanaerobacter sp. GT38
TGAGACATTTCTATATATCCTTTCTCTCCGGTTACAACATATGCCTGTAAGCATTGCCAGTACTACTGACGCGGCATCTACCGGCTGCTGATCATAGGGTGGTATATGACTCAATCTAATGTGAAATTAGTCTAGATTGCATCTAAAAACAAAATTCTGGGGAAAATATTTATAATAAATCAAATGGAGTGAAAGCCTTGAATGAAACTGCGGTAGTCATAGTTAGAGGAATTATAGCCTTCTTTTCACTTCTCATTTTTGCAAGGCTCCTCGGAAAGCAGCAAATAAGCCAGCTTACCTTTTTTGACTACGTTTTGGGCATTACCATCGGTTCTATTGCAGCTTCCCTGACTACAGAACTTGATAGCAGAGCATGGGTTCATTTTGTAGGCCTTGTAGTTTGGACGGCATCAGTATTAGTATTACAATTAATAAGCGAAAAATGGCGCTATGCTTCTAAATATGTGGACGGGGAGCCTGTAGTTGTCGTAATGAACGGGAAGATCATGGAAGATACTATGAAAAAATTGCGTTATAGAGCTGTTGACTTAATGGAACAGCTGCGAGATAAAGGAGTATTTGATTTAAATGAAGTTGAATTTGCCATTTTGGAGACCAATGGCAAACTTTCAGTCCTAAAAAAGCCCCAGTTTCAACCTGTAACCCCCATTCACCTGAATATACCATCTATACCAACTGGTATTGGGACAGAGCTTATATATGATGGTAAAATAGTTAAACAAAATCTAAAAGATTTAAATATAACCGAAGAGTGGCTGTATTCACAGCTTAAAGCCAAGGGAATCGATAATGTTTCAGATGTGTTTTTGGCTACTATAACACCAAACGGAAGTTTCTTCGTAGATACATATATGGATAGGTTAAAGCGCATAACAGATATTAGCGATTATCCGGGGCTAAATTAATAGGAGGCATGAGCTGTGAACAAATTTGTTTTTTATCTTATACCGATACTGACCTTAGCCATTTTTTTTGCCATCATGAACGGTGGCCTTATTCTAAAAAACTCTATTGGTGAGAGAGATCAGCATTTTTTAAAGTACTATGCAGATATAAAGGCATGTATCAATGACGAACAATGGGAACAAGCGATTGATTACTGCCAAAAGCTAAAAAATGCCTGGAATAAAAGAATCCCCTGGATACAGTTTAGCGTGGAAAGGGATCAAATAAATGGTATAGATATTTCACTTGCCAGGCTGACAGGTTATTTGGAGGCGAGAGACAAAGCCGGCGCTTTAGCAGAACTTTATGAGGCAAAGCGCCATTGGGACGATTTAGGGCGATGAAAAGAGAAAAGTAACATCAAGGGCACACCCCACATAGCTTAAATTAGAATATAAGCAAAAGGGGTGGTATCGATGTCTTCAGACCAAAACAGAGGGAAATCTTATGGTCACGTCCATGCCCATAATGGCATTACAACTTGCGATAAAGGTCACAGCCATATGTATCCCGGGGTCAGCAGCCCACCTATTCCTTCGGGTATATTTGAACAAGGTGATCACTACCATGAAATTTCAGGCAGAACTACCTTTGATCATAGACACTATCACTACTATAGGGGTACTACCGGCCCGGCCATAAGTTTAGGCGGGGGTTATCATACTCATTATATTAGACTTAGAACTAGCTTTGATGAAGGACACGACCATGAAATAGAAGGTTTCCTTCAAGCAACAAACAGCTAAAATCTCCTTTATTATGTTATATTGTATTAGGGAAGGGAATGCTCCCTTCTCTTTTTTTCATTATTAAAGATTCGCTACCAGCAGAACAACAAAGATTCTAAACATTTTTAAATGTATTTGTACAAAGACCGGTTTATTTCCCACATATTGTGATATTATGGTATTGTAGGAATAATTATGTATCAGAAAAGGGCTAGGGGGAATGATATGGCTAGACGTTCAAATCAAAAATTGAAGCTCCTATACCTTTTGAAAATACTCTTAGAAAACACTGATGAAGAACATGCTATGACCGTAAAGGAAATGATATCGGAACTTAAGAGATACGGTATCCCTTCCGAAAGAAAGTCTATCTATGATGATTTAGAAGCCCTAAAGTTTTTCGGGTTCGACATAGTTTCAAGGAGGAGCAGAACTACAGAATATTTTATAGCAAGTCGTTTTTTTCAATTAGCTGAATTAAAACTATTGGTTGATGCAGTTCAATGTTCAAAATTTATAACTTATAAAAAAAGTAAGGAGCTCATAAAAAAGCTTTCGAGCTTTACCAGCAAACACAATGCAAAACTTCTTCAACGCCAAGTATATGTAGCAGACCGTGTAAAGACAATGAATGAAAGCATCTATTACAATGTAGACAGGATTCATATGGCAATTTCCCAAAACAGGCAAATATCTTTTAGATATTTTCAGTATACAGTAGACAAGAAAAAGAAATTTCGAAAAAATGGCGAAAGGTACATAACGAGCCCATATGCTCTTTCATGGGATAACGAAAACTATTACTTAATAACTTTTTCGGAAAAATATCAGGATTTTACCCATTATCGAGTAGACAAGATGAGTGATATCGAAATCACTAATGAGCCACGAGTCAAACTGCCAGATCATTTGGAGTTCAACATTGCCGGGTATTCAAAAAAGGTTTTTAACATGTTCGGCGGCGAAGAGGAAACCGTAAAAATGCAGTTTGACAATTCACTGGTAAATGTGGTTATAGACCGTTTCGGCAAAGATGTTTACATAGAAAAGGCCGATGAGAACAGTTTTATAATGAAGGCAGAAGTCGTTGTTAGTCCTACATTTCTCTCATGGGTGTTTCAATTCGGCGATAAAGTGAGGATATTAGAACCGGAAGATGTGGTATCTAAATATAAGCAATACCTAGCAAATACCCTAGGTTTATATAAAAGTATTTCATAATAAAGTTAGCTATAAAAAGAAGGATATCAAAGCAATTTGTAGTAATATTATGTATAAATAGTAAAATTGTCCTATATAAACAGATATATAGCTTTATCATATAAGCTTTTTAGACTATTTAATAAAAACTTAAAAAAAGGGGTGATGAATATAGTTTATAAAAATTATAGAAAGGGGGTATAGACTTAGGGTCAATAAACAAAAAAAGCGGCCCCGCTGCCACGGAGCCGAAAATAGGAAAAATATACCCAACAAATTATACCATAGATCACATCGGTTGACAACGAAATATTCAATACTGCAGAAAAGTAATAGACACTTAATATTAGCCATTACTTAATTCAAAAGAAAGGGGAGGATAACCAGATGAGCAGAAGAGTTAGACACTGGGTGAGCATAATTATAGCTTTAACATTTTGCCTGGGGCTTTTTGCTCCTGGAATAGCTTTAGACGCTCAGGCTGCTGTAGAGTTGAAAGACATCAGTGGTCACTGGGCAGAAGCCACAATAGCAAAGTGGGTAGAGCAGGGTCTTATCAGCGGATACACGGATGGGACCTTTAGACCTGACAACAGTATAACCAGAGCAGAGTTTATGGCTTTAGTCAATAGGGCCTTTGGCTTTAATAAAAAGGCTGCAATAGGCTTTTTCGATGTTTCAGCGACTGATTGGTTCTATGATGAGATAGCAAAAGCTGTAAAAGCAGGGTACATATCAGGTTATCAGGACGGCACCGTAAAACCCAATCGGGAAATCAGCCGTCAAGAAGCAGCAGTAGCCCTTTGTAAAGTTTTAAATCTTGAACTGCAAGATAATGTAGATCAGTTTGCAGATAAAGACTCCATTCAAAACTGGAGCAAACCATATATCGGTGCACTGGCTTCTAAAGGATACATGGGAGGGTATCCCGATGGAACCTTTAGGCCGGAAAGGCACATAACCAGAGCAGAAACCGTCACGATGCTTGACAATGCCTTAAAGGCCCTTGCCGTAACATACGACGAGCCGGGAATTTACGGACCTGAAGAAGGTGTTGAAACAATTTCCCGAGATGTTGTCATCAATGTTCCTGGGGTAACATTGAGGAACATGGTAATAGAAGGCAACTTGTATCTAAATGAAGGTATCGGCGAAGGAGATGTAACTTTAGAAAATGTAACAGTTAAAGGGCTAACCACGGTCCGCGGAGGCGGAAAGGACAGTATCCATCTCGTCAACTTTACATGTGAAGAAGTAATTGTCGTCAAAGTTGGGGGCAAAATTAGAATAGTTGCTTCAGGCAACACTGATATCAGCGAGCTAAAACTTCAGTCTGGGGCTCATGTAGAAGGAAAGGGCATTGAAACAATAACTATACTTAAAGATGGAGAAGATGTAGTTTTAGACGGCGATTTCGAAGAAGTTATTGTGGATGCTGATGTAAAAGTAGAAGTTTTAGAAGGCACAACAATTAACAACCTCCAAATCAACACTAAAGCCGAAGTGAACCTATCCAGTGACGCAACCGTAAAAGATCTAACCATTGATGCAGCCGCAACAATTACCGGCAAAGGCACCATAGAATATGCCGAATTCAACGCTGATGGTGCAGAACTAGAAATGAAACCTAAAAAATATGATATTGCAGATGACGTTACTGCAAAGATTGCAGGTAAAGAAGTAAAGGGAGAAGATAAGAAAACCTCCGGCGGTGGTGGTGGAGGAAGTAGACCTTCAGTAATAAAAGTGGAATCAGTTTCTTTAGATAAAAAATCAGTAACATTGGCAGTTTATGAATCGGTCTACTATAAGAGTGAAGAAATCCTTATTGCTACAATAGAACCTGAAAATGCTACAAATAAAAAAGTAACATGGAGTTCAAGTGATGATAGTGTAGCAACTGTCACACCTAATGGTTTAACTGCCACAGTGAAGGCAATAAGTAAAGGAAAAGCTGAAATTACGGTTAAAACTGAAGATGGTGGTAAAACAGCTACTTGCGAAGTGAGAGTGGTTGGTGATGAAATACCAGTTATTCCCGTAAGTGCTATTAGTATTACAACAGAACCGGATAAAACTGTTTATAAGCTTGGTGAAGAGCTCGATCTAACCGGCTTGGTGGTAACAGCCACATATACTGATGGGACAACCAAGATTGTTGAACATTCTAAGTTGACAGTAAGTGGGTTTGACAACGAGACTGTTGGAGAACAGCAGATAACTGTAACATATGAGGGCAAAACAGCAACATTTGTAGTTACAGTTGTTGAAGATCCAGAAGAACCAACTGAAGCTAACTTTATATCTACTGGTAACGTAGGTATAGCACCTGATACAGCAGGAGAAGCAGCAGGTAAGATCTATGCTGAATACAAGCTGGTAGCAAATGAAGAAGATATCTCCTTAGCTGCAAGCAATGTAGAATACATCAAAGTAAAAGTTGGCGAAGATGGAGAATGGAAAGACTTAACCGCTAATACCGATGCTACTCTTTGGTTTAATGTAGAAGCAGATCAAGGAGTGCGCTACTACGAAGTTAAGACAAAAGATGGCAAGGTATATACAGCAACCTTGAATTGGGATAAAGAAATTAATACAACAGCTACATGGGAAGCAACTGGCAAGGAAGGCATTAGGCCTGGTACCGAAGACACCTATGTAGAGTACAAATTAATGGATGGTGAAAACCAAGTATCTCTTAAGATTGGCGATGTTAAGTTGATTGCCAGCAAAGAGGGAGAAAAATGGGTAGAGTTAGAGCCCAATACTGATGAGACCTTATGGTTTAACAAAGCCCACGAAACTGGAAGCTATGATTTCTTTATAGTAACCAGTGACGGGACAATGTATAAGGTAACATTGGATTGGGTCGAGACCATCGCTGCAGCTGTAGACTACAAGGCGGTTTGGAATGAAAGCAGAGGCACCTGGTACATCAAAGTAACCGTACCGGAAGAAAAGCTTGATAAAGATAGTGTTCAGTCAATCCACGTAATTAAAGAAGCTGGTGAGGAACTGGATGAACCTAGGGCTCTAACACCAGATACAGATAAAGTAATGTGGTTTGGCGTTGCCAAGGGTGATGGCGAAGTTACTCTGAAGGCAGACGGTGAATATGCTTACAAGGTAGTTCGCACAGATGGCAGCGAGTACATCTTCAGCTTTACTTATACATCTAGTGAAGTAAAGGGTGTAGAGAAACCTGACGAGCCAGTAGAAAAAGCAGGAACATGGAATGCAACTGGTCGTACAGGTTTTAATACCGTTGATGGTAAAGCTTATGTATTCCAGGAATTTGAACTACTGGTAGACGGTGAGAGAATCAGCCTACACAAAGATAACATCAAGAGCATTACCTCAAATGGTAAAGCCCTGACTCCTAATACAGACCATACCTTATGGTTCAATGTATTAGCAGAAGCAGGTGAGCGTGAGTTTGTAGTAGTGGACAAGAACGATGTAACCTATAAAGCAACATTAAATTGGACAGCACCTGCAGAAGTAACAGCAACAGCAGAAGGAGCTCCAATTTATAATGAAAGCCTTGGAGCAACTTATCAGAAGTATAATGTAGAAGGTGTTTCACTGGTAGGCTTTGACGCTATGTACCAGATTAAGCCAAGTGGCGAAATAAGCAAACTGGTTGAGAGCGGCGATGACTGCTTGTGGTTCAAAGTTGACGCTGATGAAGAAGGTTGGGCGCAAGAAGAAGGCGACCACATCTTCTTAGTGAAACATGGTGAAACTTGGAGTAAGTTTGTAGTTAATTATGAGGCACCAGCAGAACCAGTTGATGAAACTGATCCAGAGATAAAATCAGCCACAGTAGAAAAGAATGAAAATGGAGATTTAGTATTAACCGTAGAAGCATCCGATGAGAACCTGTACTCTTTAGAAGTAGATCATAGCCATGGCAAACATGGTAAATGGTCACAAGCAAATTTGCCAGAGTTTACCGTTTATGCAGATCCATCTAATCCATGGGGCACTCCAGAAGCTAAAGCTCAATTTGAAACAGCTGGAGTAACCGTGGACTATGATGCAGACACTCAAACTTGGACGATAACATTTAAATCAGATGGTCAAGCAATGGGTGTTATTAATGATGAAGACATCAGTAATGGAGCAATAGAGTTTTATCTAGTGGCTCATGACTCAGAAGGTAATAGTTCAGGAGATATGGATGGAAATTACGAAAAGGTTGTCTATACGCCTGAGGAAGGTAAGGATGGCTAGTTAGTTTTCTAACCCATTGTCACCACTCATAACCTAAGAACCACAACCCGCCCCGTGGGAAAGCAAGCAATTAAGCTTTCTTCCACGGGGCGTTTTTTATTCTTGCCGGTTGCCAAGCATAACAAATAATAGCCTTAAATACATGCCAAACCCAAACAAAACCTATACATATTGGCAATTATTTGCTATACTGTAAGCAGTAACTCCGTGAAGGAGGGGTCACAAGGTGGATTATATAACTACGGAGAAATGGTCATCACTGGAGGAAATTGCTGAACACCTGGGTGTCAGTAAAGATACGATTTATAGATGGATTTCTACCAAGCAGATGCCTGCTCACAAAGTTGGTAAGTTGTGGAAGTTTAAAATCAGTGAAGTAGATGAGTGGGTACTAAAAGGCGAGGCATCTGATAAATGATTGATGAAAGGGGTTAGACGAAACACTGCAAATGGAAGAATAGAACAGGGGACGGTTCTATGTTTGTATGTTTGGAATCACCTCTTCAAACAAGTTTTTGTGTATGCTAAATGGAAGGAGGTGGAAAAAATGAGTGAGGTATCTCGTTGGAAAGCCCTAGCATTTATCTACTTTTTTATGCTGGCATTTGCCTTAACTTTTCAAGGTATTCCGCCAGTCTTAGGATTTATCGTATCATCTTTGGGAATTTCCCACGCTCAGGCGGGGACTCTCATGAGTTTTTTTGGCCTACCTGGAATTTTCATTTCTATTCCCGGAGGCATTTTGGCTGATATTTATGGTTCACGATATGTGGGAATAGTAGTGTAGCTCTGGCTTTTTTGTTGTTTTTAGTCCCTCGGACTGGAATTAACCCACTGCTGCTGGGAATATTAATCGGAACTGCAGCCTCCTTTATACCTGCTCCTGTTTTTTCGTTGGTGCCACGGCTTTTGCCTCCTAAGCAGTTGGGTTTAGGATATGGCATCTTATCTACATGTTTAAACTTTGGAGTGCTTATAGGTCCGTTACTGGTTGGTCTATTCTATGACTTGACCCGAAATTACCTTTACGGATTTAACCTCATGGCCTTTTTTGCCCTAACTACAGCCGTAATAGCTATTCTGCTTCGCCTTTTTTATACATCAGCCCAAAAAGATAAAAATGAATTCAATCTTTAAAGGCACAATATAGGTGTTATCTGTGACCAGTTTGATTAAAATAGCACATAGAAAGGAGCGGATAACATGGACGGCATAGGCAGGGAGTTTCTCGAAAAGACAAAGTATAAATACTTAATAATGTCTGACCAGGCTAAGAATTTGCCTCAGCCACCTCTGGAGCTTAAAGCTGAAAGTGATAAAAAAATCATCGTGCTGCCGCAGCCTAAAAATGTAGATGTTAATATAAAACTTGTGGAAGCCATGGAAAACAGGCGGAGCCTTCGAAGATACTCGGATAAGCCGCTCACTTTAGAAGAGCTATCCTTTTTGCTGTGGTGCACGCAGGGGGTAAAACGAATCTCACATAACGTTACATTCAGGATGGTTCCATCGGCAGGGGCTCGGCACGCTTTTGAAACCTATATTTTGATGAATAGGGTAGACGGTTTAAGCCCGGGGCTATATAGATACCTGGCACTTGACCACAAACTGCAGGAAGTGGAAATCTGTGAGGAGATAGCGGATAAGCTGGTAGATGCCTGTTTGGGACAGACTTTTATAAAAAATTCGGCGGTGACTTTTATATGGGTGGCGGTTGCCTACAGGATGACATGGCGATACGGTGAAAGAGGCTACAGGTATATGTTTTTGGACGCAGGCCATGTAGCCCAGAATTTATATCTGGCTGCAGAAGGCATAGGTTGCGGTACTTGTGTCATCGGTGCCTACGATGATGATGCCGTAAATAGGCTGCTTGGCATTGATGGAAAAGAACAATTTGCCATATATTTGGCTGCAGTTGGCAAGAAAATATAAAAATTGATCGGCTAAAATGCCGATTTTTTTATTAAAGATATTATGTTAAAATTTAATTAATTTGTTTTAGATATTCATTTTTACAATATATTTGTATAGATTATGAAAGTAAAATAAAAAGTGGTGATGATATTTGGAGAGTATTATGTATTTTCTTGAAGGGACGAAGGAATTTTTTATTCAAAATGGGGCATTGGGTCTTTTCATTTTATCTTTTTCAGAGGCGTCGTTTTTTCCAATACCGCCGGATATCGTGCTTTTGCCACTAGCTCTAATTTCGCCGGAGAAAGCTTTATACTATGCTGCCATAACTTCAATAGCATCTACTCTTGGCGGGGTTTTTGGCTACCTAATTGGAAAAAGGGCAGGCAGACCCATACTTGCTCGATTTATCAAAGAAGAAAATTTCCATAAAATAGAAGACATGTTTTCGCGCTACGGCGGATGGGCTGTGGCAGTTGCTGGTTTTACCCCTATACCTTATAAAGTGTTTACCATTGCTTCTGGCGTGTTTGGTATGAATTTTACTACATTTTTTATTGCAACGGTTCTCAGCCGAAGTGCCAGGTTTTTTCTGGAAGGAGCATTTGTATTAGCATTAGGGGAAAATGCCATAGCGTACATAGATAGGTTTTTAGGGCCGGGCTCTTTTGTACTATTGGCAATAATGGGATTGCTTTATTTTTTAATACAAAAAAGTGGTATTTCAATCAGCGTAACCTTGAGAGAAGGAACGTTGGCTCATATTTTTAAACAAAAGCTGAAGACCTTTTATGGTGAATTTAGCATATACTTGATAGCAGGTTTTAGTATTGCTGCGACTTTTGGCATATTATTTTTTAAAATGGCAACGGAAGTATTGGAAAAAGAAGTGGAGGATTTCGATATTGGCATAATTGGCTATATAAGCCAGATAAACCTAAATTCCATTGATTTTATTTCACATCTCTTGGACATTATAGAAAAGCCTTTAATTTTTGCCATTATAATATTACTTTATTTGCTTTATATAAACTATCTCTACAAGAAAAATATATACAGCGGCATGGCTTTAGTCACATTTATTGGCAGTTTTCTTCTGCAATGGGGATTTAAATCTTTTTATAAAAGGCCTAGGCTGCCAAATGTAGATGCTACAAGCTTTTTTGCTTACAGTTTTCCCAGCGGTTTTATGGTAATTTTAACAGCCCTTTTAGGTTATATGGCCTTTTTGCTGCTTAAAAATAAAAACAAGGCCAAGAAGCTTATCATAATATTTGGTTGGATTTCTATTATGCTTATGGTAGGCATTAGTAGGATTCATGCAGGCATAAGTTATCCCAGTGATGTACTGGCTGGGTTTTGGCTTGGCGGATTATGGCTGGCTATTTGTATAGTGGCTACAAAAGCTTTGGAGTATTATAGATAACGTTCTTGGCATTGACAAAAGATTAATATATGAATACAATTTTTGTGAATAAAAATATTTTTTATTCATGAGCTCAGATTATCGAGGTGAAAAGATGGCAAGGGGTTTTACAGATCGGGAAAGAGAGATTATCAGAAATGACCTGATTAAAGCGGGTCGTGAGCTTTTTGGGGCTTATGGTCTAAAAAAGACCAGTATCGAAGATTTAACAAAAGCAGTGGGAATTGCCCAGGGTTCTTTTTATACTTTTTTTAATTCTAAAGAAGAACTTTATCTAGAAGTTATGGACAGAGAAGGGGAGGCTATCAAGGAACAACTTTTAAAGGAAGATGACATTAAAGAACTAACTCGTGATAAATTCAAAAGTTTTTTTAAGAAAGTCTTTGAAGTAGTCAGTTCCAATCCAATAATCCGGCAGATGTTTTTTGAAGAAGAGGTGGATATTTTAATCCGAAAAATTCCACCGGAAAAAATGAAAGAATACAACAAAAGGCTTATGCGGGACTTTTTGCCGATTATAAAAAAATGGCAGGATGAAGGTGCCATTATAAATGATTATAAACCTGAAGTAATTGTGGCGTTATTTCAGGTTCTGTATCATCCGATATTGTATAAAAAGGACTTTGATGAAAATGTCTATGATGATATGCTCCAACTTTTGGTTGATATAGTTGCAAAAGGGCTTGTAGTTGAATAGATGAGCAGTTTAACATGTTTTTTTAATCTAAGAGTCACAAATTAGAAGTGAGGGAGTGCTTTATGAATACAAAATTTGCTAAACCATCTTACATAATAATGCTTGTATTGATAGTTACTTTGATTATATCCGGCTGCAGTTCCCAAACTGCAACAGTGGTAGAACAGGAAAAGATAGTGCCTGTGAATGTGTCACTTTCACAAAAAGAGGATTTGCCCGAATACCAATCCTTTCCGGGAAAAGTGATGGCCGTAGATGAAGTGGGGCTTTCGCCAAAACTTGGCGGCATAGTAGAGCAGATTTTAGTAAAGGAAGGAGAAATGGTAAAGGCCGGGCAAGCTCTGATCATACTTGATAAGAAAGATGTAATTAATCAGGTGAATCAGGCTCAGGCAGCCTATGATGCAGCCATTGCAAACCTTAGCAATTTGGAGCAGGGCCAATTTCCTCAACAGCTGGCACAGTTGGAATCTGCTCTAAAACAAGCTGAGGCAAACTTCAATAATGCGAAGGAAAATTATGAAAGGATGAAAGAACTTTTTAGTGAGGGTGCGATCCCTAAGCAGCAATTTGAAGGCGTGGAGCTTCAGTATAACATTGCTAAAGAACAGTACGAGTCCGCAAAAACACAGCTTACAATTACTAAAGAGAAGACAATACCTGAAAGCTTAGCTGCTGCAAAGGCTCAGGTAAAACAGGCTGAGGCAGTTCTTGCTGCAGCTAAGGCAGCACTGGATAACTGTGTTATCACATCTCCAATTGACGGTACTGTGGGTGCTATTACTGCAACCGTTGGCCAGATGGCAAGTCCCGGCTATTCTATTATTACAGTTGGAAATTTAAACAGTGTTGAAATACATATAAATGTTACAGAAGACAGGGTAAATGGCCTGAAAGTGGGGCAAGAAGCCGAGGTTATCGTAGATGCAGCAAGTGATTTGCCCTTTAAAGGAGAAATTGTCAGCATCAGTCCTTTTAAAGACTTAAGAACCCAAGTTTATCCTGTAAAAATCTTGGTGCCCAATGAGAAGGGGCTTTTGAAATCCGGTATGTTTGCCAGAGTTAAGCTGATGGTAGCTTTACACACTGACGTTGTTACGGTACCTGAAGATGCAGTTGTGGCTTATGATGGCAGGACCATCGTTTACACTTTAGAAGGTGATGTGGCTAAAGCTAATGTGGTTGAAACTGGTCCTACTTCCATGGGCAAGACAGTTATAACAAAGGGTCTTGAGTCTGAAAAGGAAGTAATTATTGAAGGGCAGAGCTTATTAACAGACGGAACAAAAGTCAGAGTAGAGGGCCGGGGTGATGCAAAATGAACTTAGCGCGTTTTTCCATAAAAAGGCCCGTAACAACTCTTATGATTATAGCTGTAGTCCTGGTTTTGGGTTTTATCTCTTTTTCAAGACTTGGAATAGACTTATTTCCCGAGTTTTCATTTCCTGTAGGTGTTGTTATGACTCAGTACCAAGGGGCATCATCCCACGAAGTTGAAAATTTGATAACAAAGCCCCTTGAACAGGTATTGTCCACCATGAACAATGTAAAAAATATTCAATCCCTGAGCAGTGAAGGGAATTCCACTATTATTGTGGAGTTTAACTGGGGTACCAACATGGATATTGCCACCCAGGACATTCGCGAAAAGATAGATTTAATAGAACCTTATTTGCCATCAGATGCTAAGGCCCCCATGATTGTCAAATTTGACCCATCTATGATGCCTGTAATGCAAATTGCTCTTTATGGCAGCGATGATATAGTTCAACTTAAAGAAATTGCCGAAGATGTCATTGAAAGTAGGCTTTTGCGTATAGAAGGCGTGGCATCAGTGGGAATTTCCGGAGGTTTAGAAAGGCAGATAGCCATAAGCGTTGACCCGGATAAATTATCATTTTATGGTCTCAGCATGCCTCAGCTAGCCAGTAAACTGCAAATGGAAAACATTAATCTCCCCGGCGGTAATGTAAACCAAGGGAAAAAACAATACAATATAAGGACGCAGGCGGAATTTGAGGACATATCGGAAATCGAAAACATGCCCATTCCACTGCCGCAAGGTGGGACTATTCCATTAAAAAGCATTGCAAAGGTAGAAGATACTTACAAGGATATATCCACAATTGCCCGTTACAATGGCAAGCCCAGCATAGCTTTGACCATACAAAAGCAAAGTGGCTATAATACGGTTCAAGTGGCAAAAAAGGTCAAATCCGAGATGGCCAAAATAGCCAAAGAAATTCCTGTTGAAATCGGATACGAAATGATTCTGGACCAGTCAGATTTCATCGAGTTTTCTATCAATAACGTAAAAAACAATGCAATAACCGGCGGTATTATTGCGGTAATGGTCATATATCTGTTTCTTCAAAACCTCAGGAGCACTTTGGTTATCGGGCTATCTATACCCATATCCATAATAGCAACTTTTGTACTGGTTTATTTTAGCAACATCACATTGAACATGATGAGCCTCGGTGGATTGGCTTTAGGTATAGGAATGTTGGTAGACAACTCCATAGTTGTTTTGGAAAATATATACTCTCATCGAATAAAAGGCAAAGACCCCGAAACTGCTGCCATATGGGGTACAAACGAGGTCGCCATGGCTATAACCGCATCTACCCTTACCACGGTGGCGGTGTTTCTGCCTATCGTATTTGTGCAGGGCATGACGGCCCAGCTGTTTAAACAACTTGCCCTAACGGTTACTTTTTCCTTGCTTTCTTCCCTGTTTGTAGCATTGACTATTGTCCCCCTGCTGTCTTCGAGACTTATGACGCAGATTGACGTAGCCGAAATATTCTCTGAGGAAGACAGTAAAAAGGGCATACTTTCACTGCTAAAAAAATTTAAAGATCTTTATGTAAGGGTTGAACAAAAGTATTCAAATCTGCTTAAGTGGTCCCTTACCCATAGAAAAGCTGTAATAATACCTTTGGTAATGCTTTTTGTTATAAGCATGGCTTTGGTTCCGCTTATAGGAGCTGAATTTTTGCCTCATTCAGATGCTGGTTCAATTAGCATTTCCGTAAAATTGCCTTATGGCACAAACCTTGATGAAACTGACCGTTTTGTTTCTGAGCTTGTAGACAGAATAAAAGAAATTCCTGAGATAGAAGGTATTATGGAAAGTATAGGCAGCGCTGGTGGAATGGCGGGCCTGTCTGGCTCAGACAGCAGTGAAGCCAGCATAACATTGCAGCTTGTTCCGTTAAATGAGCGCCAGCGCTCTGCAGAGGAAGTTGCAGAGGAAATAAGAAAAATAACAATGGATATGGCAGGAGCTGAAATAAAAGTTAGAGCAGTAAGTAGTATGGATTTTGCGGGTGGTGGTTCACTAGAGTCTATCTCAATAGAAATAAGTGGTGATGACTTAGATGAGCTTGACGAAATTGCGAGAGAGGTTTCCGAAATAGTAAAAGCAACTCCCGGTGCCAGAGAAGTCAAAACTAGCCTTGATGAAGGCAAACCTGAACTTGTTATAAAGATTGATAGAGATAAGGCAACCATGTATGGCCTCACCAGTGCTCAAATAGCTCAAACGATTAATTCTGCCATATCTGGCAGTGTGGCTACAAAATACAAAGTAGGTGGAGACGAGATAGATGTAGTTATAAAGTCGGATAAGGAATTAGTTGATGATATATCTAAAGTCCAGGATCTACTAATTCCCAGCGCTACCGGAGCCTTTTTAACTTTGCGAGACGTGGCTAAGGTTGAAAAAAGCACAGGTCCCGTATCCATAGTGCGTCAAAACCAAGCACGCCAGGTGACGGTAACCGGAACAGTAGTAGGAAGAGATATAGGAACGGTTAACAGGGAGATACAGCAAAAGCTCAATGAACTTCACTTGCCGGAAGGCTACAGCATAAAAATGGGCGGAGAGCAGGAACAGATGATGGAATCTTTTAGTGACATGCTACTGGTGTTTGTATTGGCTGTAATCCTGGTATACATGGTTATGGCTGCTCAGTTTGAATCTTTAAAACACCCATTTGTAATAATGTTCACCGTTCCATTGGCTTTGATAGGAGTTGTGCTTGCTTTGCTTTTAACGGGTCATACCATAAATATTATTTCGCTAATAGGAGTGATTATGTTAGCCGGAATTGTTGTCAACAATGCCATAGTTTTGATAGACTTTATTAACCAACTAAGAGAAAGCGGTATGTCTAGAAACGAAGCCATTATTACTGCTGGACCGGCAAGGCTCAGGCCTATTCTGATGACCACTTTGACTACAGTATTAGGTTTGGTGCCCCTTTCGCTAGGCATAGGAGAAGGAGGGGAACTTGGTGCTCCTATGGCGGTTAGCGTTATCGGAGGTTTGACTTTTTCTACCTTGCTTACACTGATAGTGATACCAGTGGTTTATACGATTTTTGAGGACTGGGGAGATATTTTGGCAAGGTACAGAAAGAGAAGGCAAAAACCAGCGGGTGCTCAGGGAGCTTAACACCCTGACCCACCTCCTGCTATTAAGTGGGATTGGTATAGTTTTGGCTTTATAAGAACATTAAAAGGGAGGATTTCTTATGCCAAGAACTTTGATGAGTAAATTACTGGCAGCATTGCTTATATTGACATTAATACCTGCAAGCTTCGCCTTTTCCCAAGAAGACAAAAAAAGTGAAAATGAGGTTTTAAAGCTTTCCCTTGAGGATGCCATAAAACTTGCCGAAGAGAATAATCAGCAGGTGAAGCTGTCAGAATTGGGCTTGGAGAAGGCAAAACTGGGGAGGCAGCAGTATAGGTATCAGGACAGAAAAGCAAAAGAGCAAGAAGAAGAATTAAAAGAATTAGGCATATCGTTGGAGGGGACTTTTGAATATGACTATAATACCAAAATGGCAGACAAACGAACTGAAGTAGCTGTCAAACTGGCTGAAGCAGGCATTGACGTTACCGTAAAGGGCATTCGATTTGGCGTAGAAGCTGCATATTACGGGGCCCTTTCTGCAAGGGACAATAGGCTTTTAGCAGAAGCTGCTGCTCAAAGGCAGCAGGATTTACTGAGAATTGCTGAGGCAAAATATAAAGCAGGCATGGTGGCAAAAACAGAGGTTCTAGATGCCCAGGTGCAGCTGGCAAAGGCTGAGGCCAATTTATTAAACGCCAAATCACAGGAAGAAAAGGCTTACATCAACCTCAAAAAGCTTTTAGGATTGCCCCAGGACAAACCCATTGAGCTGACGGATTCTTTTGATTATAAACCGGCGGATTTTGAGGTGACATTAGAGGAGTTACTAAAAGAAGCCCAAAAGAACCGAATTGATATTATGAGCGCACAAGGTTCGTATGAAATAGCCAAACTGGATTTTGACCTGAGCAGCAAAGTTTATCCCTCAAATACCTTTATTTACAAAGAAAAAGAACACGCCATGGAGGAAGCCCGCATTAAATTAGAGGATACGAAAGCCGCAGTTGAAGCCGAAGTGCGTCAAATATGGCTTGACTTTGAAGAAGCAAAAGCCAATATACCGGTTTTGGACAAGGCTTTAGAAATGGCGGAAGAAAGCCTCCGCCTCGCAAAGCTCAGCTACGAAGCAGGTCTTGTTCGAAGCGTAGATGTAGCAGCTGCCGAAGAAGGCTTAAAACAGGTTCAGCTACAGAGAGCAGGGGCCATATACAATTATAATTTAGCCCGCTTGAAACTGGAAAATGTAGTGCGCTTTTCTGTATCGGGGAGTATGGCTGGTTCTTCCGAGACAAGCTCCATGTAATTATAAAAAACAAGATTCTACAATTATTACCTTTAAGTTACAGCAATGTTACAAAACGGTTACAATTCCAAGATACCCTCATAATATTAGAAGTTCTTTCGATATTATATGGTAGATAAAACAAAACCTTGGTTTCCGGAAACAAGGTAATCATTCAAAAAAGGAGGGTATCAATGAAGATTTACAAAAAAGGTGCAGCGCTATTGCTGGTTGTGATTATGCTCATGACTTTTGTGGCACCGGTAGCTGAGGCAAAAGAGTTAAATATTCCACCCGGTCAGCTCAAAAAAGTGACAGGGATACCGTATGGGCAGCTTAAGAAAATAGGATTTGTAGATTTAGACGAAACAATAGAATGGGCCAGACTTGCCATTGACAGAATGTACGCTCGCGGTATTTTTACAGGGTATCCGGGCAATGTTTTTAAACCCAAGAACAACGTTACTCACTTGGAAGCCATCATCATGGCCCTAAGGGTCATGGGATGGGAAGAAGAAGTTAAGAGGACTAAGGTTAATGATGATATCCGGAAAATCAACCTTTCGTGGAACGACGCCTATTATTATGTGGCTTTAGCTGTTGAAAAGGGGCTAATTAAACCTGAGGAATTGAGGGGCTTTAATCCCAATGCTCCTGCTAAACGCTATGAAGTGGCACGGTACATCGTTAGGGCATTGGATATGGAAAGAGAAGCTCAAAAACACATGAAAGAAAAACTTCCCTTTAAAGATGCCAATGCCATACCTAAAGATGCCGTTGGGTATGTATATATCATGTTGGACTTAGGGCTAATGAAAGGTGACGACAAGAACAGATTCAAGCCAAATGACCCAATTACCCGGGCAGAAATGGCGGTTATGTTAAACCGCTTAGATGAAAGCCTTGATAATGAAGATGAAAATAATTTGGTTGGAACTATAAAAGATATTGATTTAGAAGATTTAACCATAACCATTCAAAATTCGTCGGGCACTAAAACCTATGATCTTTTGGAAAAAACACCGGTTTACGTAGATGGCAGATATCGCAGTTTAGAAGACTTGAAAGTGGGAGACAAGGTTGAGTTAGTCCTTGATGAGGATGAATTTGTAATATTTATCCAAGTCATTGAAAAAACCAAACAACCCATAATTTCCGCAAAGGGTTTAGTAGCTGAAGTTAACAGAAGAGCAATTTCGCTTGTCACATATATAACCAATCCTGATGAAGGCTTTATAGGGACACTTGTGGAAAGCGACATAGAAGGCCTCCACTATGAATTAGAAACAAGTGAAGGTGCATTTGTATTAAAGGGTAACATAGAAGGGCTTGAAGACTATGTTGGCGACAAGATTGTTGTCAAAGGCCAATTGACAGACGAATTTTCCATTTACATGAGAGGCTATATCTTAAATGTAGAAAAATATTATGTATTAAGGTCTCGCGACTTGGTAACATTTGACGTAAATAATGACACCAAAATCACATTAAACGGCAAAGAAGCAAAACTTGCTGAAATAAAAGCGGGAGATTTTGCACACGTTCGGGCGGATGATACAAATCTTGCTTTGGAAATCAAGGCAGAGAGTTTAAAAGACCGGATTGAAGAATTAGAAAAAGAGAGAAAAAACACCAGAGACGGCAAGTTGGAAGGAAAAGTGGTTTCAGTTAGTTTGGGAGCAAATTTGATGCTTACCATAAAAAACGATGACGGACAGTATACCATTATAATAGACAAAGATGTGGAACTTAAAGGCATAAAAAGCTTAAGAAATCTCAAAAGGGGCATGGAAGTAGGACTGAGGATAAAAGGCGGAAAGATTATAAAAATTGAAGTTGATGATTAAAACATAATATCGGTAAAGTAGTCCCAAATACCCCCTTAATGTGGCAGTCTAGATAACAATACTGTCATATTAAGGGGACCTTAAATTGCAATATTAAATGCCGAGGTTCGAAGTGATGTTATCAAAATGATCGGCAAAGCAGGATCAGGGCATCCAGGTGGTTCGCTGTCTATA
>NZ_JAFFJA010000109.1 GCF_021991635.1 Tepidanaerobacter sp. GT38
TTCATTTAACTTTACAATACGCTATATTGTACAAGGAGGAAACATTATGAAAAAAAGACTTATGGTGTACTTTCTATTAACAATTTTTTTATTATTTAATATTCCTTTAGCTTTTGGAATGACAAAACAATCTAGTAAAAGTCTGATCTATGAATATATTGTACCTGAGGTAGAGAAAAATGCAGAGTATAAAAAGCAGATACAAGAAATAATGAATGAATTACCCACAGGTGATTATGATTATATTTATGAAGTAGAATACGGACCTATAAAAGAAGTAACAATAGAAGGATTTCTTGCCAACCAACCCAGGAATGGAACAAAATTTCCTGGCGGCGGAGGATTCTATTGTTCAACATCTGGTGGAGCGAAATATTCAGTATCTGTTTCCTTTCCAGAACCTTTTGATATGGTAACTGTAAGTGCAGAATTAGGTTATGTATCGAATAGCGTAAGTGGTGTATACATAGAAGCACCGAACACAACGGATTATTGGAAAGCTTATGGTGAAAAGGATTTTGAAGTCCAACCAATAATCGTATGGAAAATACATAGATATACTGGCAAAAAGAGTAAACATGTAAGTTACCACTCAACAACTCACCTCCGTAGTAGATACTATTGTGTTAAAGCATAATCAACGAAAAATCTGGTATAGTTTAAACAACTTCAGTAAGAGTGAATTAAATCACTAAGCTTTAAGAAATAATCACCTAACAAAGCTAAAGCGGGTGATTATTTCTTAACTTAAAGGTGACAGGGGACGTTTTTAGCTGTTTATTAATTAGATACGCCTTAGCAATATATTAAAAAGTAGAATATATTTAATATAGGCACTATAATAAAAACGGAAAAATAAAGAAGTTTAAGTTGTAATATAACGGAATGGAGGTTTTATTATTGAAGAAAAAAGTGATGATAGTAGTGATTATAGTGTTGATACTCTTATTTCCATTTTTTAAAAATACTTTTAAAAAATACATGGCACCAGATAAAGTATTAGTAGTAGGCCACCATATTAGTGACCACGCATTTACGTTTACAAAAGAAATCAAAGATCAGAAAAAAATAGCTGAATACGAAAATCTCTTTAACCAAATAAAATTTTCACGTGGCGAATGTGACGAAGATACATATCCAGATATAATTTTACAAATAAATCACAAAACTGGAATATTCACACATCCACTTCATATATGGATGAAGGGGGATGAAGGTATAGCTTTAATATGGACTTTGGAAGAGCCAGAAATAGGTAAATTATCTAGCTCACAAGTGGAGACATTAAAAAGAATAATACAATAGATAAGATTTCTGCACAATACAATGATATAATAAATATAAAACAAGACAGAGGGATACATATGAAAACACTGTTGGTAGGAATAAATGCCAAATATATCCACACAAACCTTGCTATAAGAAATATTGCAGCGTATTTAAACGATGAGGATATTAGTATTTATGAGGCTACGATAAATGATAGTCTAGACGAGATTTTAGAAGACATTATGTCTTATAATGCAGACATAATCGGATTTTCATGCTACTTATGGAATATTGAAGATGTGTTATATATTGCTGAAAACATAAAAAAGTTAAAGTCTAAAACAGTGATTGTCTTAGGCGGGCCAGAGGTTTCATATGATGCAGAGGACTTTCTAAACAAAAAGCAATATATAGACTATATAATATTAAGCGAAGGTGAGGAGCGATTTGGCAAACTGCTTAAAGTATTAAGGGGAAATGAGACTATAGACTCTATAGATGGAATAGCTTATAGAAGTGATAAAAATATCCTAGTAAATCCACCGAAAGAGTATGTAGATTTAAATCGTATACCTTTTTCTTATGTTGATGAAGACTTAGAACATAAATTGGTGTATTATGAAACATCCCGGGGGTGTTATTTTAGGTGTGCCTTTTGCTTGTCTTCACTGGAAACTGATGTCAGATTTTCTGATATAGAAAAGGTGAAGCAGGATTTCCTGCGCTTTACTCAAATGGGCGTTAAAGTGGTAAAACTAGTTGACCGCTCTTTTAACTGTGATCTGGAAAGAGCCCTTAGAATACTTGAAGTCATACGGGAACTGCCAGGCAGCACTGTTTTTCACTGCGAAATAAATCCTGAGCTGGTAAATGACGATTTTATAAGAGGTTTGGAAGGCCTAAAAAACCGACTGCAATTTGAAATAGGCATTCAAAGCACCAATGTGAAAACTTTAAGAGAAATATCCAGAACTCCTGATGTGAAAAGGGCCCTTGAAGGGATAAGGCAACTTAAGACAACCGGCATAAAACTTCATGTGGATTTAATAGCAGGTCTCCCCTATGAGAGTTTTGAAAGTTTCAGCCATTCCTTTGATGATGTATATAACCTTTATCCGCAGGAGATTCAACTGGGATTTTTAAAGCTTTTAAAGGGGACAAGACTGAGAAGAGATGCCGATAAGTACGGTATTGTATATCGGTCAAAACCTCCTTATGAGATTTTGTATAACAATGATATAAGTTACGATGAGCTTTGTATACTGACAGGTATTGCTAAGCTATTGGACAAATATTACAATAGCGGCCGTTTTCAGCACTCTTTAACTTACCTTTGCAAAAACTTTCAGAGGCCTTTCGACTTGTACATGGCTTTTTATGATTTCTGTAAAAAAAGAGGATTTTTCAGGGTGCAGCATTCCTTAAAAGCCCAGTACGATATACTATTTACCTTTGCTCAAAGCCTTGAAATAGATACAGCTCTGTTTAATGATCTATTAAAATTTGATTTTATGCTTACAAGCAGTAAAACAGCTTTGCCGAACTGTATTAAACCTGTCGAAAATCGAGAATTTATAAACAGAGCCAAGGAATACGTGTACAACAAAAAATGGCTTGAAACAAATCTGCCTCAAGCCCTGGACTTATCAGGCCATAAGTTACACCAACAATTGACTTATGGACTTTTTAGATATGATGTTCCGCAAAGTACAGCTAAAAAAGAAAAAGGAATGGTCTTTTTACAAAAGGACGGCAATAATTACTATGCGGAATTTGAGCTTTAAGCAAGCATGACTCTATCATCAACGAATTTTTCTCCTTGAAGCTGCTCAAATTTATTTAATAGGCGAGGAATGGTCATAGTAGCCTTTTCCTCTCCTTTTATATCCATCACGATTCGGCCTTTGTGCATCATTATGAGCCTATTACCCATTTTTATGGCGTGTTCTAAATTGTGAGTCACCATGATTGTGGTGATTTTGTTTTTGTGCACTATTTCTTCAGTGAGGCTGTTTACCAAAATTGCTGTCTTTGGATCCAATGCAGCTGTGTGCTCATCTAGAAGCAATAATTTTGGTTTTTTCATAGTGGCCATAATGAGGGTCAACGCCTGCCGCTGACCGCCTGAAAGCAATTTCACTTTGGTAGTAAGGCGATCTTCAAGGCCAAGGGGAAGGTTTTTAAGGTATTCTTTAAATATTTTTCTGCGGTTAAAATCCAGGCCCCATCGAAGGGACATATTATTGGGCCTTGCATATGCCATTGAAAGATTTTCTTCTATGGTCATTGAAGGAGCAGTTCCGAGCATAGGATCCTGAAAAACCCGTCCAATAAAAGCTGCCCGTTTGTGTTCAGGTAGATTAGTAATATCCTGGCCGTCTAGGATAATCCTGCCGCTGTCAATAGGGAATACTCCTGCAATAGCATTGAGCATTGTGGATTTACCGGCACCGTTGCTGCCTATTACCGTAATAAAATCCCCATCTTGTATTTCTAAAGACAAATCTGCTAACGCGTGATTTTCATTAGGTGTATTTCGATGAAAGATTTTGTGTATGTGTTCAAGAATTACCATAAGACTTACCTCCTTTCGCAGAAACCTTAAAAGTTTGTTTAAACCTCGGTGCCGTTAATGCAATAATGACCACAATTGCAGTAAGTAACTTTAAATCCGAAGCTTGAGCCAAACGGAAAGATAAAACTAAAGCGATGCTGAAGCGATATAAAAAGGAACCCAATAGCACTCCCAAAGTACTTATGAAAATAGTCTTTGAACCGAAGAGGGAGTCGCCGATGATTACCGAAGCCAGACCTGCCACTATGGTGCCTACTCCCATTCCTACATCTGCAAAGCCTTGATATTGAGCAACTAATGCACCCGACAGAGCAATAAAACCATTTGAGAGGATAAGCCCAATTACTTTGGCAAGGTCAGTATTTACTCCTTGACTTCGAATCATTTGAGGATTATCTCCAGTAGCTCTGAGGGCAAAACCTATTTGCGTCTTTAAAAAAGCATCAAGTAAAATTTTTATCAATAAAGCAAATACAATGAAAAACATGATATAAGTGTATTCTGTTGGAAATGAAGGCCATATTTTGCTAAAGAAATCACTGATTAAAGAATAAATCGTTGATTGATTTAGTAGCGGTGTATTGGGCTTTCCCATAATGCGAAGATTAATTGAGTACAGTGAAGTCATGGTTAAAATACCGGATAACAAATCACTAATTTGCGCTTTAGTATTTAAAAGACCTGTCATGGCGCCGGCCAAAGCACCTGCGATAAAAGCAACAAAAGTAGCAAAGAACGGGTTGTAGCCGCTTACTATGAGGGAAGCGGCTACAGCGGCTCCTAGAGGAAAACTTCCGTCTACAGTCAAATCCGCAAAGTTTAGTATCTTAAACGTTATATAAACGCCTAGAGCCATTACTCCGAATACCAAACCTTGTTCTGCAGATTTTAATAGCATTGGCACTAGTTCAAATATTGTTATGAATAAGTTTTGCAACATGTTAAGATCACACCTTAAGTTTTAATTATTTTTCTATGATTTCATCGGCCCTGTTAAGTACCGATTCGGGAATATTTAAATTTAAAATCTCTGCTGATTTTTTATTTATTATCAATTTTAAATCCTTAGAGCCCTCAATTGGAATATCTGCAGGGTTTTCGCCGTTTAATACTTTGGCTGCTACAAGTCCTGTCTGTTTTCCTAAAAGATAGTAATCTATTCCTAGGGCAGCTAAAGCACCGCCTTCCACATGACCGCTCTCAGCGCCGATAACGGGAATTTTGGCGTCATTGGCTACCTTAATTATTGCGCCCATAGCCGAAGCCACGGTATTGTCTGTGGGAGTGTAGATGGCATCTACCTTGCCCGCCAGGGATTGCATTGCCTGATTTACTTCACTGCTGTTTGCTACAGTGGCTTCGTGAACTTGTAGACCTAAAGCCTGAGCGGATTCTTTGGCGATGTTTACTTGAATTACTGAGTTTGG
Source organism: Tepidanaerobacter sp. GT38 (assembly GCF_021991635.1). Taxonomy (GTDB): domain Bacteria; phylum Bacillota; class Thermosediminibacteria; order Thermosediminibacterales; family Tepidanaerobacteraceae; genus DTU063. Next base: position 5,272 of record NZ_JAFFJA010000109.1, read on the forward strand.
TTCTGCGGCATTGTATACAATGCCGATGTTTTTAGCTCCAGGTAGAATTTCCTTTATCAACTCTATCTGCTGTTTAACCGGATTCATATCTGTAGTACCGGTTACGTTAGTTCCCGGCTTTTCTAAACTTTTTGCAAGTCCTGCTTCCACAGGATCGGTGACAGCAGTGATTAATATGGGAATATCTTTGGTGGCGTTGGCTGCTGACTGAGCTGAAGGCGTAGCAATCGCCAAGATCAAATCTACATTTTCCCTGACAAGGTTATTTGCGATTGTCTGGGTGGTAGGGAAGTCAGCCTGAGCATTTTCCAATATTATTTCCATATTTTTTCCTTCCTCAAAGCCTGCTTCTTTTAATCCGTCAATAAAACCTTGGCGTGCTCCGTCTAATGCAGGATGTTCCACAAACTGGGATATACCGATTTTAAACACTTTTTCTGCATCTGCGGTCTCTTGTGGTGGTGCTTCAGTTTTGGAATTGTTATTTGCTGAACTGCCGCATCCAGCCAACATGAGTGTTAAAGCAACGATAATTGTTAATGTGACAATAAAATGTTTTTTCAATAAAAAAACCCCCTTCTTTTTGGTTAGCATGGGGAGAAAAATGTACAACAAAAAAACACCTTTAGTAAGAGTGTTTTTCTCAAATACATCTCCTACCATACTACCGTTCTACAAAGTTTTTTTGATTTGCATTTGATTATATAGTCCAAAAAGCAAAAAGTCAATAGTATAATTTTTCTATAGATTATTTTTAGGCAAAGCTCTATGGCCTAACCCCACAACGACATCGTTAAAATTCAAAAAACCTATCCCAAAAAACATTGCCACTGTCAGATGTTCACCGCTGCGGGCAATTCCAATTTTGCCGCCTACATTAAAGCCCATAGCTTTTTGCAAAACTTGAGAAAGAGCTTCACGGGTTGCGCCTATCAAAGCCCCTTCTAATACGTGAACATTTTCCTTTATGATTCCTTCCCGCTTTGCTGCCACAAGGGCTCTTTCAATTATTTTTTCAATTGAATTTACCAAACTTCCTCCAAAGTCAACGGCGCAAACCTTTACATTCATTTCTCGAAAGGTTTGTTTTAGCTCAGCTTCTTCTGAACGGGTAGAAAGTGCCATTTTTAAGGCTATTTTGGCAACGTCGATACTTTCCAAGAGAACACCCCCGAAAACAAATTCACTTTGTCTTATTATACCATAGGATTGTGTTTAACGAGAAAAATTTTTTTATAATAATCTGCCGATAAGAAAAGAGGCTAAAAAACCTACCAGTACTCCTGCATTTTCTAAACGAGTCCCTAAGCTGTGGGCCTTGGGTATGAGTGAGGTGCCGGTCATAAATAATATCGAGCCCCCTGAAAAGGCCATTATCATCCCTAGCCAAACGTCGCTTAAATTCCTCAATAAATAATAACCGGTCAAGGCTGCAAAAGGATCTAAGAGTGCAATGATTATTGCCAGCACCATAGCAGACTTTGGGGTAAGGCCTGCCTCATCAACAAGGTCTTTTGTTGACGAGATCCCCTCCGGTACATTGTGAAGCAGAACAGATAGAGCGATTACTATTCCCAATCGACCTTCATCTGTGGCAAAACCTATTCCCATACTTAAAGTTTCGGGCAAGTCATCAAGGGCAGTTCCAATTATGGCTCCGGTGCCAGGTGCTACGTATCTTGACATCAGACCTTCAACTAAGTATAAAAAGGCACCGCCTAATACAAAGGCTATAGATGTGAAAACAGGCCCCGACAGCCTGTAAGCTTCATGCATAAGTGAATAAGAAAGTACAGATAACAATACCCCTGAGCCAAAAGCCAGCACAAAAGCTAAAACCTTATCAGGAATTTTCTTTGTACCTAAAAAACCGCCTAAAACGACGGCCAACCCTGATAAGGAACTGAAAAAAAATATTTTAAAAAAGGTATTCATAAATTATCACCCAAAAAAATTTAATGAGCTATATTACCACATGTCCTAATTGCAATAAGTACTTATATTCTGCAGCGGATAAAAATTTGTTGATTTGTCCATATTGTAAAAAGGACATGGGAGAAGATGAGAACCGAGAAAATGATACAAAAGAGCATTAAGCTAAGTCTAAATAATATATTGTCCCAAAATCAAAAAAACATTTCCGACTTAAAGCCGAAAATGTTTTGGGTATGAATAACATTACCTGGAGAGGTTTTTATAGTTTTTATCAATATCTAAAACATAGGAAGCAATGTTAAAAGAATGGTCTCCTACACGCTCTAAATTTGTCAGAAGGTCCAAAAATACAACTCCGGAACTGGGGTTGCATGATCCTTCATTTAGGCGTTTTATGTGATTTAAGCGGAGTTTCTCTTCCATCATGTCAATTTCTTCTTCATGTTTTACAATTTTCTCTGCGGAAGGCTTATCCCAATGCAGAAAAGAATAAACCGCCAAATCAAATGTCTCCTGTACTTTAGAAGACATCTCTGTCAATTCTTTGATAGCTATATTGCTAAAGGGCAGTTGATGTTCATTTTTATATTCTGCCAGTTCCAATATGTTTATAGCATGGTCTCCCACGCGCTCCATATCGTTTACTGTGCTAACTAAATCAGTTATAGAATTGTACTCGTCATCTGACAAGGGTGTTCGGGAAAGCATAGCCAGATATCGGGTGATTTCTCCTGCCAGGTCATTTATAACAGTTTCCTTTTCTTTTACCAATTTATCCCTTTGTTCGCTGTAATCGAGAAAAACATTTATGGAGTCCCGCAGGATTTCCAGTGACAAGTTGCCCATGCGGGCAATTTCTTTTTTAACCTGCGTAAAGGCGATAGATGGAGTTTCCAGAAGCCTATCGTCGATATATTTTAAGCCTCTCTCAATAATATCAGGTTGCCCCGGAATGAGAGTTGTAACGAGTTTTGCCAGCAAAAATGCAAAGGGAAGCTGTATGATGGTATTCGTTATATTAAAAAAGGTATGAGCATTTGCTATTTGCCTTACGGGATCGGAAGAAGCTAAAGTTACGATAATTTGAACCCAAGGAAGTATAAATAGGAAAATTATCGTACCTATGACGTTAAAAGTAAGATGAAACACGGCAGCGCGCCTGGCAGTAATGTTGGTGCCGATACTGGAAAGGAGGGCTGTGACACATGTTCCGATATTGTCACCAAATAGAATTGGCAGTGCTATTGATATATCTACAATTCCCTGACTTGCTAAAGCTTGCAGGATACCTATTGTGGCACTACTGCTTTGAACCAAACCGGTTGTTAGAAATCCAGCTAATACACCAAGCAGAGGTGTTTTGCTGAAATTGGCTACGAAGTTTACAAACTCAGGCATTTTCGCCAGTGGCTTTAATGCCGTTTCCATAGTCTGCATGCCAAAAAACAAAAGTCCAAATCCTAGAACAACTTGTCCAATGTATCGTTGAGTTTTATTTCTTCCAAAAGTGATAATTAATGTCCCGAGGCCTATGGCGGGTAGCGCGATATCAGTTAATTTAAAGGCAATCAGCTGTGCAGTCATGGTGGTACCAATATTGGCTCCCATGATAACGCCTATAGCCTGTGGAAGGTCCATAATGCCTGCATTTACCAAACCCACTACCATTACTGTAGTGGCACTGCTGCTTTGGATTATAGCTGTTACTACTGCACCTACCAAAACACCTATTAAGCGGTTTCGAGTTAGAAGTTCCAGAAGATATTTCAGTCGGTCACCTGCTGCTTTTTCAAGGCCTTCTCCCATTATTTTCATACCGTAAATAAAAAGTCCCAAACCGCCAAACAAGGTATATAATGAATTCAGCGACAAAGCTTTCACTCCTTACTAAGGATGATTAGTGCAATTTATGTTAAATAAATCCTTTTTATTTTACCATGACGGTAGTATCTAATGCAATTATTCAGGTTTTTTTACAATGTGTGTTTTAAAATTTTTGTGTAATAAGCAGTACGCCCAGGATAATAAAAGCTAAGCCGCCGCCTAAATGAATGTAATAAAGAGGTACAGATTTGGAAATAAGTGAGCCTAAATACACTCCAATAGCAGCGTTTAGGATAAGTGCTGATGCTGCTCCTAGAAAGACGCTGAAATACGACTCATTGTGAGCAGAAAGAAGCATTGTAGAGAGCTGTGTCTTATCTCCCAATTCTGCTAAAAAAACCAAAAAAAAAAGTTGTAATAAATGTCTTCCAAATAAACAAAATCTAAAGCCCCCTCCGAAGAACCCTCTTTTTCTTTGAAGAGAACAATCCGATAACTTTTACATTTGAAGCTAAAAGGTCAAAAAGACTTGCGGCAAGAAACCCTATACCTGCACCGAAGAGAATGCTATAGACAAAGGCGTCACCCCGTTTTAAGGCAAGTTCGAGATTAAGACCTAGAGCTGCCGGTATTCCTAAGTAGTTTCTGACGCTGCCGAGATATTCCGTGTAATAAGGCACCCAAGCAATAAAGCTCCAGATAATTCCCCAAACAACTCCTTTTTGCTGTCTTAAGGTAAGCATTTTTATACACCTCCCGCTTCTATTTAATAGTATTCTAACGTTTTAAGTTATATTCAAAGCAAAAATATCCTTGATAAATTTTGTTTATATTCATATTGCGTTTTTTGGATGAATAAAATAAAACAGTCGTAAGTTTAGGGAGGTGGAGAAAATTAAACGCTTCTACCTCAGCAGAGAAACAATAACAAAACTCATATGTCTTATAATATTGGCAGCAATATTTTTGGCTCATAACCACACTTTTTTTCCAAGAGCAGTCAGCGTTTTTGCTGGCGCAGACCGACTAGTGCCAATATATAGAGTAGAGACCCAGGAAAAGAAAGTAGCCATATCCTTTGATGCGGCATGGGGTGCTGATATTACTCCAAAGCTTTTAGAAATATTAAAAAAACACAATATAAAAACCACTTTCTTTCTAGTTGAGTTTTGGATGGACAAAAATCCGGAAATGACTCGCCGAATTGCGGCAGAAGGCCATGAAATAGGGAATCACTCGGCTACACACCCTAATATGGGAAGTCTTTCAAAACAAGAGATAATTAAAGAAATTACAGTTACTCACAATAAAATAAAGGAACTTACAGGCCAAGAAGCCACATTGTTCAGACCGCCTTTTGGCGACTACAGCAACACCCTTATAACTACTTGTAATGAATTGGGCTACTACGTTATTCAATGGGATGTGGATTCTTTAGACTGGAAGGATCTAAGCGCCAGTGCTATTTATGACAGAGTTATCAATCAGATAAAACCTGGCTCCATAGTACTATTTCACAACAACGGAAAGCATACAGCAGAGGCGCTAGAGCCTATTATAAAAGAGCTTCATAGCCAGGGCTACAAAATCGTTCCCATTTCAGAGCTTTTAATAAAAGGGGAATATTACATAGATAAGGCAACAGGCGAGATGAGAAAAAAGTAGTAAACTAATTTTTATTTGCGGTGTGCAAGACGGTGCTCCGCATTTTTATTTTCAAAACAATCCAAGAAGCCTTAAGTTGACTGAAATGCCAGCAAAATCTATAATATCATTAGGCAAAGAGGAAAGGCGTTGACGATATTTAAGTTATAAATTGGGGGCTAAAAATTATGAAAGGAATAAGAATTTTGGTGGTAGATGATGAAAAACGCATAGTGGATTTAGTAAGGTTGTATTTGGAACGGGAAGGGTTTATAGTAGATGAAGCATATGACGGTGAGACGGCACTAGATATGATATCAAGCAAGTCTTACGACTTGATTATACTCGATTTAATGCTTCCGGTCATTGATGGCTGGACAGTCTGCAAAGAAATACGGAAAAAATACGACACTCCTGTCATGATGCTTACAGCCAGAGGTGAAGAATTTGACAAAGTTTTAGGATTTGAACTGGGTGCCGATGATTATGTGGTAAAGCCATTTAGCCCCAGAGAACTAACTGCAAGAGTAAAGGCCCTTTTAAGACGTACTGCAGCAAGAAACAATGATGAAGAAGCTGAAATTTTAGTTTTTCCTGAGCTTTCAATTGACCCAACTGCTAGAGTAGTGAAAGTTAATGATAAAGAAATTACACTTACCCCAAAAGAATTCGATCTGTTATATTTTTTAGCAAAAAACAAGGATAAAGTTTTCAATAGAGAAAAATTATTAGAAGAAGTTTGGGGCTATGATTTTTTTGGTAGCCTAAGGACTGTAGATACCCATGTGAAACAACTCAGAGAAAAACTTGGCCGAAGCAAAGCTGCCTCATACATAAATACCATTTGGGGCGTTGGTTATAAATTTGAGGTGGAAGAGTGAATATAAAAAAGAGTATAATAACAAAATTGTGGCTTTATATGACTGTTTTGGCCATTGTTACACTTATGTTCTCAGGGCTTGTGCTTTCAAGTGTTTTTGAGGACTTTTATTTTAATTTGCGAAAAAACGAGATGATAAACGAAGGGCAGCAGTTGGTTGCTTTAATTTTAAGCGGAGCAAATCCAGAGGAACTTCTCGATATTAGTAAATTCATTAATGCCCATGCAGTTTTAATAGACAGACAGGGCCTTATTCAGGCAAGCTCTAATATTATAAAACTCAAAGGTATGGCTATAGGGGCTAAAGAATTGGCTGAAGTGTTAAAAGGCAATACAGTAGTGCATAAGGGGCATATTCCACAGTTTAATGCACCGATGCTAACAGTTGCATTGCCTATAAAGACCGAATTAGGTGTGGCAGGCGGCCTTATTTTATACTCACCCATGTCCACAATTGAAAATAGTATTTGGCACATAAGGCGTCTGATTTTACTGGCAGCGGCAATAACCGTAATGATTTCTACGGTACTGAGTTTTGTGTTGTCAAGGACAGTATCTAAACCTCTTGTACAAATGAAAAAAGCTGCAGAGAAAATGGCAAGAGGCGAATTTAATCACAAGGTTAGTGTGGATACAGATGATGAAATAGGCACATTAGCTAAAACCATGAACTATTTGTCAGATGCCTTAGAGGAAAATATTAATGCATTAAATCAGGAGAAACGGCAACTTCAAAATATACTTTTAAGCATGACTGATGGTGTTGTGACCTTTGACGAAGATGGTCAGATTATCATGGCAAATCCTCAGGCAGTTGAAATTATGTCAGATGCAGGTGATAGTGGCAGCTATCAATTTGATATTTTAAGACCCCTCCTAAAACAAATTAAAGATAATGGTGAATACATTAATCAAGAAATAAAATTAAAAGGAAAAATCATAAGCGTGAGAATGACTCCCCTTTTTGATGACAATAAAAAACTTTGGGGAATTTTAGCGGTACTTCAGGATATAACCAGGGAAAGGAAACTTGAGGATTTGCGTAGGGAATTTGTAGGCGATGTATCTCATGAACTGAGAACTCCCCTTACGTATCTGCAAGGATATACGGAAGCATTGCTTGATGGCATGGTACAAAATCAAGAAGAGCGCGATAAATACTTAAATATTATCCTCGAAGAAACATTGAGATTGCGCCGATTGGTTGATGAGCTTTTAGATCTTTCTAATATAGAATCTGGTCATTTAGATATAAGGAAAAACAATGTAGCTATTGAGTACATTATAGAAAAAGTTTCAAAAAAAGTGCAGCCTGTCTGCAATAACAAAGATTTAGAGCTAGTAGTCGAAATTCAAGAAGAGTTGCCTTTGATTGTGGCTGATGAAGACCGCATTGAGCAAGTCTTGATAAATCTAGTTGACAATGCTATAAGGTATTCTCCAGAAGGCAGTAAAGTGATAATTAAAGTTCGGCCTGCAAAGGAAGGTGTTATTGTATCAGTTAAAGATAGCGGTCCAGGTATACCGCAGGACGAGCTGCCTTTTATTTGGGAACGGTTTTATAAAGTAGACAAATCTCGTGAGCGAAAAAAAAGTGGCACTGGCCTAGGTCTTGCAATTGTTAAAAAAATTATAGAGCTGCACAATGGTCGTGTATGGGCTCAAAATTGTGATGAAGGTGGAACGGAATTTTCTTTCTACTTACCCAGTAAAGTATAAATAGCAAAAAGTCTCCCGACAGGGAGACTTTTATAATAACTAATTTTTCATAACTTCTTCCAAAGGATAATATGGCAGGTTGTGAGCTTCGGCTACGGCTTTATTAGTTATTTTGCCGTTCATGACATTTACGCCTTTTGCCAAAGCTTCATCATCTAATACAGCCTGTTTCCAGCCTTTCTTTGCCATTTCCAGTATATATGGCAGCGTAGCGTTTGTCAAAGCAAGGGTAGAGGTGCGTGGAACTGCGCCCGGTATATTTGATACGGCATAGTGAATAACGCCGTGTTTTACAAACACAGGATTTGCATGTGTAGTTGGCCGTTCGATAGTTTCTACACAGCCGCCTTGGTCGATTGCTACATCGACTATGACACTTCCAGGCTGCATTTTTTTGACCATTTCTTCAGTAATCAATTTAGGTGTTTTAGCACCAGGAATGAGTACTGCTCCTACAACAAGATCGGCATGTTTTAAAGCTTTAGAAAGGTTGTAACGATTAGAATATAAAGTTTCAATTCTGCCCATAAATATATCTTCAAGGTAGCGTAGCCTGTCTACATTAATATCAAGAACAGTTACACGGGCCCCAAGACCCATTGCTCTTCTGATGGCACCGGTTCCTACAGTGCCTGCCCCTACAATGACTACAGATGCTGGAGTTACACCGGGAACGCCCTCAAGTAAAATACCTTTGCCTCCACGAGTCTTTTCAAGGTAAATGGCACCTTCCTGAATAGCCATGCGACCAGCAACTTCGCTCATAGGTGTTAAGAGAGGAAGACTTTTATCATTCCGTTGAACCGTTTCGTAAGCTATAGCTGTTACACCGGATTCCATAAGGACTTTAGTCAAATTTATATCGGCAGCTAAATGGAGGTAGGCAAAATAGACTAAATCAGGCCTTAGATACTCGTATTCAGATTCGTGAGGTTCTTTAACTTTGACTATCATTTCGCTGTTTTTCCATACATCAGAGGCATTGTTTAGGATTTCTGCTCCTGCTGCTTTGTAGCTTTCGTCAGTAAAACCCGAACCCAATCCAGCACCTTGCTCAATCAAAACCTTGTGTCCGCAAGCTGTAAGTGCGTCTACACCTGCAGGAGTAATAGCTACTCGATTTTCTTGTTCTTTTAACTCTTTGACAACACCGATAATCATATTTTTTGCCTCCTTACAAACTAAAAGCATTGAAAATATATAAAAAAAGTATATCAAAAAAATAAAAAATACACCAGTATTTTTTGTGGCCTATAATCACATGGTTAATTGTAAAATT
>NZ_JAFFJA010000110.1 GCF_021991635.1 Tepidanaerobacter sp. GT38
TACAACAACTTGACACTATCCTTTATCACTTTCATTTTGCTCTGCACGTTCTTTTAACTCATTCAGTGTTAATTTTTCAGCTACCTTTTCTTTTTCCTTAATGTATTTAATAAAGGATTCTTCGGGAATAGCCTGTGAACCGGTTTGTAACTTCAAAGGGAACATCCATACTTTTCTTGGAACCCCATCTTCACCTTTTTGTATTTCCTGATAAGGCTTACCTGCCAAAGATACAAGGCCACGATATATGTATTCTGTAGGTACCAGTACTTCGAACAGATGAACTTCTACACCATTTCTATCAGATTCTGCTAGTGTTTTATTTTGCATAAAATTCAAATCTTGGTCCCCATTTTTACCCATACCCGTATAATGCAAAACATCTCCAAACCATTTATCTTCATACAGGCCTTTTGTATGATCAGATATTATAACTAGGGAATTGGTTGCTTTTGACCGGCGCATTCCCCCCATATTTCCGCACTTAAATTCAGCTATAATATCTGAATGGGTTACAACTTGTCCAATTTTAAATTTGCAAAAACTACTCATAATAATCCTCCATTACCTTTTTTGCAATCAGTATATCTGCTGGCAATAGTTCAAATTTTAGTAAATCAATTATTCTAACCCATTTATACTTATCATGAACAGATATCTGAATTGTCCCGTCAGTTATTGTACAATAATAGGCAATTAGATAAATGTTTATATTACCGTAATCGTGAGTTACCTCAGTACAAAATTTATCAATCGAAACATTGATATTAAGTTCCTCTTTAAGTTCTCTAGTAAGGCAATCTTCGGGGGTTTCGTCAGCTTCAATTTTCCCACCTGGAAATTCCCATCCTCCAGCGAAATTTTCTTTTGGTGCACGTCTAGTAATTAGAACCTTATCATTATCTGTAATAACTCCTGCTGCGACTCTAATTCTTTTCATAACTTACACCTCTTCTATCTCTTCAAAGTTGCTATTTTTACTCTCCAATTTAATATAAAACCTTGCCAAACATGTTAGGTAGCACTCACTCCTTGAACTTATCTGGATATATGCCATATATATATGCCATAATTAACCACCTTGCTACAATTATATAATACAAAAATTTATTTGTCTATATATTTGTTTATATATTTGTATAAAAATAAAAACGGTTAATTGTAAAATT
>NZ_JAFFJA010000111.1 GCF_021991635.1 Tepidanaerobacter sp. GT38
CAAATGTTGTATCTCATCAATAACTAAAATTCCTAGAGCACAGTTTCTTACCACCTGATTCATTACTGTCATCATGGCATCTGTCGTTGCCCTTGTTCTCATCAACTTTTGATAGTAATTAGTTCCTAATAGTCTGTCTATTTCCGAAAAAAATTCATATAAAAGTCCCTTAATTGACCCATCGTGAGGACATTCCAGTTTCGCCCACACCACTTGATACGTAGAAAATGGCATGTTTTGATATTCAGAGTGTACAATTACTTGAGGATATAAACTTAGTATTCTATTAAGAGAGGAAGTCTTTCCCAAACCTGATATTCCTATCAAAGTAAACCCTAGTGAATACGAATAATATTCTTTATTATCCATTATGCCGATGGGATTTTTATGATAATCCCTATAAAAATCTTGAGCCAATCTGATGCCAAATGGATTGCGTGAGAGATAACCCTGTCTAATTGAACGAGAAATCTTTCTTTCCAGTTCTATAGTCATAGGAATGGGCTGAAAAACCTGAAATAATCTGTCTATCATATGAATACGGTAGTGGTTGTCTAACTGTCTTTCATTTTTTTCAAACTTAGGATAAAAAGCCAATTTTTCTATTGCCTCTTGCGTAGAAAGAAGATTAGGAAGGGATTCGATGAATGGATTTCCTCTATAATCTGGAATTACTTGTTCTTTATATTCTGCTTCTACTGCTATACTACCATTGGGTATCATCACTTCTCTCATCTAACATCACCTCTTTCTGTTTTCGAAACAATAGTTGCAAAGTATCATTTTCTCCTGTTTCTGCTTCCTCATCTAAATTGTTTTGATAGTTTTCATCACTATTTCCTAAATCAAAAGCCTCTTCCATCCTTCTTATCATTTTTTCAGCCTTTCTGTTTTCTCGTATATTCTTTACTCTCTGTTTATCGCTTTCTACAATGCTTGTTTCTCTTTTATAATCCTCCTCTGCCTGTTTAACTATATCTTCTATTTCTGAAATTAATTGTGCCTTTGCCTGTGCAACATTATCTTTATTTTTTTCTCTCTGCATTTTTTCTACTGCTAGAAGATACTCTATTTCTTCAATTGTCTTTTCCTTGTATCTACTACCTGCATCAGTTAAAAAACATTTCTCATATTTTTTTATATTATCATCATAAACATATATGTAATCCATATTCCGTGGGTCATAACTTATCTTTACATTCCATCTTCCTTTTACTCTGGCATCAGTAAACACTCCATTTTTTAACATAGTCTTTGATGCATAATACATATCCTTATACCTTATCCCTTTAGGAGTTACAGTTGCTGTATCAGCCGGCATCAACGCTAGTTTTATAACATCCTCAGGAACGGTTCTAAGTGTACCGCCCCGGTTTGCAATACCCCAGTTCCAAAGTTCAATTGGGATACATTGAACATTATCTTCAATCATATCTTCATCCCGTTTATAATAATCTAAATGATAATGATTGTTGTGATACAAGACGCATTTAATTAATATCTGTGTAAATTGGTATATATCCAATTTTGCTTTTATCCTATAGTCCTTATCCCCTCGTTCCCTTCCATCTAAATCCACAACACCTGGCAAAAAAGGCTTTACCCGTTCATTCGTAAGCCCAAAAAATCTTTCTACTGCTGATTTAAGGTCAGCCCGATAAGGAGGCGTATTTTTAACTTTTACATTAAGTGTATTTATAAGATTTTCAATATTTCCTCCCTCAAGTTCTCCCCGGTCGGCAGTTATAGACTCTGGTAAATGATGAACCGGCCAATCCTTCTCCTCTATTTCAATACCATACTGCTTGCAAAATTCCACTTTGTCTGTCGTTGCATTTAAAAGTGCCATCATTGCGCCAAGGTATGAACCACTTTCCAAACCTACATAAATTCCACATATCATACGGCTAAATTTATCGATGACAGCGTATATAGCAGGTCTGCCTATTATCCAATTCCGATTAAATCTTGATACCAAATAAACATCTCCCACTTGGCAGTCTATCTCAAATTCCCCTGGTTGAAATACTCCATCAAGGGAACTGCCTATAATAGGTCTGTACCGTTTTTGATACTTTTTATTGCTGTATCTGCTAGTTATCTCTTTTTTTAAGTCACGTTCTTTATAAAACCAGTATCTAAACTGACCAAATGAAGGGATTTGTGATTGCGGTTTTAAAATAGGTATCGTTACCCCATTTTCTTCTTTAAATCCATCATTAAAGTATTCCTTTCTCATAAGTTCGTAAGTCAAGGTCAAAGAATTTTTGGCTGTAGTATAGTAATATTTGTTTACTGCAATACGAAAAATTCTTTTAATATCTTCCGTAACATTAATTCCTTCTCCTTTAACACTTTGATTTGCTCTAGGTCTTCCTCTTTTCGCATCTCTAGCCTTTCTCTCTTTACCCTTTGCACCACAGTTTCTGTAGTCTGGCAATAAGGCATTACGGGTTTTTCCCCTTTTCCAATATCGCTTTAAATACTCTAAAATCCAAAATTCACTTATTCCATAATTCTCAGATGCTTTTTTTATTAACTTCCTTCTAAAAGATGCCTGATAAATATCAGGCTCCTTGTCTACCATATCTTTAACAATATTCCATGCCTTATCCCTAATAACTTTATGCTTTTCGGCTATATCTTCTTCTCTCAACACAACGATATATTTATCTTCCTTGATAATTTCTGCTTTATCCTCTGCTAGTGCAACTTCTATATCTTCAATTCTACGAATATAAGGAACTTTATTTTTATTTACATCAATTACATATGCTATTTCATCGTCAATCCACAATAGGATCAAGTCCAATTTTTTGTG
>NZ_JAFFJA010000112.1 GCF_021991635.1 Tepidanaerobacter sp. GT38
CAATTATTTTACACTATGTGAATCACTTTATCTTATGGGCTTACCTCTTCTCCCATATACTGCCAACTAGCACGGTCATGTCATCCCGGATGCTATTTTGTTCCTTGGCCTTTTTTAATATTTTTTCAGCCATTTCTTGAGGATTTGTAGTTTTTGTTTCAGCTAAAAATTTCTTAAGCATTTCCTCACCGTTTTGTTTGCCTGAAAAAGCATCTATAACTCCATCAGTTATCATTATCACCATATCCCCAGCTCGAAGGTTTTTTTCTGTAACTTTAGGCGCTACTTCATCAATTATACCTACAGGCAGGCTCCCACCTCGTATAATTTCTATTTTAGTGCCATGTTTTATGAAACTAGCCGGTGCGCCTGCCTTGATAAATTTTACCTTTCCGCTGGCAGTATCGATCAATGCAACATCCATAGTTGAAAAACCTTCATCAGTATTGATGGCCTGCATTGCTGAATTAGTAACTTTTAATGCTGTCTCCTGATTATATCCCGCTTCCAGCAGCCGCTCAATTAAAGCAAGGGTTTTTTCGCTGTGTTCGGCAGCTTTTTCACCAACTCCCATACCGTCACAAAGGGCAAGCATGTATTTACCTTCTTTAAATTCCGCAAATGAAAATCCATCACCAGATATACCCTGACCTTCTTTGGCTACTCCTGCCACACCTACTGAAACCTCAAGGGTTCCATGAGTTAAAATTTTCAGGCGGCACTTGGAGCTTCCGCTCTTTATGGGACAATCTATGACTTTTGTGCTTATCTTCCTGCCAAGCACATCAGATGCAGCCAGGGGAACCAGCATTTCACAGTGTTTATTGCTCGTACATGGGGTTTTTACAATGTCTACACAAAATCTGCGGTTTTTGTGATCGGCATGTACCCTTTCCACACTTATGTCCATCTGAGAAAGCTTTTCAGAAAGCTCACCTTCAATGTTTCGCTCATATTCTTCTTCCCATACTCCATCTGCCAGCGCTTTGATCATGTCGGCAGTTTTTGAAAAATGTAATTGTATGAGTTTTTGATTTGTCTTTATTATATTCTCCATTTGATGTTTAACTTTAAATATATCACTTTGCTGTTTTATTATTTTTTTTATGCTTTCAGCCCGGCCGCATCGAGATTTGAACAAAAATGGAAGGTCCTTTTTGTCGCTTAGCCCTTCATTTAGTTTTATAAGCGTATAAAAGGAGGCCATAGTTCTCTTTGGTTCTTTTTCCCAACAAATTCTCCGCATTCCACAATCAGAGCAAACCTCCAGCTGTGCCCTCTGGCAAACTAAACCAAGGTACTCCGCAGAAAGTATTCTGCTTTCCTTCTTTATTAGCGAATCTTTAAAGGCTCCTCCCATTTCCCTAAGGAGTGAAGCTAATTCATACAACCTATCTCTTGCCCGTTCCTCTAAATAATGGCTTTGGGAATTACTAGAGCTGCCTAAATATAGGTGCAGCCTATCTATGATGTTTTGGGGCAACAGCAAAATCATAAGAAAAGCTATCACTAAAACCGGCAGTGAAATAATTGCCTCACCCATGGAATTAACGTAAAAATTGTACAGTAAATATCCCAGTGAAAAACCAGTAATAACGCCAATTTTCCCAAGTTTGTTAAAAGACCCGGATATGAGACCGGAAAATGCCATTATAGCTGTTGACCAAGGCGAAAGGCTAAAAGAAAAGCCTGTTATTCCTACGATTATCCCTGCTGCAGCTCCTGCACCGGCGCCATCTATTAGTGCAAATAGCAAAACGGCAAACACTCCTATTACATCTCTTACATTTACGCCAAGCCACACGAAGTTGCGAGCAATAGACAATATAACCCCAGCCAGTACTGCCATGCAAATATTTCTTTCTGTGGACTGTATAGGTTCTTTAAAAAGCCACGGCATGCCTCCAGGAATAATAAAGGTCATGATACACGCCATGGCAGATTCCGCCAAAAGTAAAAATATATCATAGGGTGATATTTCATAAGCTCTCAAAAAAATTAGCCCTGCAAGCACACTTGATAAAAACACTCCTAATCCTAACAATAAAAGTTGATTTTGCCGATTTGTTCTATTTAGCAAGGTGTAAATAATAAAAAATATACCAATAGCACCTAAATACCTAACAGATGCGAGACTTTTTATTGTTACTAAAGTCCCGAAATATGAAAATACTGTTGGTATAATAAAATTACTTCGGTATATGAAGTTTGCCGCTGCAAAGGACAGGGCAAAAGGATGAAGACCGTTTATAGAAGCCATGCCAAATAAAAATGCAAAAATGCTTACATTGATGGCTTCTTTTGTTAGGCCTGCAGACAAAGATAAGAGAGCCTCAGTTTTAGATTTAGAAGATTTTTGTACAAAAACGTCTGCCATTTTAAGCTGAGCTCTGTCAATCAAGTTTGTCCACCTTCCTTGCAATATTTGGTAAATACCATTATACAGGAGGCGGGCTGTAAATATTGTCAAGATTAAGAAACTGCTTCGCAAAATTATGCGACAAAAATAAACTGAAATAGTCTATTGGCGACAATAAAAGAAAAAAGGCAAAAAAAATAAGTCACATAAAATGCGACTTATTTACAATATTATGGTGACCCTGAGGGGATTCGAACCCCTGTTACCGCCGTGAAAGGGCGATGTCTTAACCACTTGACCACAGGGCCATGTATGGTAGCGGCGCAGGGATTTGAACCCCGGACACTGCGGGTATGAACCGCATGCTCTAGCCACCTGAGCTACGCCGCCATAATTATTGTTTTAATATTTTTTTGGTGGCGGGGGCCGGATTTGAACCGACGACCTCCGGGTTATGAGCCCGACGAGCTACCAGACTGCTCCACCCCGCGTCATCTAAGCTTTTTTTTGCCGCGAACACTTTATATTTTATAATAAAAATTTTAATTCGTCAAGCCTTGAAATTATGGAGAAATTAGGAGAAAATACGGGTTCTTTTGAACCCGTATTTTAAAACCCGACGCAATTTACTTTATCTCGACTGTAGCGCCAACTTCTGCAAGTTTCTCTTTGATCTGCTCTGCTTCTTCCTTTGAAACCTTTTCTTTGATTGGTTTTGGAGCATTGTCTACCAAATCTTTTGCTTCTTTTAATCCGAGACCTGTAATTTCTCTTACTACCTTGATTACCTTAATCTTTTGATCTCCAGCAGACGCCAATATTACATCAAATTCAGTCTGCTCTTCTGCAGCTGCTTCAGCAGCGCCACCAGCAACAGGTGCAGCAGCAACTGCTACAGGAGCAGCGGCGGTTACGCCAAACCTATCCTGAAGTTCTTTCACCAATTCTGATAGTTCTAAAACAGTCATATTTTCAATAGCAGCAATAATTTCTTCCTTTGTCATTAAAAGTTCCTCCTTTTTATATTTAAAAATCTTTTTTTACTTACTTTATACAAAAAACCTTTAAACTCTTCTTATGAAGCTTTTTTATCCTGTATAGCCTGTAGCGTGTAAACAAAGTCGCGTAGAGTGCCTTGTAGCACGCCAACAATACCATACAGTGGGGATTGAAGTGCACCAACCACATTGGCCAATAGCTGTTCCTTCGGCGGCATCTTGGCCAATTGGTCAATGGTTGCTTTATCAGCAACCTTACCTTCCACAACTCCCGCTTTTATTTCCAATTGTTTGTGGGTTTTTGCAAAATCAACCAACACTTTAGCAGGAGCTACAGGATCTTCATAGCTAAAAGCTATAGCCGTAGGACCTTCTAAAAACTCATCTAAATTGTAGTCAAAGTCCTTTAGGGCAATGCTGGTTAAGGTGTTTTTTACAACTTTGTACTCTACGCTCTGCTCTTTAAGTTTGCGCCTGAGTTCTGTTATTTCTGCCACATTTAAACCCCTAAAGTCTGTAAGTATAGCGGCTCTGCATCGGCCAAACTTATCCCTTAATTCCTCTACAGCTTTGACTTTTGCCTCTTTTATTGCCACTTTTTCACCTCCCAAATTTTATTAAAAAAGCCTTTCTGCAGAACAGAAAGGCTTCCTCTTTCAACGTAAAGTATAAAGAACGGTACAAAAATACTTAAGTACCAGTCTTTACCTTTTCGCCTCGGTAGGAAATTAAGCCTAAGGGCACCTACTGTCTGCAGCGCATTAATAAATATTAAATTGATTAGCTTCTTAATCTAAGACTTTCTGAGGATTGATTTTGATTCCAGGTCCCATGGAACTGGAAATGACTACACTCCTCAGATACTGCCCTTTAGCAGCAGCTGGCTTGGCTTTGATTATAGCCTCCATAAATGCCTTGAAGTTTTCAGTTAATTTTTCAACGCCAAAAGATTTTTTTCCAATGGGAGCGTGAACGATCTTGGTCTTATCTACTCTAAACTCTATTTTACCAGCTTTAATCTCTTGTACAGCTTTTCCTACATCAAAAGTCACAGTGCCTGTTTTGGGGTTTGGCATAAGACCTTTTGGGCCTAATATTCTACCTAGTTTACCTACACTACCCATCATATCCGGTGTAGCCACTGCTACATCAAAATCTAAAAAGCCCTCTTGAACTTTAGCAACCAACTCATCAGAACCTACAACATCTGCGCCGGCTTCCTCTGCCTCTTTGATTTTATCACCTTTAGCAAATACCAACACTCTAACAGTTTTTCCGGTTCCATGCGGAAGGGTTACAGTTCCTCTGACCTGCTGATCAGCATGTCTCGGGTCAACGCCTAAGCGTACTGCTACTTCTATGGTTTCGTCAAAATTCTTAACAGCCGTCTTTACTGCAAGATCTATGGCTTCTTTGACTTCATAGAGTTTAGTTCTATCTACTAGCTTTACTGCTTCTAAATATTTCTTCCCACGTTTAGCCATATTTTATAACCTCCTTGTGGTATTAGCGGAAAAATCCTCCCACTTAAAAACATTATTCTACTACAATGCCCATGCTTCGGGCAGTGCCTTCTATCATTCTCATAGCAGCTTCTAAAGTGTCAGCATTTAAGTCAACCATCTTCAGTTTGGCAATTTCTTCAATGTCCTTTTTACTAACTTTGCCAACTTTACTCTTGTTAGGTTCTCCAGAGGCTTTTTCTAGCCCCGCTGCTTTTTTCAACAGTACCGAAGCTGGCGGGGTCTTCAAAATAAAACTGAAAGACCTATCCTGATATACCGTGAGTTCTACTGGTATGATTAAACCAGCTTGATGGGCTGTTTTTTCATTAAATTCTTTGCAAAAGTTCATTATATTAATACCCGTAGGACCAAGTGCAGGACCTACTGGCGGAGCTGGTGTTGCTTTGCCGGCAGGAATCTGAAGTTTGACTACAGATATAACCTTTTTTGCCATTGGCGCACCTCCTATTTAACTATATTCCTAAATTTTTTCTATTTGGTCAAAACCCAGTTCAATAGGGGTCTCTCTTCCAAACATAGCAACTGATACTTTAAGCTTTTGTTTTTCTTCATTAATCTCTATGATTTTCCCTACGAAATTTTCGAAAGGTCCTGATGATACTTTTACATTCTGACCTACAGCAACGTCCAGCTTTGGTTTTGGTTCCTCTATACCCATCTGTTTTAAAATGAGTTTTGCCTCAGATTCTTGAAGGGGAATGGGTTTACTGCCTGCGCCAACAAAACCGGTAACTCCCGGTGTGTTTCTCACTACGTACCAGGAATCATCGGTTACTATCATATCAACCAGCACATATCCCGGAAAAACTTTGCGCTGCGTTACTTTTCGTTTGCCATTTTTGACTTCTACTTCCTCTTGAACAGGAACGAGAACCCGAAAAATTTTATCCTGCATTCCCATTGATTCTACGCGTTTTTCCAGGTTTGCTTTTACTTTATTCTCATATCCTGAATAAGTATGAATTACATACCAATTTCTAGACATAATATCGGGCTCCACCCAAGCCTCCTTCAATTATCGGAGAATTAGTGATACCAGCTTATACATGATAGTATCGGCTATCCATATAAAGCCACTGACAATGGCAACAGATAAAAAAACCACAATAGTAAATGTAATAAGGTCGCTCTTTACAGGCCATGTTACTTTTCTCATCTCAGACCTTACTTCTCGAAAAAACTTTCCTGTTCGCTTTACGATGCCCTCCTTAGCCGCTGCCATAAGCATCCTCCTATTTTTATTTGGTTTCTTTATGCAATGTATGTTTCCCGCAGCGTTTGCAGTATTTGTTTAACTCTAACCTATCTGGATCATTTTTCTTATTTTTCTGTGTGAAATAGTTTCTCTCTTTACATTCTGTACACGCCAACACTATATTAACTCTCAAAGAGTACACCTCCCAGCGTCGTTTCTGTAAGTGCAAGGATTTTTCGCTACTTAGTCACTTTTATAAATTTATCACAATTAAATCACGTTGTCAATAAAAGCAATAAAAAAGGGGAATCCCAGGATTCCCCTTTTTTCTCCCTTTATTCAGATATTTCAGTTACCACACCTGCACCTACGGTCTTGCCGCCTTCACGGATAGCAAATCTTAATCCCTGCTCTATTGCAATCGGTGATATGAGCTCTATATCCATTACTATGTTGTCTCCCGGCATTACCATTTCGGTGCCCTCTGGCAATGTGATGGTCCCTGTTACGTCTGTTGTCCTAAAGTAAAACTGTGGTCTATAACCGTTAAAGAAGGGTGTATGCCTGCCGCCTTCTTCTTTCTTTAAGACGTATACCTGACCCTTGAATTTGGTATGTCGTAAATCCCTTTGCCAGTCTAGGATTTCTCTAAGCCAAGAAAGTTTTTGTTCAAAATCACTGTTGTTTTTAGCACCCTCTTTGTATCTCCAGTGGGCTGCGATTCCATATTC
>NZ_JAFFJA010000113.1 GCF_021991635.1 Tepidanaerobacter sp. GT38
TTTTTGAAATCTTTTCTTGTAGCTATTGTCTTTACGATTGGCAAGTTCATCTTCAATTAAAAGTTCCAGAAACTCCATGTAAGAAAGTTTTTCTTTGATTGCTTGTTCATTTCTAACTTCTAAGGTTTTTGCAATGCCTGACAGTTTTAGATTTCTTAAATCTTTAAAAAGAGTACTGTTCATCTTTTATTTCACCTCCTTCAGATACAAAAGCTTTTGATACTCTGAAAGAGGTCTGGTGCTATCTTCGGGGCTTGAAGTGCTTATTAAGCTTTGGCTTATATCTATAGGTAAATCGTAAAGCCCTTTTTCACATATGTTTTTTACAGTTTGATACTTTATTGAATTAAAGGTAACGGCTCTCATACAGGCTTTTTCTATCACTTGACTTCCATATTTTTCTTTTAGCTTAAGCACCCCATAAATTGGCTTTCCCCAGTAATTTTGCTGCTTTTCAAGGATTAAGTCAAAGAATTTTAACGCATAAGGCCCTATTTCCTGCATTTTATTTCTGTATGAAAATTGAAGTTCTGTTTTCGTTTGCACCTTGTATTTTGGGTAATGGGAAGGATTAGTGGAAAATTCACCCTTGGAATTTAGTTTTAAATGAGTAGCTAACAGCTCGTTATTGCCATATATTCGTATTACCTTGTCACTTATCTGTACGGTTACTTCTTGGTTTATGAAACTGTAGGGGACAGAATAGAAGTTTGAGTCAAAGCTTATGTGACAGTTAGTGTTTACCTTGCGAGTTACCCATGTGGAAAAATCGTAATCTTTATGTGGTAAGGGATTTAGCTTTGATTTTTCTTCAGTTTCAAAAACTTCTTTGGGTATCTTTTTGGTTGTGCCATGAATACGGCTGTTACAAATGTCTTCAAGCCACAAGTCAAGTTTTGTTTTGTATTCTTCATAGTCTTTAAAATTTCGGCCTTTGAAGAAGTTGTTTTTTACATATTTTACTCCGGATTCTACCTTGGCTTTATCAGTAGGGGTTTTTACTCTACATGGTATTGATAAAAAATTATAGTATTTAGCGAATTCTTCGTATTGCTTTTGGTATACGGGTTCATAAAAGTTAGCTTCTAGAATGGCAGCTTTAAGATTGTCTATCTTAACGGTTTTAGGTACTCCACCAAAGTATTTAAAGGCATGTTCATGACATCTGATAAAGGTTTTTACTTCTTGATCAAATACTGTTTCACAGTACATTAATCTTGAATAGCAAAGCACCATACAAAAGACCCAAGATTTTTTTAGCTTGCCGGAAGGATCAGGCACTTTGCCTATGTAGCCAAAGTCTACTTGGG
>NZ_JAFFJA010000114.1 GCF_021991635.1 Tepidanaerobacter sp. GT38
TAAAAATACTTGACGCGATCTGATTACGTCCGGATTGTTGACAAGAGCCCTCGCTAAGGCAGCTCTTTGCTGTTCTCCTCCCGAAAGCTCGTGGGGCCTTGAATTCATTTTATGAGAAAGCCCTACCATTTCTATAACCTTTGGCACCCTTTTCCTGATTTCCCGTGGAGACGCCTCTATAACTTCCATGGCAAAAGCCACGTTTTCATAGACGGTCTTTTGGGGAAGCAGCCTGAAGTCCTGAAAAACGACTCCTAACCTTCTCCTCAGATAAGGTACTTCCTTTGGCTTCAAACGGGTGATGTTTTTTCCGTTTATAAAAATCTGGCCTCGCGTGGGTAATTCCTCGCGAAAAAGGAGCTTCAGAAATGTAGATTTTCCCGCTCCAGTCGGTCCTACAAGAAAAATAAACTCGCCCTTTTCTATCTTTACGTTTATGTCCCTGAGCGCTACACACCCGCCCGGGTAAATTTTTGATACTCCCACCATTTCTATAATGTGTTGCACTTTCAATCCACTCCTTATCAACTATTTCTTTAGTTCGACACAAATCCCAAAATTCCTTCCCTCTCAAGGCTCATATTTTATGGTAATATATTCCCGCGAAAAATTTAAAAAGCGGCTATTCGCCGCTTTTTGGTAGTAATTTTTTAAGGTTGGCCATCTCTATAGCTGTCAGTGCTGCATCCCATCCCTTATTTCCCGCCTTGGTGCCCGCTCTCTCTACCGCCTGTTCTATGGTATCGGTGGTCAGAACGCCGAAAATGGTTGGCACCTTTGTTTCAAGAGATACTAAAGCAATCCCTTTAGAAACTTCTGCAGCAACGTAATCGAAATGAGGCGTTGCACCTCTAATGACGGCGCCCAGACAGATTACCGCATCGAAACGCCCGCTCTCTGCTATTATTTTCGCTGTAAGGGGTATCTCGAAACTTCCCGGCACCCAGTAAACCTCGATAGCCTCGTCTTGGGCACCGTGGCGAACCAGGCAGTCGAGCGCACCTTCAAGAAGTTTTTTGGTGATGAATTCATTGAAACGGCTGACAACAATGCCGAATCTCAGGTTTTCTGCTGTCAGTTTGGCCTGGATAATTTTGGGCATTTTACCATCCTCCTCCTTTTTTTATAGCCAGTGACCCAGCTTTTCTTTTTTGGTCTCCAGGTACCTTGCGTTGTTTTTAGTAGGCGGGATTTTGAGCGGTATACGCTCCACTATCTCAAGGCCGTAACCTGCAAGGCCCACTACTTTCCTAGGATTGTTGGTAAGAAGGCGCATCTTTTCAACCCCCAGGTCCTTGAGTATCTGCGCACCTATACCGTAATCCCGAAGGTCGGGAGGAAACCCTAACTTCAGATTGGCTTCCACAGTATCGAATCCTGCATCTTGCAAAGCGTACGCCCTTATTTTGTTAGCAAGCCCGATACCTCTGCCCTCTTGGCGCATATACAGAATCAGACCTTTTCCTTCCTCCTGAATTAACTTCATGGCCGCTCTCAATTGAGGACCGCAGTCACAGCGCTGTGAAGAGAAAACATCTCCGGTAAGGCATTCCGAGTGCACGCGCACAAGAGGTACATCTCCCTTCTTTATTTCCCCCTTCATGAGCGCCAGATGGGTCTCGGAAGTAATGACATCTTCATAGCATATCAGTTTGAATTCGCCGTAGTCGGTGGGCAAGAGCGTTTCTGCCACCCGCCTCACCAGCTTTTCTCTGGCTTTGCGGTACCTTATGAGGTCTTCTATTGTGATTATTTTTAATCCCCATTCTTTGGCAAAACTCATAAGGTCGGGGAGCCTTGCCATGGTGCCGTCGTCCTTCATTATTTCACAGATAACGCCGGCCGGATAAAGCCCGGCCAATCGCGCAAGATCTACGGCCGCTTCGGTGTGCCCGGCCCTCCGTAGCACTCCACCGTCCCTGGCTATCAGGGGAAAGATGTGGCCCGGGCGGCGCAGGTCTTGGGGTTTCGTGGCCGGATCGATCAACGCCTTTACTGTATCGGCCCTGTCATAAGCTGATATGCCAGTGGAATTTCCGACATAATCCACCGATACCGTAAATGCGGTACCCATATTGTCAGTGTTATTGCCAACCATCAAGGGCAGGTCAAGCTCTTCAGCCCTTTTTTTCGTAATGGGGACGCATATTAGGCCGCGGCCGTGAATTGCCATAAAACTTATGGCTTCCGGCGTTACCTTCTCCGCAGCCATGACAAGGTCTCCCTCGTTTTCCCTGTCCTCGTCGTCGACAACGATTATCATTTTTCCCTGCTTAATGTCCTCTATGGCTTCTTCAATGGTATTGAATTTAAATTCCCCCGACATCGACTTTCTCCTTCCTGTTTAGACTCTAAGGTTGAAAAAGCAGCCCTGAACCGGCTAAAAGCCATAAAGCTTTAGCATTTCAGCAGTCAGGCCTTTACCTGAAGTGTCCTCCTGGAGGTTTAACAGATACTCTCTCACGTACTTTCCTATAATATCAGTTTCGATGTTTACCGTGTCTCCCTGGTTTTTGTACTGGAGGACCGTAGTATTGAGGGTGTGGGGTATTATAGAAACTGAAAATCCATGGATACTCACCGCCTGGACGGTCAGGCTGATGCCGTCTACGGCTATGGAACCTTTGGGTACAATATATTTCATTAGCTCCGGCGGCACGCCTATCTCAAACACCACCGCGTTTCCTTCGGGATAAGTTCTAAGTATTCTACCAACCCCGTCCACATGGCCCAAGACTATGTGCCCGCCAAACCTACCTTCCGCTTTTAGAGCTCTTTCAAGATTTACTCGCTTTCCCGCCGAAAGCTCGCTCAAGGTTGTGTTCCTTAAAGTTTCGGGCATAATGTCGGCCACGAAGGAATCGTTTTTGACCTCTCTTGCTGTCAGGCATACTCCATTGACCGCAACACTATCTCCTATCTCAAGGTCTTCCAGTATTTTTTTACATAAAATGGTAATCAGGGCTCCCGAAGAAGACCCGACCAATTTAGTAACAATTCCTACCTCTTCGATTATCCCGGTAAACATGAGGATCCTCCTTTTCCAGGGTCAGGATAGACTTCCAGGAGTAGATCCCCGCCTATCGCCTCGACTGAATGAAATTTGAACCGTGGAGCTTGCTTCAGCTGATCGATGGGAAGAATTCCAATAGAATTAATTCCATCGCCGCCTATTATCAAAGGAGCCTGGAACACCAGCAGTTTATCCACCAGATTCTCTTTTATGAAAGAAGCTATAAGGGTGGCCCCTCCTTCGACCAACACGCTAGTTATCCCCATACTGCCCAGGATTTCCATCAGCCGCTTAAGGTCTACCCTGCCATCGACAGCGGGAACCTTTATCACTTCAACGCCCTTTCCCTTCAGAGCATTGACCTTTTCGCCATCGGCCCTTTCCGTGGTGGCAAGTATCACCCGCCCGTCTTTGCATTCCAACATCCGCGCGTCAAGGGGTATTCTGGCCCACGAATCCACCACTATCCTGAGTGGGCTTTTTCTTTCTCCCGGCAACCGACAGGTGAGAAGCGGGTCATCAGCCAGTACCGTGCCTATACCTACCATTACCGCATCGTACCAGCTCCTAAACTCGTGGGCCTTTATCCTGGCAGGTTCTCCGGTAATCCACCTAGATTCGCCCGAGGCCATAGCAATCTTGCCATCAAGGGACTGGGCTATTTTTGCGACTATGAAGGGGCTGCCAGTGGTGATATACTTTATAAACACCTCGTTCAATTTTCTCGCTTCTTCTTCCAGTAGTCCGACTTCTACCTCCACATCAGCTTCTCTCAAGCGCTTTATGCCCTTACCGGCTACCAGGGGATTCGGGTCGGTCATAGCCACTACAACCCTTTTTACCCCGGCCCTTATTATCGCATCGGCACAAGGGGGTGTTCTACCGAAGTGGCAGCAGGGTTCAAGGTTTACGAATAGCTCCGCCCCCCTGGCCCTTTCGCCCGCCTGGGCCAAGGCCATCACCTCGGCATGTGGCTCTCCAGCTTTCCTGTGGTAGCCTTCGCCAACTATCTCGCCGTCCTTTACTATTACCGCCCCCACCATAGGATTTGGACTGGTGGTGCCTCTCCCCTTCTTTGCCAAGTCCAGCGCTCGTTTCATGAAGAAAATGTCTCTTTCCATAAAATACCTCCGCAAAAAAAATACCCTGCTGTCTTCAGGGTATTCTCGGATAAAATAATTAAACAAGTCTTCTCCCATCCAGACTATACTGTCGGCTCCGGAATCTCACCGGATCAGCCTTTCGGCTCGCGGGCTTAAGGCTTTTCGCCTATCACCGCCGGTCAGGAATTGAAGGCAAAATGCCTTCTCACCTTGCCCCGAAGACTTTCTTAAAAATTTGATATTCAGTTTATTTAATAATACCATACAAAGCAGATCGCGTCAAGTTTTTTTAGGTTTTTATTCCCCACCATCACTCTACACAGGATAGATTTTCGGAAGATAATTGTACTCTCTAAAATAGTTGGTAAATATTATCATTTCGCAAGCACAATTTCCCTTCCTTCCTCCCTTCCCTCTTGTAAGAATTATATTATCGATTGTTGTAACAGCGATTTTATTGCCATGCTCGTAAATGTCTTCTTGTTCAACAATATGGGCAGTTCCGTTACTTTCCCATATCTTTCATTGAGCTTCTTTATGCGCTGCTTCGCTTTATATATAATCTCTTTCGGTAATTCTACAGGCCTTAATCCTTCATAACGCTGCTTGATTATTTTTTCTCTTAACTCTATTCCACTCGCCTTTACTGCCCTTAATTGGGCCATCTTATGGGCACCTTCTTTGCTCCACGATATGGGCCCTCTTGAAAGTCTTTCCGATAATACATGGCTTATATGACTCTCTGCGCTACATCCCACTATCTCTTCTTTGTATCGGCTGTAACTTAATATCCCTTCCCAGTTGTTTTCTATATACTCCAGCGCCCTCTTTACCGCTTCTTTTTCCCCTTCTCTTTTACAGCTGTTATATCTGTCGTTAAAAATCTCCTTTACCTTCTCCAGGTCGCCTTTGTATATTGCTTTCCATAGTGCTCTCTTTAGTTTCTTTTCATCTTTGAACGCCATAGTAACGTATTTTTGTAAGTGATATAGGTCTAATACGTAAATAGCGTCAGGTATGTATTCTGCTCCAAATTTTATCCATTCTGCTCCATCTCCCGAAATGTAGATGCGCTTTATATACCTTTCTTCATATGTGCTGGTTATGTATTCACATACTGCCTTCCATAATTCTTCTTTTTCTTTCCCTTCGTAAACTCCTGAGAAGTATTTTGCGTTCTTCAGCCGATTTTTCCCCTCCCCCAAGCTCTCTTTGCCTTCATGCACGTATACCAGCTTTACTATACCGTTTTTCCCGTCTTGATAATGTATATGGTCTTCATCCGCTTCTATATAGAGAACTTGTGCCTTCCTTTTTTCTTTGATTTGCTCATAAGGCTTTATTCCTTCCATTCCCTTTATCGTGTTCATTACGGTTTGACGGCTTATATTGACACATTCAGCCGCATTCCTTTTTATTTCTTCTACGGCGTTTCCATAAGACATTATCGTAGAAAGTTCTGCTATCTCTGCTTTTAACCCTATACCTATTCTTTCATATCTCTGGATGACCGCTGCCTTATCTACAAGATAGGCTTTTTCTTTCGTTTCTTTATTCTCGTAATAGCGCCTCTTATATGTTATATCTCCAAATTTTGTGGTAATAGTCCTCTCGCAGTCTTTCTGTAATACTACCCAATTTTTCCTCTCTTTCTTGTCTTTGTATATCTTTTCATCAAGTTCTTTTAATACAATCCCACATACGTTTTTCCCCAGCTCAGTTAGTAGCTTATGAAGTTCTTCTTCAAATTCAGGAAAAGTGTATTTTCCTGAAAGTAATTCTAAAATTTTTTGTGCACAAAGCAGGAATGTTTTAAATACATACCGAATTATTTCCATAAGACCTCACCGTCCTTTTGAGTTTTTAACTCATCCTGGTTAGAGGATGGTGAGGTCTTTCTTCTATGTCCGTCCTGGTTTTTCCTTCTTTTTGACCTAAGAAAATTTTACACCATCCATGCTTGACCGTCCTTGCGCACTTCAAAGTGAAGGTGAGGCCCCGTAGAGATACCGGTGCTGCCAACAAGGCCTATTCTCTCTCCTCTTTTTACGCTCTGCCCTTCGCCCACCAATATTTTGGAAAGGTGAGCATAAAGCGTTGAAATACCTCCGCCGTGGTCAACGATTATGGTATTGCCGTATCCGCCGTAGTAGCCGGCATATATCACTTCGCCGTCGTCTGCAGCTACCACATCTGCCCCCATGGGAGCACCTATGTCTATCCCCGTATGGAAACGCCTTGATTTGTATACCGGGTGAACGCGCCAGCCATAGTCAGATGTAATACTTCTGGAACTTGGGGCAGGCCATTGAAATATTCCGGTTCCGACGTATCTCTTCGAGCTTCTCGCCTGAATTTGTCGTATCATCTCCGCTATTTTCCTAGATTCCTCTTCTAGCTGGTCCTGCTGGCGCTCGTATTCCCTTCTTTGCTCTTCCAGAACGGCCAAAAGCCTCTGGCGGTCCTGCTGGCGGGAAGCCAGTTTCGCCCTGTGAGTGTTTATAATTTGATACTGCCGGGCTATGGCCTGGCGCTGAGCTTCCAGCTCAGCTTTTTTCTTTTCCACCAATTCTTTTTTCGCTTGATAGTCCATGAGAAGTCCTTTGTCATAGTCCAAAAGGCGCTTTACCATATCTATTCGGGTCAGAAAATCCGAAAAACTTGTAGCTTCAAGCATTACTTCGAGATAATCCACAGGCCCTGCTTTGTACATCGCCCGAAGCCTCGTCTTCAGGTCATCTTCCTGCTTTTTCACTTCTTCTTCGGCTTTTTTTAACTCCTGCTGGGTAACAGCCAGTTTTTGCTGGGTGAGTTTCAACTGGGCCTCGGTAGCTGCAAGCTCTCTTTGCGTCTCTTGAAGGTCCTTTTCTATCGTTTCGAGCTCCTCTACAACGTTATTTTTTTGAGCGTTGACTTTTATCAATGAATTCCTTATATCCTGTATTTTTTTCGATATCTTACTCTGCTGGTTTTTTAAATTTTCAAGATCGCTCGCGCCGGCGGGTGCCACCGACGTTATGAGAAAAAAGAAGGTCAAAATTAAACCGACAATGTTACTGGCTCTCTGTTTTCTCAAACCCCAAACCTCCTTTCGGCGACTAGACCCTCAAAAATCTTCTCACCGAAAAGCCGCTGCCAAAGGCTCCTAAAAAAGTCCCCATGAGAAGCAGCCCCAGACTGTAATCGTAAAATTCTTCTAGACGCAGAAGAGGAATCATCGGAACATTCAATTTCACCATGTTGTACAAATAACTGTAACCAGCTGCCAGCAACGCAATTGCAATCAGCGAACCGGAAAACCCAAGTATCATGCCTTCCAGCAAAAAAGGCCACCTAACGAACCAGTCGGTAGCACCGATGTACTTCATTATACTTATCTCCCGGCGTCGGGAAAAAACCGTAATCCTTATGGTGTTCGATATGATGAAAACCGATATTGCAGCGAAAATCGCCATTACGGCCAGGCCCACCAGCCTCATCCAGTAAGTAATTTTAAACAGCTTTTCTACCACGCCCTTGCCGTATTTTACCTCTTCTATACCATCTATTTTCTGTATTCTTTCCGCCACTCCCGCTACTTCCTGGGGAGTTTCAACCTTAATCCGAAAGGAGTTGGGCAGCGGATTTTCTATGCCCTCCAGCAGTTCCTCGCCTACCTGTTTTTTGAATTCCTCTAAAGCCTTTTCTTTCGATACAAATACAACCTCTTTGACCCCATCAATACTTTTTATTCCCAATTCTATCTGGTTCAGTCTTAACTTGTCTACCGAATCCTCGACGTACGCGGTAATCTCCACCTGAGATTCTACATTTTTTGCTATGTAATCAAAGTTTATCGAGATCATCAAAAAAGAGCCGAATATTATCAAAGCCGAAGCCACGGCTCCTATGGAAGCTAAACTCATCCATCCGTTCCGAAAAAGGTTTACGAAAGCTTCTTTGAAAAAGTAACGGATGGTCCTAAGTTTCACAGCGGTAAACCCCTCTCTCTTCGTCTCTCACTAGTCGTCCATCTTCTAATTGTAGAACCCTTTTTTTCATGGCATCTACGAGTTCTTTGGCATGGGTGGCAACAATTAACGTCGTGCCTTTTTTGTTTATTTCATCCAGCAATTTCATTATCTCCCAGGAAGTATCCGGGTCTAGGTTGCCGGTAGGTTCATCGGCAATGATTACGTGATAGTGTAAAATTTTATTA
>NZ_JAFFJA010000115.1 GCF_021991635.1 Tepidanaerobacter sp. GT38
AATTTGCACCTTGAAAACTGCACAGTGAGGTAGTGAGAACAATTTCGCAGGTCAAGCGAGAAAGGGCACACGGAGGATGCCTTGGCGTAAGGGGGCGACGAAGGACGCGGCAAGCGGCGAAACGCTTCGGGGAGCTGCAAGCGAGCTTTGATCCGGAGGTATCCGAATGGGGGAACCCACTTGAGGCGAACCTCAAGTATCTCATACTGAATCCATAGGTATGAGAGGCTAACCGGGTGAACTGAAACATCTAAGTAACCCGAGGAAAAGAAAGCAATAGCGATTCCCTAAGTAGCGGCGAGCGAACGGGGAGGAGCCCAAACCATATATGTGTAAGGCCGTCACCGTTGCATATATGGGGTTAAGGAGTGTCGAGCCGAATGACGGATAGGCAAGCGAAGGCTTAAGGTAGCAGAACACTGCTGGA
The DNA here is from genome assembly GCF_021991635.1 of Tepidanaerobacter sp. GT38. GTDB lineage: Bacteria > Bacillota > Thermosediminibacteria > Thermosediminibacterales > Tepidanaerobacteraceae > DTU063. Next base: position 428 of record NZ_JAFFJA010000115.1, read on the forward strand.
AAGCAGGGCCACAGAAAGTGACAGCCTTGTATGCGAAACCTGAGAGCCTAGCTGACACATCCAGAGTACCGCGGGACACGTGGAACCCCGTGGGAAGTAGGGAGGACCATCTCCCAAGGCTAAATACCACCTTACGACCGATAGTGGACTAGTACCGTGAGGGAAAGGTGAAAAGCACCCCGGGAGGGGAGTGAAATAGAACCTGAAACCGTGTGTCTACAAGCGGAGGGAGCGAAAGCGACCTCGTACTTTTTGTAGAACGGACCGGCGAGTTACCGTATCAAGCGAGGTTAAGGAGTAAAAGCTCTGGAGCCGAAGCGAAAGCGAGTCTGAATAGGGCGCTAAGTTTGATGCGGTAGACCCGAAACCGTGTGATCTACCCATGGCCAGGGTGAAGCGGAGTTAACCCTTCGTGGAGGCCCGAACCGAATTGACGTTGAAAAGTCATGGGATGAGCTGTGGGTAGGGGTGAAATGCCAATCGAACACGGAGATAGCTGGTTCTCCCCGAAATAGCTTTAGGGCTAGCCTTAACTGAAGATCCTCGGGGGTAGAGCACTGAATGGGCTAGGGGCCGAAAAGGTTACCGAACCCTATCAAACTCCGAATACCGAGGATAACTAGTTAGGAGTCAGACTATGGGGGATAAGCTCCATAGTCGAGAGGGAAACAGCCCAGACCGTCAGCTAAGGTCCCGAAGTGAACCTAAGTGGGAAAGGATGTTGTATTACGAAGACAACCAGGATGTTGGCTTAGAAGCAGCCATTCATTTAAAGAGTGCGTAACAGCTCACTGGTCAAGTGATACTGCGCCGAAAATGTAACGGGGCTCAAGGTTCACACCGAAGCTGCGGATGCTAAGAGTATCTTAGCGTGGTAGGGGAGCGTTCCTACGGGGCAGAAGCAAAGTCGAAAGGCTTTGTGGACTTGTAGGAAGTGAGAATGCCGGTATGAGTAGCGAGAGGCAGGTGAGAATCCTGTCCGCCGAAAGCCTAAGGTTTCCTGAGGAAGGCTCGTCCGCTCAGGGTAAGCCGGGGCCTAAGCCGAGGCAGTGGATGCGTAGGCGATGGACAACTGGTTGATATTCCAGTGCCACCTAAGGCCGTTTGAGCGAAGGGGTGACGCAGGAGGGTAAGCTGAGCGCGCGGTTGGTAGAGCGCGTCCAAGCACAAAGGCAAGCCTGATAGGCAAATCCGTCAGGCCATGGCTGAAGTGTGATGGGGAGTGAAATTTCAAGTAACGAAGCAGCTGAACCCATACTGCCGAGAAAAGCCTCTAGCGAGGCCGAGGGTGCCCGTACTGCAAACCGACACAGGTAGGCGAGGAGAGAATCCTAAGGCGAGCGGGAGAACTCTCGTTAAGGAACTCGGCAAACTAACCCCGTAACTTCGGGAGAAGGGGTACCTGAGTAGCTGCATGTAATCGTGTGGCGAAAAGGTCGCAGTGAATAGGCCCAAGCGACTGTTTACCAAAAACACAGGTCTCTGCTAAGGAGAAATCCGATGTATAGGGGCTGACGCCTGCCCGGTGCTGGAAGGTTAAGGGGACTGCTTAGCTTAGGCGAAGGCATGAACCGAAGCCCCAGTGAACGGCGGCCGTAACTATAACGGTCCTAAGGTAGCGAAATTCCTTGTCGGGTAAGTTCCGACCCGCACGAATGGCGTAACGACTTGGGCGCTGTCTTAACGAGAGGCCCGGCGAAATTGTAACATGAGTGAAGATACTCATTACCCGCGACAGGACGGAAAGACCCCATGGAGCTTTACTGCAGCCTGATATTGGATTTCGGTATCAGATGTACAGGATAGGTGGGAGGCTGAGAACCAGGTTCGTCAGGATCTGGGGAGCCGCCGTTGGGATACCACTCTTCTGGTGCTGAGGTTCTAACCGCAAGCCGTAATCCGGCTGCGGGACATTGTCAGGTGGGCAGTTTGACTGGGGCGGTCGCCTCCCAAAGAGTAACGGAGGCGCCCAAAGGTTACCTCAGCACGGTTGGGAATCGTGCATTGAGTGCAAAGGCATAAGGTAGCCTAACTGCGAGACCTACAAGTCGAGCAGGGTCGAAAGACGGGCTTAGTGATCCGGCGGTACCGAATGGAAGGGCCGTCGCTCAACGGATAAAAGCTACCCTGGGGATAACAGGCTGATCTCCCCCAAGAGTCCACATCGACGGGGAGGTTTGGCACCTCGATGTCGGCTCGTCGCATCCTGGAGCTGGAGTAGGTTCCAAGGGTTGGGCTGTTCGCCCATTAAAGCGGCACGCGAGCTGGGTTCAGAACGTCGTGAGACAGTTCGGTCCCTATCCGTCGTGGGCGTAGGATACTTGAAGGGAGCTGCCCCTAGTACGAGAGGACCGGGGTGGACGGACCGATGGTGTATCAGTTGTCGTGCCAACGGCATAGCTGAGTAGCCAAGTCCGGCAGGGATAAGCGCTGAAAGCATCTAAGCGCGAAGCCCCCCCTAAGATTAGGTATCCCATCCTGTAAAGGGAGTAAGACCCCGAGTAGACTACTCGGTAGATAGGTCAGAGGTGTAAGGGTCGTAAGGCCTTGAGCCGACTGATACTAATAGGTCGAGGGCTTGACCAAAATCTATCCTCACTGTGTAATTTTGAAGGTGCAAAAAGAAAACAAATTCTCGGTGGTAATAGCGGAGGGGAAACACCGGTTCCCATCCCGAACACACTGGTTAAGCCCTCCAGCGCCGATGGTACTAGGTAAAACCTGGGAGAGTAGGTCGCTGCCGAGAATTTTACTATATATTTGTATA
>NZ_JAFFJA010000117.1 GCF_021991635.1 Tepidanaerobacter sp. GT38
ATGAATATAGTTTTATTTTGTACGTAATGCATGGCGTATAACTCGACGGTGAAAGTCAGAGGTTTGCAAATTTGACACAGGGTAACTTGAAAATTGCCATGTGCTGATCTAATTAAAATTCCTCAGCACTGTTATAAACCCATCGAGTATCTGGTGGCTTATTTTGAAACCTTTTCCCAAATAAAATTTCAGGGCGTTGTCATTTCCATTTGACACAAAAATAAAAATATCATCTATTGAATCAAAGGAATTTAACCAGTTCATTGACATGTTAAACATAGCTGTACCAATGCCTTTATTCCTGTAATTCTCCTTTATATAAAACTGGGATAAACTGCCTACGTCTTCATTTTTCACTGAATCAAAGTCAAAAAAGGCGTCACACTGCAGAGTAGCGAAACCTCCGGAATATGTAAACTTTGAGGCAATAGTGCTGTAAGCGTATCCAACAATTTCATCGCCGTCTTTTGCTGCAATAATATAATTTGCTTTAGCACTTTTGATGGAAGGAATCATCCTGGTTTCAAAACACATATTGTCAAAAAAATCAGGATGAATGAAAGCCTTGGATTTTTGATAAGCCATCAGTTCATTGCACAGGTCCTTAATGGAGTATATATTCTCTTCTGACAAAACCTCGTAAACGATATTCATTTTACTCTCCCTCCTAAAAGAGCAGACTTAAAAAGTTTTGAACATTATATATACTTTGATATAATTATAATTAGTTACCAGTATTGTAACAAGTATGCAGTATTTTCTGCTTAAGTAAGAAAAAACTGAGTATTGGAGTAAATTTATGAATGATAAAGCTTTATATAAGAACATGCTTGACGATTGCCCATTAACCTTTGCATTAAACCTCATAGGAGGAAAGTGGAGGCTGCCAATAATCTGGGCCTTAAACCAAAGGGGACCCATGAGATATAATGAGCTGAAAAGAAGCATTAAAGGGATCACCAATATGATGCTGACTCAATCTTTGAAGGATTTGGAATCATATGGCATTGTTTATCGAAAGCAGTACATGGAAATACCGCCGCGAGTTGAATACTCGCTGACCGAAAATGGAGAAAATCTAATTTCCGCCCTGAAAGTACTGGCCCACTGGGGCAATGAAATGAAAAATCTAAAATTGAAAGGATGAAGTAAAAGCAGGGTTAAAGACAATTCTTTAGCTCTGCTTTGTTTATCAATAACTAATTATTGATAAACAATAAAAAATTATTGAAAGTATTAAAAATATGTTGTATTATAAAATTACAAAATGGTAAGTGGAGGAATTGATTTATGAAGGAAAATAATTATAACTCTATGTCCAGATTTTTAATAATTGTATTAAATGTGCTTATTGTTTTTGGGGTAGTAGCCTTTGTAAGTTTAGTTATGAGCACATTAGCTACTACCGATATTAGTGAGACAAATGGAAAATACTTGGTAAACTGTATACTGCTTTTTACTGGAACTTCTTCCCTGGTATTTATCCTTTACAGCCTCAGGAAAATTTTAAAATCTGTTATAAATGAAGGGCCTTTTAACATGGGTATTGTGAAATGCCTTAAGAATATTGCCACAAGCAGTTTCATTATAACAATATGCTATTTAGTAAATTTCTTTTACAACAATCAGTTTAAAAACTTCAGTTTGATAAGTATAGATTCAAAAGGCATACACACTGATACGGAATTCCTGATATTCTTCTTTGCAGGCTGTTTTGTTTTGATATTGGCTCAAATATACAAGCAGGCCGTCGAGGTGAAAGAAGAAAATGACTTCACTGTTTAGGCAGTAAAGGAGGCTTATTATGGCTATAATTGTAAACCTTGATGTAATGATGGCAAAGCGAAAGATTTCCCTTAACGAGCTATCTGAAAAGGTTGGGATAACCAATGCTAATTTATCCATTTTAAAGACCGGAAAGGCAAAGGCTATAAGGTTTTCTACACTGGAGGCCATATGCCGGGAGCTAAAATGCCAGCCGGGAGATATTTTAGAATATAGAGAGGAAAAATAGGAGGATTAAAATGGAAGATAATAAATCGGTGGAAATCAAAACCAGTGAAGGCTTATGCTACCTGATGTTTTCATTGCTCCTGGGGTTAGCATTTGACAGGTTATTAATTGACAAGGCCTTTGGTATATCTTATTTCATATTTATAGGGCTGTGCATAATATTCTTCCTATGGTCCGTAAGAGATAAAATAAAATTCAGGAAAAGCTTTGGCTGGTTTTTGCTTCTTCCAATAGCCCTGCTTTCCATGAGCTTTGCAGTTCACACAAACCCCGTATTTTATTTCTTTAATTTTTTAGGGGTGCCCATACTTATGGTTGCCAGCTCCATTTTAATAGTGAATCCAGGCTATAAGTGGGATACTATAGGCTTTATAGTTGAGATGTTGCGAAAAGCTGTGGCAAATGTGTTTATGAATATTGGCAAACCTTTTAAAATTTTAAAGAATTCAATGAAGTTGGGTGAATCTGTGCGAGTAACTGAAGGGAAAAAACAGATAATAACTGGCATACTCGTTTCTCTGCCCTTGCTTCTTATTATAATATTGCTTTTAAGCTCGGCAGATATGGTTTTTGGCTATTACATGGCCAATCTGACGGAGATTTTTAAAAACATAAATATGGAGGACTTTGTAGCTCATATCCTGGCAATTTTGGTTGTTGCCTTTTACTTATTCGGTTATGTCTGGGGATTTAAAGTACAGGAAAATGAGGATAAGAAGGACGCGAACATCACTGTTGATAGCTGGGAACCCGTCACTGTTATTACTGTGCTGGTTATTTTGAATGCATTATATTCAGTTTTTACAGTGATTCAGTTTTCCTATCTTTATGGGGGAGGTAATGCAGCTCTGCCGGCAGGCCTTACTTATGCTGAATACGCCAGAAAGGGCTTCTTTGAGCTGGCCGCAGTTACCTTTATCAATTTTGTAATAGTATTAAGCTGCCTGAAAAATATAAAAAAGCACAATGAAAGGCTTTTGAAGACAGCAAAATTCCTTTTGACTGTCCTTGTGGCATTTACATTAAACATGCTTTTTTCTGCCAATTTCAAGCTTAATCTGTATGAAGAGGCTTTTGGTTACACTTTTTTAAGGGTATGCGTGCACTTATTTATGCTTCTGCTATTCATACTCTGTCTGGTAACAGCTGCTGGAATTTGGTATGGAAAAATTTCTATTGTAAAAAGCATAATTATTATAACATTAATAATGTATACAATTATGGGGTATGAAACTTTAACTGT
>NZ_JAFFJA010000118.1 GCF_021991635.1 Tepidanaerobacter sp. GT38
AAAAGTGTAGCAATCAAACAACTTAGTAAAATTCTTGATGTTTTACCTTTTGGCATATCCGTTCCTCCTCGTATAATATAAAATTAAGATGATATTTTAAGGCTCGAAGCCTTATTGTTACAAGCTTTCATAGGCTCTTAGAAAAAATATATTTTTATGCTTTACAAACTGGGGTTTTTCCGGCATAATCCTTCATGGAATTAGGGGAAGTACGCTTCCTCCTTGTTGCACCCCATGGGTGACTTCTTTTTAAGATTGTACCCCCTCCCCTGACAGGTACTTCTAACGCGCAGTTTGTTTCTTTGAATTCTAATTTGGCGAGGATGTTGATCTTGTCAGGGATGCTGGGACCCCTATTTCTATTACTTTATGGTGGTGATGTTTTTGTCAAAGAAGCTTTTTGTCGGTATCGATGTTAGTTTAAAGAGTAACCAGGTTTGCTTGATGGATCATGACGGTAGTGTTATGGGGAAATCCTTGAGTTTTGATAATAACCTGCCAGGTACTCTTGCTATGGTGGAGCATTTAAACTCTGTTTTAAGTAACGGTGATTTCGAGAAATTGACTATTGGTATGGAGGCTACGGCTCTCTATTGGTTCCCTTTGTTTAATTTCTTGAATAATTCTTCTCGAGTTTTTGTAGAGAAGGAAGCCGAGATTATACCTCTCAATCCAAAAGTTGTTAGTCATTTTCGCGATGCATATACTGATATGGATAAGACTGATATCAAGGATTCTTTTGTAATAGCTGATCGGCTTCGCTTTGGTAGAGTACATAGTGGCCGTATTCCAAGTGTTGATTTTTTAGCCTTGCAAAGGCTTACCAGGTTTCGTTATCATTTGGTTCAATATGAATCAAGACTCAAGAATTACGCCAGATCCTTTTTGTTCCTTACTTTTAGTGAGTGGAATAGGGTTAAAGCTTTCTCTGATGTATTTGGCGCCACCGCTAAGAAGTTGTTAAAGAAGTTTTGTTCTGCTCAGGAGCTTTCGGAGTTATCTATTGAAGATCTTAAAGAGCTTTTGAACGAATTTAGCAAAGGGCATTTTAAAAATTTAGATGAGAAAGCTCGTTTAGTTAATCAAACTGTCAAGGATTCTTTCCCTATTCCTCCAGAACTGGCAGAACAGGTGCATTTGTTAATAAAGCAAACTTTGCAGCAGTTGGAGTTATTGGAGAAGCATATAGCTCGTTTGGATAAAAAGATTGAAAAATTAATGAACAAGTTTCATAATCCTTTGATGTCTATCAAAGGCATAGGCCCTGTTCTGGCAGCTGGAATTTTTGCTGAAATCGGTGATATTTCTCGTTTTCCCGGCCAGGCTCAACTGGCAAAGTATGCCGGCCTTACCTGGAGGAAAAATCAATCCGGCAATTTCAACGGGGATATTACTCCTTTGACTAAAACAGGCAATCCTTATCTTCGGTATTATTTGATCCAGGCTGCTCAATGCTTGGTAAATCATAATCCTGAATACAGGGAGTATTTTACCCGTAAGTTTAATGAGACCCCTCGCCATCCTCATAAGCGAGCGCTGTCGCTCACAGCTCGCAAGCTGGTGCGCCTTGTTTATGCTTTGTTATCTAAAAATCAGTTGTATTTGGCTAAAGAACGCCAGCTCGCTAAAGATAGGGAGGTGAATAGCGCCTCGGTTCCTGAAGTTCAAGCAGAGGTTTTAGAGGTGTCGGAAAAAACGGCAGCAAAAAAAGTGAAGACTCAACGGTTGCCGCATGCCTCAAGAACTCTGCCTTGTGGGCAGGAACATATGCGAGGTCGCAGAGCAGTCAACACGTAGGTCTTCACTTAATCTCAATGTAACATTTCTAGGTAAGATAGTCAAGACCTACGGATTGGTATGTTTTATTTACTTTTCTTTAGATAGTTACCATAAGTTTCCATATGCCTTTTTCTAAAAAGGCTTAGTTTCTTATGCCCTTTTTTAGAATAAGCTGTTAATCTTTAC
>NZ_JAFFJA010000119.1 GCF_021991635.1 Tepidanaerobacter sp. GT38
ACATGAAAGAATAGCACCCGAAAATGGCCAATAGCTTCATGCCACAAGCAAGAACTCCCGTTTTTGTTTTTTTGAAAGTTTGAGACCAGCGACTTGTGCTGGGGTCATTCCATTCAAACCGGAATGAGGCCGAACAAAATTAAAGAAAAAGACAAACATGAAAATCAGGTTATTGGCAGAAGCAAAAGAAGAAAAACCTTGTTTAGTTCTGTACCATGCTTTGAACTGCTTGTGAAAACACTCGATAAGATTGTTAGACACATCATCCTTGAAGCTTTCGACTTGAATATGTTTAGAATCGTTAAAAATGGATTTAACAGGCACTTTGTAGGCATAATAACGGTCAGAAACGATAGCGGACGGTTTACCGTATTTGCGTGCATCATTAAGCACAGAAACGGCTTGCGGGGAATTGCGGTAAGGTGATAAATGAAAACCAATAACAAACCTTGTTTCACTGTCAACCACAAACCATATATAGTATTTAACACCAGCGATTTTAACAACAGTTTCATCCACATGCCACTCATCAGAATTCAAGTTCAAAAGCGGCATTAACCGGATGCGCATATCATCAAACATAGGAGCAAATTTAGTGCACCAATTACTGATAGTAGTATGCGAAACCTTGATGTTGAAAGCAGTGCGCAGGATCAGGCTAATGTTGCGGAAAGAGTTTTTACCCAGATAAAACAGGGACAGAGCTGTAATGATAATATGTATGGGATAACGCATACGTTTAAAATCATGTTTTCCAAAAAGCTTAGACATGGAAGGGCTTGTAATGGCAGTGGGTTTGTATACAAAGAAAGAGTGGTTACACTTTTTGTCGCAGCAGCGATAGTTGCTGTAATGCTCATAGTCGTGGTGCAGGAAACTAGCTTTTCCGCAAACCGGGCAGGGCGGATATTTCCGCCGACAATTTGCCCTCTTAGCCCTGGGGCGTTCGGGTGCAAATTGATGATAGCACTTACGGCAGAGATATTTTTGATATCCATCTTTATCTCTACCGTAACGATAAAATGAATGATTGTTATTGCATCTTGGACAGCTAAACTGGTATAATTTCGCCATGAGGACTCGTCTCCTTTCGGGAGGTACTTGTGTTTTGTGGTGAAACTATTGTACCAGAAAGGCTGACGGGTCCTCAACTTTCATTTAACTTTACAATACGGTAAAAAATACAAAGGAGGTTTTTTTCTATGATGAAAATGGAAAAATATT
>NZ_JAFFJA010000120.1 GCF_021991635.1 Tepidanaerobacter sp. GT38
CAAAGTAATTTTACACTAAGCCTTTAGTCTAACAATTTTTGTAAATAAAATTACCAACAGTATTTAGGATTCGCTATATCTTCAATCGGGACAATTCCCCGAACCTCTAAACGGTCTGGATACACCCACAGCTTAACTTGCAACCTGTCAAGCAGTTCCTCCCAAATTACTACTCTCTGTGGGAATCCGACCGTTAAATGTTTTTCATCGTGAACCTTTACAAAAGCAATATTCTCCGTAACGGTATTCTCATCCGGTCGGTAGCGGACATCAAACAGTTCCTCTTCAATCGCTTCTTTCACGACAGCAATATTCTGCTCCAGCTTCGTGAGGTTTTCCATCTCCGGCCAGTAATGTTCGTAACGCTTGCGGACGGCAAGTTCCTGTTCCTTCAGTTCGTTAATTTGCCGTTTATAATCCTCATGAGACAAAGCCCCGTCAACATAGACAGTAGCGAGCCTTTTCTGCTTCTCCTGCAGTTGCGAAATCTGCTCTGATATTGGAGAAAGCAGGGTTTCAAGTTCTTCCTTCCGGCGTTCCAGCGAACCGACGTACTCCTCGATGGCTTTCCGCATCTGGTCTTTGTCTTGAAGCATATCAATAAGCCGTTTTTTGACTTCTGCAGTAACTGCTTCGCCGTCAAGCACAGGGCTGTCGCATTTCGGGCTGCCGTCAAGGTGGTACTGCTTCAATTTCCCGTTGCACTTGAAAACCAGCTTTGTGCCTTTGTTATACATAGCATCGTGAAACGGGCGCTGGCAGACACCGCAGAAGATACGACCGGCAAGTATAGGCTTGGGTCTCTTGCGGTTAAACCCTCCTCTGGACTGCACTCTCTTCTCCTGCGCTTTCTCCCAGAGCATCTTGTCAATTATCGGCGGGAAGTCTACCTCAAACCACCCATCAGTTTTTTCCTTCTTTATTTTTTCGACCTGTTCTGGACTGACCTGCATTTTATCACCCCTCCAGGGATAATTTGTCCCGGCGTAAACGGTGTGAGTAAGAATACGCTGGACAGTAGCGTCGCTCCAATAAGCCTGCATTTTCCCAGCGCGCCCTTTTCGAGTTTTGCGAAATTGGTTAGGCGTAGGTATACCGAGTTCAGTCAGCTTTTCGGCAATCCGCACCATACCCAAAGGCCGTCCTGACTCGTCTCCATAGACGTACCATTGGAAAATAAGCTTAACTATCTTGGCTTCATCTTCTCGAATTACCCACTCTTCCTTTTCGTCATCCCACTTGTAACCTAAAGGTTGAGACCCACCTGAATACTTGCCTGCTTTTGCCAGCTTTTTCTTGCCGGTCACCGTCCTTAATTTGATAACTTCCCTTTCATACTCCGCAAAAGTGGCAAGGATGTTAGACTGCAGCTTACCTTCAGGAGTGTCGTCGTTAGACCCCTGCACGAAAATAAAGCCGTCTCCTTTAAGGCCGCACCGCCTTACTTTTCGGGCTTCGTCCCGCAGGGCGGCAAAAAGGGCAAGAGAGCGGGAAAGCCTGTCTTGACGGTAGACGAAGATAGCGTCGTATTCTCCCGCTTGGTATTTCTCCCAAAGCTGATGGAGCACTGGTCTCTCATCAATACCCAGTGCTCCGCTGTAACCGTCTTCTTTGAAAATGTCTTCTTCTGTAACGTGGTAACCTCGTCTTTTTGCTTCCTCCATACAGATTTCCGCTTGAGTATCAAGAGAGGTTCCGTCTGCTTGGTCTTCTGTGGATACCCGACAGAGTATCGCAGCGCGTTTTGGTAGTCCTTTCATAATATCACCTCATCTGCGTTCCCATTACATCACACACACACACATATATATATATAAAAGAAAAGGCGCCGAAGCGCACTCTTGCACAAAAACTTATACTTACTCTAAAGATAGTGTGGTATCGAAAGGCTTAGCCTCGAAAGATTTCTCATTGAAAACGTCTCCTAAGTGAAGCGCAATTGACGTGACTTCTTCAGGAGTTAAAGTCTTACCTTCTGGCGTAGTGAAAACTACTACACCGGATTTTTCAACCCCGGGATGAATATCACCAGAGACGTCACCTTCAGTCATAAACATATTCGCATCCAGTTGCATACTACCAACAACAGCACTACCCTGGTCTGGATAGAAAGTTAATTTATCACTGGTTTCGTTCTTAATTGTCATACCAACAAGAATACGTTCTTTTTCTACCTGCACCTCTCCAATGGTAATCTTTAATCCATTAACAGAAAATTCCTTATTAACAGCTACTTTCTTTGTGTTTTCCTCGGGTTTTGACTGAGCTTCAGATTTAGCGGAATCTGACTCAGCCCCTGTCTTTACGCCTGAAGGTTCACCACAGCCAGTTAGCGTCACAATTAAAAGCCCAATTAACAAACCAACAAGTAGTTTTCTAGTATGTAGAAACATTATACTACCTCCTCGTAAGCCGGAAAAAATCAAGTCGAAGGGCATAAAATCCGTAAAAAGCAGAGTTACAAATATAAAAGATTATCTACCAGATAAAAATGTTACAGTATCTCAATTTAAAGAAATGCTGCTTAAGTTTGTGTTTGAGGTA
>NZ_JAFFJA010000121.1 GCF_021991635.1 Tepidanaerobacter sp. GT38
ACAATTATTTTACACTATGATCAATGCATAAAATGTATCGATGAGCATAGTATTGTATGCAGATAAGGCTTAACTTGAAAAAAGGCCGAAAATAGACTATAGTTTAATAAGAGTTTAAATAGAAAGGAGACTTTTTTTGAAATACAGAGCTGCTATATTTGATCTTGATGGAACGTTACTAGATTCCCTTCAAGACTTAGCTGATTCAGTGAATCAGGTGCTCAAAAGCCAAGGGTTGCCAGTTCATGAAGTGGAGAAGTACAAGTATTATGTCGGCAATGGAATGTATAATCTTGTTATGAGGACCCTTCCGCCTGATAAACGTGAAGAATCATATATAAAATACTGCGAAACATTGGTTAAAAAGGAATACGGCAAGAGGTGGGCTGATACTACAAAACCTTATGAAGGCATTCCTGAACTACTGAACAAATTCATTTCTTTAAAATTCAAACTGGCAGTGCTCTCAAATAAGCCTCACGAATTTACACAACTGATAGTGAAAAAACTATTGCCCCAATGGAAATTTGATGTGGTCTTCGGTGAACGGCAGGGTATTCCCAGAAAGCCTGATCCTGCAGGGGCTTTGGAGATAGCCCAAATTTTTGGAGTTCCTCCAAAGGAATTTTTATATTTTGGTGATTCAGGAACCGATATGACCACGGCAAAAGCTGCCGGAATGTTTGCGGTAGGAGTTCTTTGGGGCTTCAGGACTGCCGATGAGCTTCTGGAAAGCGGTGCCGATATACTAATAGAAAAACCCGCAGATATATTAAAGTTTATTCAAATAACATAATACCCAGTGCCTCATATGTTTCTGCATCAACGTTCCCGGAAGGATTTAATCCGCGGGATTTCTGAAATTCTATAACCGCTTGCCTAGTTTTGTATTCATAGATTCCGTCTAGGGGCCCGTCATAAAACCCATATCCTGCTAAGCGCTTTTGGACTTCCAACACATCTGACCCTTTAGAACCTTGTGTAAGTGTATTAAAACCAAATGTAAAGGGTCCGTCTACTCCTCCTACTATAAATACTTTTGTGCCTATTTTTACCCATTCATATACTTGCTCCACATGGGCATTGTGCATGCGGATGCACCCACCTGATTCGAATGCACCTATGCTCCATGGCTTGTTGGTGCCATGAATTCCATAAATACCCCATGGGACGCTCAATCTCATCCAGCGGGAACCGAAACCTTCCCCCCAGGCATCTTTTTGTGTTATGGTGAAAAGCCCTATAGGAGTAGGTGTGCTAAATTTTCCTACTGCTACAGGGTAGCGTTTAAAAGGTTTGCCGTCATCTAAAACTATAAGTTCTCTATCTAGAGTCAAGATTACCAAACTAACTTCTCCTTTGGGCTTTTCCGAATCTATACGTGCTGCCGGCTGTTCATATAATTCTGCAAGTTTCTGAAAAGTCTTGGGGCCGAATATGCCATCAACGTATAGGCCTTCTCTTTTTTGAAATTCTCTTACAGCATTGGCGGTGGCCTCATCATAAATACCATTTATCGAATCTATAGAATAACCTAGCTTATACAGCTGGGTCTGTATTTCCCTTACATCTTCACCGTACATAGGCGGATTTTGCAATTTTAAATACCGTTCCTCTTCACAAGAACACGGAGGAGTTTTTGCACCAGTTATGAAAATAAGCGTTGCTATTATAAACCATAGAAAGCTTTTTACTTTCATTTCATCACCTCATATTGATATTTTTCGTCTGTTTTAATATTTTAATTCAATGACTGATGACAAGTAATTTTTTACATATGTGGATAAAAAAATTATTTTTTATTAAAGAGGTTTTTAGAATCTGATGTAGAAATATTTATATACTGTATAAAATTTTATACATTGCTAATGTCTAGGAGGAAATAGACTTGAAAACCGATTTTTTGATGGATATAAAAGTAAGAGATGCCCTAAGGAAAGAAGTAATTCTGGTTCATGATAATATAACTGTGGAAAATCTAAATGAAATTATGCTTTTAAAAAAGCAGGAAGAAGTGCTGGTAGTTGACGATAACAATGAGATAGTTGGCATTATCACAAGAAACGACCTGGCAAAAAGTTTTGCACGTGGTATTGAGTTAAATACAGAAATTAAGCACATTATGACACGCAATGTGTTTTTTTTGCACCCTGACAAACCTTTACTTGAGGCCCGAAGCGAGATGCGCAATTTAGCCATTAGCAGGGCTCCGGTTTTGGATGATAGCGGGCAGTTGCTAGGTCTGCTTACAGGAAAAGGCATATGTGATGCGTTTTCAAAGCGGTTAGAAAAAGCAGTGAACTTTCAAAACCTAATTATGGATAATATAAAAACAGCCATATGCATTTTAAACGATAAATGCGAAATACTAGCCTACAATAAAGCTTTTGAACAATTATTTAAGCCCTCTAAGATATTTAAACCAACAACACATCATTTTTTACCAGGAAAACTGGCTGAGAAAATAAAAAAAGGCGAAACACCCCTTGATGAAATATATTTTGAGAGTAAAGATGGTCGCAAATTTTTGCTAAAGACCTGTCCTTTTAACTTTGATGAAAAATTATGTGGAATGATAATGAATATAGAAGAGATTTCTGACGTAATAAATCTTATAACAGAACTGGAAAAAGCCAATCATAGGATGATGTTTTTAGAAAAACAATTAGGCGGCACTGAAGAACAAACCACTTTTGGAAAACTAACCAGCAAAAACCCAAAAATGATTGAAGTAATTGAATTGGCAAAACGCACAGCGCTGACAGATGCTCCTATATTGATAAAAGGTGAAAGCGGGACCGGCAAGGCAATACTAGCCTCTACCATACACGAATATAGCAGCAGGCGCAAGGGCCCCTTTGTTAGGGTAAACTGTGCAGCTATACCGGCCAATATTTTTGAAAGTGAACTTTTTGGTGTTGATATAGCTGACTTTGATACAACGGCAAATTCTGAAAAAGTAGGCCTTCTAGAATTAGCAAATAAAGGTACCATCTTTTTTGAAAATATACATGATATGCCAATGGATGTACAGATGAAACTTAAAAGTTTCATAGAAAATAAAACATTCTATAAAACCGGCAGCAATACCCCTGTTAAAACCGATGTGAGAGTAATAGCTTCTACAGATAAAGATCTTTCCAGTTTAGTTGAAAAGCAAAAATTTTGCCGAGAATTATATGAAGATATTAATATTGTTTCCATGGAAATTCCACCGCTTAGAAAGCGCAGCGAGGATATTGTAGATTTAGTAAATGGCTTCATACGGGAATTTGAGCTGCATTACAATAAAACAATTGAAAATATAGATTCAGAAGTCTTAAAAATTTTTATGGATTATAGTTGGCCGGGCAATATTAGGCAACTGAAAAATGTAGTAGATAGATTGGTAATTTTATGTGAACATGGGAAAATTACTGCTGATGACTTACCAGAATATATTAAACAGGGAAATGACTATCATCCTACCCTACAGGAAGTCAGTAATTTGAATCAGGCGTCTGATATTGCAGAAAAGCAAGTGATAATAGAAGCTCTAAAAAAATGTTCCTTTAACAAAACAAAAACTGCAGAGTATTTAAAGATTTCCAGAAGCACACTATATAATAAGATGAGGGAATACAATATCCAGGTAAATTAATGGGTATTTGACAAAATAGTAGCTCCTCGTTCACTAAAAATATAAAGTGAGCGAGGAGCTATTGTAATTTACTCACCCATAAACAATGCCATATCTTCTTCTACTGTACCCATCTTGGCAATGCCAAAGTTTTCTACAAGAACTTTTGCAACATTTTGTGATAGAAAAGCAGGCAGCGTTGGGCCTAGGTGAATATTTTTTACACCTAAGTATAAGAGGGCAAGCAGCACTATTACAGCTTTTTGCTCGTACCAGGCAATATTATAGACAATAGGCAGTTCATTGATGTCATTTAGCTGGAATATTTCCTTAAGTTTTAACGCAATTAGTGCCAGCGAGTAAGAATCATTGCACTGTCCAGCATCTAAAACTCTGGGTATGCCGTTAATATCCCCTAAATCCAGCTTGTTGTAACGGTATTTTGCACAACCGGCTGTAAGTATAACAGTGTCCTTCGGCAGCTTTTTAGCAAATTCAGTGTAGTATTCTCTTGACTTCATGCGGCCATCGCAGCCGGCCATTACAAAGAATTTCTTAATGGCACCGGATTTTACCGCATCAACTATTTTATCTGCCAGTGCGAAAACCTGAGCATGGGCAAAACCGCCTACGATTTTGCCATTTTCAATTTCTTTTGGAGGATTTAATTTCTTTGCCATTTCAATAATAGGTGAGAAATCTTTCTTGCCGTTTTCATCTGCTTCTATATGTTTACAACCAGGATATCCTGTGGGGCCTGTGGTGAAAATTCTAGCTCTAATTTCTTCGCTTCTTGGCGGGACTAAACAGTTAGTTGTAAACAGTATTGGGCCGTTGAAGCTTTCAAATTCTTCAGTTTGCTTCCACCAGGCATTGCCGTAATTTCCTACAAAGTTGTCGTATTTCTTAAAGGCAGGATAATAGTGGGCAGGTAGCATTTCACTGTGAGTATAGACATCCACTCCAGTGCCCTGAGTCTGTTCTAATAGCTGTTCTAAATCTGTCAAATCATGGCCGGATACTAGGATTGCCGGGTTATTTCTTACGCCGATATTAACCTCTGTTATTTCGGGATTGCCATATTTTGAAGTATTAGCCTCATCCAGAAGCGCCATGGCTTTGACACCGTACTCACCTGTTTTTAAAGTTAAGGCTACCAGGTCGTCTACCGTAAGTGTATCGTCAAGGGTTGCAGCTAGGGCTTTGTAAATAAATGCGTAAAGTTCATCGTTTTCTTTTCCGATGTTTAGAGCATGGTGAGTATATGCAGCTAAGCCTTTTATACCGTAAGTTATTAGTTCTCTTAAGGAGCGAATGTCCTCATCTTTGGTAGAAAGTACGCCTACGGAAGATGCCTTTTCCAGCATAGCTTCTTTTGAGTCAACTTGAAAGACTGCTGCATCGTGAAGATTTTCTGCCTTCACTTTTGCCCTCAGCTGGTCTCTAAGAGAAATCATCTTATTAATTTCACGTTCAATAGCTTCACCGTCAAAGTTGGCATTGGTGATGGTCATAAAAAGTGCATTTAACACTTCGTGATTTATCTCGTCTAAATCCTTTGCATTTAAATTTCCTTTTTGTACTATTTCTGAAATGCCTTTAAGTGTATAAATTAATAAATCCTGAAGTTTTGCAACTTCCTCGGTTTTGCCGCATACTCCTTTAATAGTGCATCCTATGCCCTTTGCAGCTTCTTGGCACTGATAACAAAACATTCCCATATGTAATACCTCCTCATTTCTTATGCTACCACCTATAGTAATTTAAAACTATGTTCAAGTCTGTGACAGATATCACAAAAACGTACTATTGAATTTTTATTTGGGGTATGGTAATATATTTATTGCAACTGACATTTTATTTTGTGCCGAAGTGGTGGAATTGGCAGACGCGCTGGACTCAAAATCCAGTGGAGCTCAAACTCCGTGTGGGTTCGACTCCCACCTTCGGCACCAATATTGAAATTTCAAAGTTTTAAGGATATCTCAGAGTCCAAGGGACTCTTTTTATTTATCATAAGCAAACCCTAAGTGTTGAATCTGGTTCACATTCAAAGTTGCCTATATACGGACTAAGGTCATTTAGACTTTGGTCTGTATTTAATTATAAAGGTTCATTTTTCGATGAATTTGCCAAACACAAGTGACAATATGGGTACTTCTTCGGTGGTGTAAAACACATTTTAGAGAAAGATGATTTTACAATTGCCAATCTCGAAAATGTTTTTACAGAATACGATCAAAAACCCGATAAATCTCATCAGGATAGGCCTTTCTTTTTTAAAGGGCGTCCTGAAGGAAAAATTAAAGACCCTATCCCTTTGACAATAATATTTTATTAATAAAATACACATAAACCCCCGTAAACGACATATTATGAATATGTCAGGACTTTATGCGAAAACGGGGGTGCCTTATTGAAAAAGGTTGCAATTTGCATATTGATTATTGCTGTATTATTTGCTTTTGCAGGAATTTCACAAGGATCAACGACTAACAAAATAATAATAAATATTCCTGCTTTTTCTCTTGAGTATTATGAAGGTGAAACTCTTATTAAAACCTACCCAGTGGCAGTTGGAAGAAGCACAAGTCAGACACCAATAGGTGATTTTCAAGTTATAAACAAATTAAAAAATCCCACATGGTTTCCTAAAGGGCGACAACCTGTACCTCCAGGGCCGGCCAATCCGTTAGGTACTAGATGGATTGGCTTTAAAAACGGTTACGGAATACACGGCAACAATAATCCTTTAACTATCGGTACTATGGCTTCTGCTGGTTGTGTGAGGTTATACAATCAAGACGTGGAAGAATTGTATGAAAAAGTAACCCTAGGTACACCTGTCAAAATCATCTATCAAACACAGTTATTACACGATAATGGTATAAAGCCTTATTTAGAAGTATATCCAGATATATACAATTTTGGCGTCAACACAAGAGAAGCCATTGTCGCAAAGTTGAATGAAAATAATATTCAAATTGAACAACAAAAGTTAGATTTATTGCTTGGCAAAGTAAATAAAGAACCGATTATTTTCAACCAAGGTTATTTTATGACATTTAACAAAAACCTCGTTACAAATGATGTAGTAGTAATGGACCAGAAAATTTATATAAACAAACAGGAAATCGAAAAATATTGTGGTGCGACATGTGAAAGCGCTTGGCCTGCAGTAATACAAGAACGTGAGTATATTAACTTTGACGAGTTTTTTAATAATGGGCAGTTTGACATAAAAATAAATCAAGAGGAAGAAATAATAAGCATCACAGGAGTTTTAATAACTGTAGACGGTGAATTATTAAAGGCGGGTTGTTTAAAAGAAAACAAAGTAACACTAATACCAATTAGACCTGTGGCAGAAGCTTTAGGTTGGACTGTATCCTGGGACAACGAGACAAGGACAGCTTTTGCAAATGATATGCCGTTAAAAACAGTTTTGATAAACAGCCGTTCATATATGACTCTAGAGGATATATGTTCAACTTTCAATCTTTACTTTGTAAAAGATAACGTAAAAGGGATTATAAATTTTTTCAGCCGGTAAATTCCGGTTATTTTTTTTGAAGGAATTTTGCTCACTGAGGTCGAATACCTAGGAGAGCAAAGTGAAGGGGGGAAAATTTTTGAACGCAGAAAAAGACCTCATACGCCGGGCAAAAAAAGGCGATGTTTCGGCTTTTGAAGAATTGATTTCCGGATATGAGAAAAAAGTATACAATACAGTTTACCGCTTTTTTAACAATTCAGAAGATGCTATGGATATTACCCAGGAAATATTTATAAAAGTATTTACCTCCCTCCACGGATTTAGGGAAAATTCCAGTTTTTCCACTTGGCTGTATCGAATTGCGGTAAATACTTGTATAGATTTTATGCGTAAAAAGAAAGATGAAACCCTTCCCATAAAAGATGAAATGATGGTGGGAAATGATACAGCTCACGGTTCTTACACGCGGTTACCTGAAGAATTTATAGAAAGACAGGAACTAAAACAAGCTCTTATGAAAGCTATAAATTCCCTGCCAAGTGAACAGCGTATATGTGTTATATTAAGGGATATTCAGGGCTTTAGTTATACAGAAATAAGTGAAATTTTGATGTGCTCCCTTGGCACTATAAAATCCAGGTTAAATAGAGGGCGCCGGGCATTAAGACAAATGCTAAAAAGTCCGGAACTTTTTTAAAAAAGTAGCGTCTATATTAGTACAAAAGGGGGTAACGATGTGGCATGCAGCACTCACTACGAAGATTTGATAGATAAATATGTAGAAGGCCTGGTAACCGTTGAGGAAAAAGAGATTCTGGAAAGTCACTTAAAGGTTTGCTCAGATTGCAGGCAAGAAGTTGAAGAACTTCAGCAGATAATAAGAGCCGCAGGTTCTTTGGGACAAGTAGAGTTGCCCGAAGACTTCACGCCTACTTTAATGGAGAAAATTAGGGACCTCTCTTATCAGCAGGTTTCTTATAAAAAAACACCGTCTTTGCTTAGTTTTATTAGAAATATTCCCGCAGTATTTTCCGACTGTTTTTACTACAATAAAAAGGCCTTTATTGCAGTGGTAGGCGTTTTCCTTGTTGGCATCTTTTTAGTTAGCGTGTACAATCAGAATAATTTAGGGATAAATTTTGCCACCAAGAGCACAAAAGACGAAGCAGCTTACGAAATTGCACCGGCAGAGCCTGACTTACTGATGATGGAGGGAGCCGGGGTATCTAATGGGCGGCAATTAGAAAGCGAAAGCGCAAGTTCCGTTCAGCAGATGAGCTCGGCAGACACAAGTCTTAAGGCATCTTCTACTCAGGAGCGAACACAAAAAATCATAAAAAATGCGCACATATCAATTTACGTAGAAAAATTCGATGCAAAAGTTGATGAGATAGTCAAAACTGTTGATGAGTTAGGTGGTTATATAGAAAACAGCCAAATTCAGGAAGGAAAGTCGGCAGATTCCCCACGTAGAGCCTATATGGCTTTGAGAATTCCGCAGGATAAGCTCAATGATGCACTGGATAAATTTAAAGCCATGGGGAGAGTTACCAATCTGCAAATAAGCGGTGAGAACATTACAGATGCTTACTATGATTCAGACGCTAGAATCCGCAATCTGGTCCAGCAGGAAGAGAGACTTCTTGAAATATTAAACATGGCTAAGAATGTTGATGAAATCCTTCGAATTGAAAGTGAGTTAAATCGGGTTAGAACTGACATAGATCTGTTGAGGGGCCAGCTTACCTCATGGGATAAAATGGTAGAGATGTCTTTAATAAATGTAAATTTGATTGAACAGGAGCCATCAAAAGAAAAAGTCACAACTATAACGCTTCGAGAGTTGTGGCAAAGAGCTAAACAAGGTTTTATTGCGGCTATAAATCTTTCACTAAATATGTTGGCATCTTTAGCGGAGGTTGTAGGTGCTCTTTTGCCTATAGCACTAATTATTGGTATTCCATACTTTATTATAAAGCGACTCTTAAACAAGAAGAACAAAAGTTAGCTCTAAATCCCTAAAGATTTAGAGCTTTTTTGTCATTCGAATACC
>NZ_JAFFJA010000122.1 GCF_021991635.1 Tepidanaerobacter sp. GT38
TATCACAGAATAACAACATAAGGCACATTTAACTAATTGATTTTTTGCATACAAGTGTTATAATTATAAAATATGGAATATAATACATTTTTTAAATAAAATCTGAGGTGACGCAATGAAATCCGAGATATATCAAACCATAGTTGTGAAAGTAGGAACTACTACGCTTGTTCATGATAATGGCAAATTAAATATAGCAGGTATGGAAAAATTAGTCAGGGTCATTTCCGACATAAAAAATAGCGGCAAAAATGTGGTATTGGTTTCATCAGGAGCGGTAGGGACAGGTGCCGGAAGGCTCGGCATTAAAGGCAAGGGCGATATCAAAATAAAACAGGCCTTGGCAGCTGTTGGCCAGGGAATTTTAATGCAGTTTTACGAAAAGCTGTTTCTGGAATACGGCATAAATGTGGCTCAGATCTTGCTTACGCGAGATGATTTGGAAAAAGGCGTGCGGCGTGAGAATGCTCTTAATACATTAACGACACTTTTTGAATTCGATGTAGTTCCCATAGTAAATGAAAATGACACCGTAGCAGTAGAGGAAATAGTTTTTGGCGACAACGATACTTTGGCAGCGGTAGTGGCAGAGCTTATCAATGCTGACCTTCTGGTGCTGCTTTCCGATGTGGATGGCCTATATACCATGCCTCCCCATGAACCCGGAGCCGAGAAGATATCCTATGTAAAAGAAATCACGCCAGAGATTGAGGCTATTGCCGAAGGCAGTTATTCCGGTTTTGGCACTGGCGGTATGCAGAGTAAAATTAAAGCGGCAAAAATCGCCACTGAGGCAGGAATTGCGATGGCCATAATAGATGGGGAAAATCCAGCAGAAATTTACAATATCATTGATGGAACAGGCTGTGCCGGCACCTTTTTTGAACCGAAAGAGCAAACCACCCTTTCCGAGAAAAACGCCATATAATGGAGTGATCTGATTGAGCATAGTTTTGGATATAGCAAAGCAGGCTAAAGAGGCCTCGTATATATTGTCAAATGCCTCCACCACAGTTAAAAACGATGCTTTAAAGATGATGGCCAAAGCCCTGGATGAAATGAAGGCAGAGATACTTTTGGCAAATCAGGAAGACTTGGAAAATGCAAAGCAAAAAGGCTTAAAAGATGCAATGATAGAGCGCCTAATGTTAAACGACAAGCGCATTGACGGAATGATAAAAGGGCTTTTGGACCTTGTGGAGCTTCCCGACCCTGTAGGCAGTGGAACCGTATTTAAGCGCCCTAATGGCCTAATTTTGCAAAAGCAGCGAGTGCCTTTGGGGGTTGTCGGCATAATATATGAGTCAAGGCCCAATGTTACCTCTGATGCGGCGGGGCTTTGCATAAAAACAGGAAATGCGGTCATATTAAGGGGCGGTTCTGAGGCCATCAACTCAAATAAGGCAATAGTTAAAGCCTTGTGCAAAGGCCTTGAAGAGGCAAATCTTCCTAAAACGTGCATACAGCTCATAGAGGATACCAGCCGGGAGAGGATTCAGGAGCTCTTTAAGATGAGAAAGTACGTAGATGTTTTAATCCCTCGTGGCGGCGAAGCTCTGATTAAAAATGTGGTGGAAAATTCTCAAATACCGGTAATCGAGACCGGTGTTGGAAATTGCCACGTATATGTGGATGAATTTGCAGATTTGGATATGGCAATTCGCATAATTGCAAATGCCAAGACAAGCAGGCCTTCCGTATGTAATGCGGCAGAAACACTTTTAGTGCATAAAAATGTGGCTAAAGAATTTCTGCCCAAAGCCTTAGATGAGCTGAAAAAATTGGGAGTAGAAATCAGAGGCTGTGAAAATACACTTAAGATTTACCCAGATGCCAGATTGGCTACTGAAGAAGACTGGGCAACGGAGTATCTTGACTTAATCCTTGCTGTTAAAGTGGTTGACAGTATAGACGAGGCAATCAGGCATATTAACAGATTTGGCACCTCTCATTCGGAAGCCATTGTCACAAAAGACTATGATAGGGCAAACCAGTTTCTTGCAAAAGTAGATGCTGCGTGTGTATATGTGAATGCTTCTACCAGGTTTACCGATGGTGGAGAATTTGGCATGGGTGCTGAAATAGGTATCAGCACACAAAAGCTCCATGCACGAGGCCCTATGGGGCTTGAAGAGTTGACGACAGTTAAATATCTGATTATGGGAAACGGTCAGGTCCGGTGAAGATAGATTTTTTTAAAAAAAGCTTAGATGGAGCCTTTCGCCAATATTTTGGTGAAAGGCTTTTTGTTTTAAAAACTTAAAAAAAGGCCTCTATGAATATGTTTTATAAAAGTTTTTATAAAACTGTGTCAATAATCTTTGAAAATGGTGGGTAGGGGTGAAATGCCAATCGAACACGGAGATAGCTGGTTCTCCCCGAAATAGCTTTAGGGCTAGCCTTAACTGAAGATCCTCGGGGGTAGAGCAC
>NZ_JAFFJA010000123.1 GCF_021991635.1 Tepidanaerobacter sp. GT38
GCAACCGCAGAGAGAATAGTAACTAAAAAAAGCATACGCGCGTTATCTCTAATCCGATAGATGAGGTCGGAAATCCACAGCATATTTGTTTTATTCATATAAAAACTTCTATTCCTCTTCAACCGGGATAGTACAAAAATACTCAACTGAGAAAAAAACAAATAGGTTCCAAGAACCACAAAAAATCACAGAAAAGGAGATACCCTTATGGAACTAATTATACAGGAAATCATACAAAAAATCAGTAGTAGTTTTGAAAAAGAGCTAGAAAAACTAATAAGAGAAAAAAGAGACATATCCGAATTTATATTAGCCACAAAGAAGACGTTGGATGATATAGGAGTAACCTTAGTTGCAGAGGCGTTAGAAACAATAGATAATGCATATAAAAACAGCAAAGATCGTAAACGTTACTGGACAGTAAAAGAAAAAGCAGCTGAAAAGACACTTACAACAATATTTGGAGAAGTCAGGTATAAAAGAACATATTACAAGAATAAAAAAACAGGTGAATATAGCTATCTATCAGATGAGGCTGTGGGCATATCAGCCCATGACAAACTAGATGCTTCGCTAAAGGCAAAACTGATAGAAGAAGCAGTATATATGTCCTACAGCAAGAGCGGAGAAAAAGCCTCTGAAACAGTAACACTAACATCACAGACAGTAATGAACAGCATACGAGAACTTGGTAGTGTAGACAATGATGCAGTAAAAATAAAGCAAGACAAAAGGAAAGTAAAAGTACTTTACATAGAAGCAGATGAAGATCATGTAGCACTTCAGAATGGAGGCTTAATAGAGCCAAAGCTTGTATATGTACATGAAGGCAGAAAACAAGTTAGTAAAAACCGGTATAAGCTATTAAACGTAAGGTATTTCAGTGGAGTTTATACAAACAGCGATGAACTATGGGTGGAAGTTTTAGACTACATAGATAAAGCTTATGATATGGATTCTATAGAAAAGATATACCTTTCAGGTGATGGAGCTCCCTGGATTAAGAATGGCCTAAGCTGGATAAACAAAAGCATCTATGTGCTTGACCGTTACCACTTATCAAAGTATGTCACACAAGCTACAGCGCATATGGGATATACAACACCAATTATGTGGTCATATATAAATGCCAAAGACAAGGATAAAGTAAAAGAACTATTTAAAGCGATCATAAATATAACTGAGCCAGAAACAAAGAAAAAAGCTGTAAAAGAAGCAAGAAGATACATACTTGGCAACTGGGAAGGTATAATGCGTCAATATGATCAAGATTATGTTGGCTGCAGTGCAGAAGGTCATGTTAGCCATATCTTATCGTCCAGGTTAAGTTCAAGGCCTCTGGGTTGGAGTAAAACGGGAGTGGACCAGATGGCCAGGCTAAGGGTTTTTATTGCAAATGGTGGAGACGTGTATGATATGTTTATTCAAAAGAAAAAAGCGGCAGTAAATGAAGCAAGGCAGATATGTTGCTTTGCCGGCAGGAATCTGAAGTTTGACTACAGATATAACCTTTTTTTGCCATTGGCGCTACCTCCTATTTAACTA
>NZ_JAFFJA010000124.1 GCF_021991635.1 Tepidanaerobacter sp. GT38
TATCACAGAATAACAACAATCACAAAAAATACTTGCGTTCTCTACAATATATGGTATAATACGGTTGATTATATACTATATAGTGCGCAGTTGAGGTGAAAGTTGTGAAGCACTATTACTTTAATAATAATATCAATGATAAAGGAAGGCACGAAGTTCACACTGAAGACTCCTATTCCCTGCAAATCTATCTAACAGAACTTATATAAGGTTATTATTCAAATTATAAGGAAGCTATTTCTATGGCTTAAATTCAATATCCATTTAAAATATTTGATGGTTGTTACTGGTGCTGTAATGAATGTCACAAAGGTTAGTCTTAGCCCAAACTGTACACTGACACTTTAGCTTTATCTTTCACCGTCAGTTTATCAATCTAAAAAATTTTATTATTGACTCATGTATACTTTTTTCTCTTTGCCGACATTTTTTATTTATTAAAATCAAATGTAATTTATTAGGCGTGGGGTAAATTTATTCAAAAAAACAAAAAGGAAGCGATGAAGTGAAAAAATATAAATTTATAAACACCAATCATAAGATCCCGGAGTTTTATGAGGAAGCAGATCAGAGGGATTTCCCATTAGTAAGACAAAGGCTCCTAGAGAATAGCTTAAGTAATAACTATGAAGATGCATGTAAAGAATGGGACCTAAGCGATATTACAAGCGAAGATTCAGTAGATTTTACGGATCGATGTGAATTATGCAATCAGCCAGGTTTAAAGATAAACTCTATAATATTAAACAATAATACAGGTAAATATTTAAAAGTAGGTAGTAAATGTATAAAAAGGTTTTTGATTTGCCAGGTGCATCTAATCTTCAGGAAAGTTCGGAAATATTCGAGTATAAAAAGCGAGAAATTATAAACGTAAAAATTTTACAAACATATTTAGAACCTGTTCTCAGTGAACTGCCAACATCTCTTGAAGTATACCGTTTTAAAAATGCTAGTAAAAACTATCTAGGTTCTTTTAATCCCTTAGACACAGACCCTATAGTATGGCAAAAATATATTACTGCTTTATTTGGTAATAGTAATCCTAATAAAGAAAAATTGGAAACCGGAGAAAAAACTGGCCTTTGGAGCAGTATAATAAAAGTTAAAAAGAGAGTGCAAACAACTCTTTCAAAATCTTCAGCTTATCGCTCTCAAATAGATCGGTAAAACTTAGTCTTTCCCAAAATGCAATACCAAACTCAACAATAACCTAAAAATTTACATTTCAATGTAACAAGATACCTTTTGTGAACTCCCACACCTTTTTAAAAGACTATATCAATGAAGAATTCTTAAATTAATGTAACAAAATATGGGGACTCTATTTTAAACTTAGAAATATGGATTTTCTTCTCGTGCATTCAAGATGAAATCGCCACCCTAACACATCAGAGTAGCCAAGGTAAGAAAACAAATTTACAGAGAAACTGACTATGTACATAATTCAATAGCAGAAACGCAATTTGTCAGACCATCTTATAAATACCCAATGCTTGTCCGTATATTCGTGCTGATGTGATGAGACCAATCTCTGTTTTTGGATCATTTTCCTACATTACATATATCATTATTACCTGCGTCTTTACTCGTGTATGCTTGTGCAGAATCTCAAAGTTGATACCTTCGTCCGAATTTGCCCCAGCTCTGAAGCATTTTTATGTCTTACTCAGAGATGTTGTTGCCATTATCCTCTTGAACGTGTTGCCATTAATACTCAAGATAATTTTACTGTTTCAAGGTTATCGCCAGTTACGAGCATCCTAGTATTAACAAGTCCCCATATTTACACATCTTCAAGTCGCTAAATTAATCGCCAGGACGCAATGATCTTTATGCAACTAAACTTTACATCTACAATGCCTATCCTTTGTTCTTTCCAGTACAATGTTCGTTAAACACAATATAAACATTCGTTCTGTGATTATCTATGTATTATAACTTAAATAAATCGTGAAAAGGGAGAGTAAGAGTGAAATGAAGGAAACTGAAAAGGCTTATATTGCTGGGATTATTGATGGTGAGGGTAGTATTACTCTAACACGACAACACAAAAATCGCCATCCTTCTCCTATGGTTTCAATACCCTCTACAGACTTATACCTTTTAGAGTGGATTAAGAAAGTTGTACAATGTGGTAGAATTATTAAAAAAAAGAATTACAAACCTCAACTTCATCGAGATTCTTTTGTTTTAAATATAACATACGATAAAGCTTTAGAACTTTTAAAAGAAGTTGAACCCTATCTTATTACCAGACAAAAAAAGCAAGAGCCAAGTTGTTAATATCTGAGTATAAAAAGGTTACGTTAAGAAATGGCCGTTATAATAGTGATGCATTACAAAGAAAAGAAGCTTTCTATGAAAAATTCATGTCTCTATAATAAATAGAATTGAATAGTAAATACGACAATAACTGATAAACCATAAACAAACATTAACAATAAGAATGTAGTAATCACCAGACTGTTGACAAAATGGCTAGGGCCTTTTCTTGTCAGCCTTTTTTAGTACAAAAATAAATTTGATACAAACAGCGGAACAGCACTGTAGATTTCAGAAAATCAAATGGCTTTCAAAGATATTAATCCTTGAAAGCCATTATTTATATAATTTTAAAAACTTAAAAGCTATTATTCGTATTTGGTGGAGGCGAGGGGACACATTACCTGATATTTTCATATCAGTGCTGACTATATCTTTGACTCAACAAAATCCACTGAGCCATCCGGCGTATTATAGGAGCAGTATTTTTTATATCGTTACTCCTATCCTAGTATTCCCATGCCAACAAAGACATTTAGGGAACCTATGAGTCGATACAGGGCTGTAGGCTTTCGCCTCATACCCCTCGGTGTTGCCATGCCACATAAAAAGTGGTTTAGGTTTCACCGATGTAAGCCGGATTTTCACCTGTATGTTGCCATACAGGGCGACTCTTATTGCGAATCGAACCCCTGTCCGAAGGTACATCAATAAAAGCGTCTACAGGTTTATCCCTCATTTTAAATCTCGCCTGCTTTGCTCCTGAGGGCAGGATCAAAGGAAGGCCAGCTTTGTAAGTTTCTCCTATAGTGCCAAAGCAACACTATAAGAAAATCCCGGATTTATGACACCCTGATCCCAGCAGCCGGGCGCCGCCAGGGAGAGTGCGCTGCGTTTTAATTAAGCAGCGTAAGCTAATTCTTCGTTGGCGTTTATATTTACGCTTCCGGATTTACGAGTCGGAAAGCTCGACCTGCAGCTTTTACCTCTGCTACCTCCGTCGAAACCAAACGCCCCCATATATATTTATCAAAGAACTATAGTTATTATACAACAGATATAGCGCATTATCAAGTTTGGACAGCCATGTGATCGCGTCAAGATACTATG
>NZ_JAFFJA010000125.1 GCF_021991635.1 Tepidanaerobacter sp. GT38
TTTTCTAAGAGCCTATGAAAGCTTGTAACAATAAGGCTTCGAGCCTTAAAATATCATCTTAATTTTATATTATACGAGGAGGAACGGATATGCCAAAAGGTAAAACATCAAGAATTTTACTAAGTTGTTTGATTGCTACACTTTTAGTCTTCTCGAGTTTGGGAATTGCAGTTGCCCAAGGGTTACATAATGCAGAAGAGACAGTTATCGAAAAAGTATATAAATGTCCGGTTGATGAAGAAACTCCAGTTGATGAAGAAACTCCGATTGATGAGGAAACTCCGGTTGATGAAGAAGAGCCAGTAGACGAAGAGCCTGTCGATGAAGAGCCTGTTGATGAAGAGCCTGTTGACGAAGAGCCTGTCGATGAAGAGCCTGTTGATGAAGAGCCTGTCGATGAAGAACCTGTTGATGAAGAGCCTGTCGATGAAGAGCCTGTCGATGAAGAACCTGTTGATGAAGAGCCTATCGATGAAGAGCCTGTTGACGAAGAGCCTGTCGATGAAGAGCCTGTTGATGAAGAGCCTGTTGATGAAGAGCCTATCGATGAAGAGCCTGTCGATGAAGAACCTATTAATGTGAAAATCTATATTAAACTCGTTGAAACATATGAAAAATTATTAAACCTTTATGAACAGCTATTAGGTTACTATGGATCAGTATTCAATAACTAAATAGCTACAATACCTCAACAGAGCTTAGTTTTTAGCCCGGCATGACATCGTGCCGGGCTCATTTTTATTACCCACACCCACATGAAGAATTCACCAATTCTTGCTATCCTTGTGAAAAAGAATATTTTCCTTATTAACGGAATATTCTTGATTTTTTATACACTTTGTGTTAATATAAGCTAAAAATTAGGAGGCGATTTAAATGACAGTCCCGAAAACCACTAGCTTTACTGAAATTGCCAATTGCAAACATTTAAAATATGAAGAAACATGTTATGGGCCTATCCAATACTGCAGCTTACAGGCATGGGGTCATACACCGGCATGCAGCTATGATGTAAAACAAATCTGTGAAAATGAGCATTTTATAGTTATGTAGATATTATAAACTATGGCTTCTTGCCGTATCTTACCACATATCTCATTTTTCCGTCCCTGACAAATTTGTCAACCCAAGTATCGATTTCTTCAACATCTTTGAGATAGACTTTGTTCTTTTTTAAATCCTTCTCTAGGGTGAATTTTACCATAAGCCCTTCCTCAGTATAGGGAAACCTTTGTGCTGATATAAAGTTGCCCATTGAGTAGGCAACATATTTTTTGACTATTTCTCCATCAGCCTCTTCTACTTCCATCCACTCACCAGGCTGAATTACATGGGGGTGGCTTGCAACGATAAAGTGGGCTCCCTCTTTTAGCAGTAGATGAGCAAGTTTTCTCTGGGCTTTGGAAGGAGTTCTTTGGTATTCTTCACCAAAATGAAGGTATACCACTACTACATCAGCCAGGCTTTTAGCTTTTTTTAAGTCCTCTAGTATCACCTCCTCATCCATAAGATTTACTAGATACGGCTTGTCTTTGGGAATGGGTATGCCGTTTGTGCCATATGTATACGATAAAAAGGCAAAAGTAATGCCATTTGCTTCTTTTATTAAGATTGTCTCCCGTTCTTCTTCCGATTCATAGGTGCCCAAAGGAACCAATCCCCTTTCTTTAAGGACTTGTATAGTCCGCAAAGCTCCTTTGGCACCCCTGTCTAAGCTGTGATTATTGGAAGTTACAATTATATCAAAGCCGGCATCCTTTAGCGCATCTGCCAGTTCATCGGGACTATTGAACATGGGATATCCTGTATATTTTTGTTCTTTGCCTGCAAGGGTAGTTTCAAGATTGGCCATGGCAATATCCGCTGCAGTTATTTCATCTTTTACTATATGGAAAAACTCCGAGTAATCGAAAGTGTCCGTTGTGTTATCATAACCTGCCCAGATTTGGCCATCGTGCATCATGACATCTCCTACTGCTAAGAAAGTAGCACTAGGATTTGGCAAGTTAACCTCTTCCTCGAAATTATCTTGATTAAAATCCTCGCCGGAACCTTGCTCGGTATCCACATTAACACCGGTCGTTTCCAACTGCCACATTGCCAACCAATTTACAGCTTTATCAAAACCGTGGCTATAAATAAAGATGCAGCACATTGCAATAAGCGCTGCAAAACCTGCTACCTGGCGGTGTAGCCGCCATCGCCTCTTATCCATCAAAGCAGCTCCTCTCTCCCGGCTTTATTTAAGTATTCTACTACTTTTTTTACGTCCTGGGCTTTCTCTTTTGAACACACCAGCAATGCATCACTGGTTTCCACAACGATCATATTTTCTAACCCTACCGCCGCTACAAAGCGACTGTTTGAATATATTATGGAATTGCGGGTTTCAATATCTACAAAGTCGCCCTTTGTAATATTGCCATTTTCATCAGGCGGAAACACGCTGCCTAAAGAGTCCCAACATCCCACATCATTCCAGCCGAAATCTCCGGGGATAACGACAACTTCATCGGATCTTTCCATAATCCCGTAGTCAATTGAAATGCTTTGAAGTGTCGGATATACTTCTTCAACGGCTTGTTTTTCCTGTGGTGTGTCTATGAATGGCTCCAGTTTTTCTATATTTCTATAAAGCCTTGGCAAAAACCTTTTAAAATTATTAAGAATAACAGAGGTTTTCCAAACAAACATTCCGCTATTCCAAAGGTAATTTCCACTGTCAACATAAGCTTTTGCCTTGGGCACGTTAGGTTTTTCTACAAACTCTACAGCTTCATAGGCCTCCTTATTCCCTGCAGGTAAAGACCTATCCCTGTCATATTTTATATAACCATATCCCGTCGATGGATAAGTAGGCGTAATTCCCATGGTAACAAGCTTTTCCGTATTTTCAGCAATACTGCATGCAGCTCTTAGTACCTTTTGAAATTCACTTACGTCTTTTATGTAATGATCAGATGGAAAGACGCACATTACTGAATCTCCCCATCGCTTCTTAATTACCATTGCCGCATATCCGATACATGCAGCGGTATTTCTGCCAATAGGTTCTATCAATATATTTGTCTCTGGAATATCTTCCGTAATAACTTCCTTTAACTTTTTCGCCTGAGTTTTATTTGTAACAATCAATATCCTTTCCGGCGGGATAACATCTTTTATTCTTTTTATCGTATCATTTATCATGCTGTCTTCGCCGGTTATATTTAAAAATTGTTTCGGAGCGGCGGCACGGCTTAAAGGCCAAAAGCGAGTACCGCCTCCGCCAGCCATTATTACACCATATGTCTCCATAGACATCCTCCAGTGTTTTAATTTTTTATATATGTTTATTGTGTCCTGGTTTTCCAAATATCTTTCAAATTACTTTTGCAAAATTTGAATAAACAAAACACCGGAGGAAAAAGTCTATACTTTTAGCAGTAAATTTTTTTTA
The DNA here is from genome assembly GCF_021991635.1 of Tepidanaerobacter sp. GT38. Lineage (GTDB taxonomy): Bacteria > Bacillota > Thermosediminibacteria > Thermosediminibacterales > Tepidanaerobacteraceae > DTU063. Next base: position 3,440 of record NZ_JAFFJA010000125.1, read on the forward strand.
AAAAAAGTTTTTAAACGCTAATCTATGTAATATTTAAATAGTGCTTGAGTGCCGCTGTTTTCTTCCCCTTGCTTGGCTAATTTTTCATATAAGGAAAGGGCAAGTTCAAGGCCAGGAGTTTTAAGGCCTATCTCTTTTGCAGACTCTACGGCGATTTTCATGTCTTTTATAAAATGCTTTATGTAAAAGCCTGGTTCAAAATCTCCCGAAAGCATCCTTGGTGCCAAATTACTAAGGGACCAGCTGCCTGCTGCTCCTGACTCTATGCTCTTTAAAACCGTTTTCGGGTCAAGCCCTGCTTTTTTGGCATAAGCCATGGCTTCGCAAACACCCATCATATTTGAAGCAATCGCAATCTGGTTGCTCATCTTCGTATACTGACCTGCTCCAGCACCTCCCTGCAAGACGATGTTTTTGCCCATCACTTCAAAAATGGGTTTCATAGCTTCAAAGGCCTCAGCATCGCCACCCACCATTATGGAAAGCCTGGCTTCCCTAGCTCCAATATCGCCGCCTGAAACGGGTGCATCCAGAGCATATAAATTTTTCGCCTTAGCTGCTTCGTATATCTCCTTAGCAAGTCTTGGGCTAGATGTAGTCATATCGATTAAATAAGATCCCGATTTAGCATTTTCTATGATTCCGTTTTTTCCCATATACACTTCTCTTACATCTTTCGGATATCCTACCATAGTTATTATAACATCGGCTTCACGAGCAACCTCGGCTACTGTATCTTTCCAGATTGCGCCTTTTTCAATGAGTTCTTGGGCTTTTGCCTTAGTGCGGTTGTAAACAACTACTTGATAGCCTGCTTTCATCAAATTTGCAGCCATGCTCTTGCCCATTACGCCTGTACCTATAAAACCTATAATTTTTTCTTTTTGATTAACTGACATAAAACATCCTCCTTGCTGTTTATTGAAGCTCCGACAGTGCCTGAGAATAAGCTTCCATGGTGTTTTTATCAAAGCAAACCATAAATACTTTTTCAATACTGTCGTTAGCCTTTAAAAATTGTAAAATCTCTCCCATCGCAATTTTAGCGGCCCTCTCAACAGGAAATCTGTATGCACCTGTGCTTATAGATGGAAATGCTATTGTCTTTATATTGTTTTCCACCGCAAGCTGCAGGGAATTTCGATAACATGAGGCAAGTAACTCATCTTCACCGGCTTTTCCTCCATGCCAGACGGGCCCAACCGTGTGTATCACATATTTGGCCGGGAGCCTATATCCTTTTGTGATCTTAGCCTTTCCAGTTTCACAACCATTTAATTTGCGGCATTCCTCAAGGAGCTCAGGCCCGGCTGCCCGATGTATGGCGCCGTCCACTCCCCCACCGCCCAGCAGTGTATTATTTGCCGCATTTACAATAGCATCAACTTCCATCTTGGTAATATCACCTAAAACGACCTCAATACGCTTCAAAAAAATCACCCCTTCTCTCGGTGCCTGGCACCTAAGTTATTAAGTTTTTAGTTTTTCAAGCTAAAAGTATTGCAGCAGTCAATGTTAAACCGGTAATTTGATAAACCTGTATGGTTTTTGCATTGGCTTCCACAAGCCTCGGTATGTCATTGTAATATTTCTTTGCAACACTTACCGAGCTTTTAGCTGCAGGAGCACCAAGCAGCACTAATAACAGTAAGGGATTTTGTGCAAAGTAAATCAAGATAAACAAACATAAATAAGCTAAAACATACAATAAAATATAAACTTTGATTCCCCTTTTCTTCCCGAGTCTAACAACCCAATTTCGCTTATTCCCTTTGGCATCAGCCTCATAGTCCGGGTATTGATTAATCCACACTACATTTGCTATTAAAAAGCCAATCACCAGTGATGAAAGCAGTACTTCCAAGTTGATAGTATGTGTTTGCACTATATATGTGCCTGATACGACAAGGGGACCATACGTTAAACCTATAGCCAATTCCCCAAGACCCCTGTAGCAGAACTTAAAAGGCGGAAGACTATAGAATATGGAAATTAAAAAACCTGCAATGCCTATCCATAAAACCTTAGGTTCTCTTGCAATAGAAATATATAGGCCTATAACTGCTGCTGCAAATAAAGTAACCAGTGCTATTATGGCAGTCTCCTTTAAGTTCAACAATCCGTCTACGATTGTTTTCTTCCCACCGCTAAAAGGTGTCCTCTTATCAGGCGTTATAAATCGATCAACTCCTGACATGTAATCTACCACTTCGTTTACCGCATTTTTACCGGTTTCAATAAGATAAACACCTAAAAAGCTCCAAAACGCCCAATACAAGTCTAAATGTCCTAATGTTCTGTAGGCCATGGCTATGCTCACAACCATGGGCACAGTTGATGCTATGCAAAGTTTTGGATCTGCCAAACGCCAAATCCCTTGAACTAGCCTTGGAAGTCTATCTGTCATAAAACACCTACACCTCTCGCATAAGTTTATTGGATCTGTAAGTACATTATATCAATTTTGATTTAAAAATTAAAATTCTCTTTATACTATGAGACTGCTATTTAGCTTCCAATGCTGGCGCGCTTTGCTTAAAACATTAAAATATGTTATAATTTATTTAAATTGTACTAAATGTATAATAACTTTCAAACAGTACATTAAAAAATAAATATTAGAGAGGTGGAGTAAGATGAAGGTAGGAGTATTCTGGCGCAAGTTCAGAAATGTTGAGCTGCAAAAAAGAATCTCCCATACTAATATCTATGACGATGCTTACGATGAGGCCTTTCAACATATGACAGCTATTAAGGAAGCAGGTTTTGATGCGACTTTAATTCAGTGGAGAAAAGACCCAAAAGAGACATTAAAAGAACTTATTTCCCAAAAAATAGACATCGTATTTAACGCCTCATCCCTTAAAGAAGTGGCATTTTTGGAAGTATTTGGTATTCCCTTTGTTGGATCAGGTATCGACTTGGTTGCCACAAGTAAAGCAGCTCGCAAAAAATTAATCGCTTTTCACAATTTGCCCACACCAAAGTTTTTTGTAGTATCAAGCTCAAAAGAAATTCCTGAACATTCGCTTAAATATCCGCTCTTCGTAAAACCTGTCAGGGGTCGGGGAAGTGCCGGCATCAGCGAAGAAAATGTGATAAATCACCCAGAAGAACTGCCAAAGGTAGTTGATAAGATTACCCAAAAAATTGGCCAAGCCGCTTTAGTAGAAGAGTTCATAAAGGGCAGGGAAATAACTGTAGGCCTTATCGGCAACGATGATCCGAAAGTGCTGCCTATTCTTGAAATTGAATATAACCAGGCTATAACTAATACATATGAACACAAAATGTTGGACAATGAGATCATCCACTGCCCCGCAAAACTCACAAGAGAAGAAGAAAACAGGATTAAAGATACGGCAAAAAAAATATATAAAATCTTAAACGCCAAAGATTTTGCTCGCATAGATATGATTCTTGCAGAAGACGGAACTCCTTATTTCCTTGAACTTAACACCTTCGCAGGCCTTACGATGTCTACTGGCAAAGCCCATAATGGTTATATGGGTTATATGGCTGAAGCTGCAAACATGACAGCAGCAGAATTTATAGGAAGTATTGTCAATCATGCTATAGAACGCTACAAAATCAAACAATCTGATGTCCTAACTTCATAATTCAAGTTAGTATTTAAAAAATATTAAGAGCCTATGACTTTTATGTCATGGGCTCTCTTTAAGCGTCAGAGAAATTATTACATTATACATCAAGAGAGATGCCGTTCTGTTCCCTTTTCACAGCAATATGATTTTGTCTGTCATACTGCACACATTCCTGTTTTATCTTAACTGAAATAAGTTTTTCTAAAAACTTGGCCACTCCCTCATGGTTGTTGGTATCTGTCACATAATCCGCTTTGTTTTTAACCTGTTCAGGTGCATTGCCCATTGCAACTCCTAAGCCCGCATATTTTAACATTTCCAAATCGTTAAAATTGTCGCCTATAGTTATTATTTCATCAGGCCTTATGCCCAGTTTTTCAGCAAGTATGCTAAGACCTTTAGCCTTTGATATTCCGCCATTTAAAATATCGATGCTGTTTTTGATTGAAGAAGTTACTGTAATCTTGTCTCCGTATCTAGCTAAAATCCTATCTATAAAATCCTGTAAATCTTCAGGTCTTTCGTTGCCATAAACAACTATCTTTACCGGAGACTCATTAAGAGCTGCAATGGCCCCCTCAATGTTGCCCGTGTTCTGAACGGGTATAAATACAAAATCTCTTAAAAAGTTCATATATCCTTTTAATGTGCGTTTTACTGGTGCTCTTAAAGATTTTATGAAATAACTGCCCCGGTAACTTTGACCACTGTAAATTTTTCCCTTTTTAATAAAAATTTGCACGGAAAAATTCTCATAGCTTTGTGTCATCCTCAAGATGTCAACTGCAATTTCTCGCGGCAGCAAGTAATAAATTGACTCGTTAGAATATATGTCTCTGATAAATGCACCATCACAGCATATCAATGGTGCATTTATTTGAATTTTTCGGGCTAGCCTAATTACACTGGGATAATGCCTTCCCGTGGCTATGGTTACCTTTATACCTAAATCCTTTGCCTTTTTGATTGCTCTCAGTGTGCGCGGGGTAACTATGTGGTCACTCGTTATAAGAGTGCCGTCTATATCAAAGGCTACTAACTTGAAATTATTTCTAAGCAACTGATTTAATTCTTTTTTCGCTATCATTATATTTCATCCTTTATTAAAGAACCTTAGACTATCATTGTTATTATACCTTATTGGCAGTTATTTTGAAATAAACAAGGACGACTTTTCAAGTTTTAATTTCTTATTTAATTCGCTTTATGCCTCTTAGCGTTGGAGCGTTATTATCGCTTTTGCCCAGTTTTCGTCGATTCAGCTCTTCGTCGTTTAGCAGCTTTGCTCGAAATATAGCTCCATCCCCAAATTTATCTTTTATCTGGTCTATTACCTTATTTAGCTTTCGCTTTTTCTCATCATTGTCAAACAGTGACTTTTGCTCAAATTCCTTCACAAGCTGAGATATACTTACACCTAAGAGTCTAAGGGGGGTTTTCCCGTCCCAGTTAGAATAAAGGAGCTTTTTCGCCAAATTATAGATATCCTCTGTGCTATTAGTATAGGAAACGGTAGCCGAACGGGTAATAGTACAAAAAGTGTTATCTCTTAAAGTTATGGTAACAGTACGGCCCATGTAATTTTCACGCCGAATTCTCCGGCCTACTTGTTCGGAAAGAGACAGCAGCACCGTCTCCGCTTCCTCATATGAAATAATATCCTTAGGCAGGGTTATCGAATGGCCCATGGATTTTGCATCTTCCCCAGCATGAGGATCAACAGTGCTTGTGTCTATGCCATTTGCCCAAAGGTGCAAATATCTACCATTTAGGCCAAAAACTCCCTCCAAGAGTTCCTGAGGAACCCGAGCTAAATCGCCTATGGTTTTTATGTTCATGAGATTCAGGTGCTCTGCCATGCGACTGCCAACGCCAAATAATTTATCTACCGGCAACGGCCAGAGCATCCTTGGCACATCATCGGCAGATAGCACCGTAATGGCATTGGGTTTTTTTAAATCTGAAGCCATTTTGGCTAAAAGTTTATTACTTGATACTCCGATAGAGCACGACAAATCCAGTTCGGTCCTAATAGCTTCCTGTATTTTATGGGCGATTGTTACGGAATCGCCGAAAAGCCCTTCACACCCGGTCACATCAAGCCAAGCCTCATCAATGCTAAATACCTCAACTAAAGGTGTAAACTTGCCTAGAATCTCCATCACCTTTTGGCTAGTTCTTACGTATAAATCATAGTCAGGCTTTATAAATATAGCATGTGGGCACAGCTGCTTGGCCTGCCAGTTGGGCATGGCTGTCTTAACTCCATATCTGCGTGCTTCATAAGATGCAGTCAATATAATGCCGGTTCGCTTTTTAGGGTCACCTGCTACTAAAATAGGTTTACCTTTGAGGCTAGGGTCTTTTGCCTGATGACAAGAAGCATAAAAGGCATTCATGTCCACATGTAAAATAGGGAGCATAGCACCATCTCCAAACATGTGTTTCAGGGTTTATTATAGCAGCAATCTATAGTAATATCAATTATAGGTATTTCTTACCGTTATCTTACATCTACAATATTTCTTCAATAAATCAGATTTTTATATAATGAGTTATAGAGGGGAGAGCACCATCATGGGAACAATTTCAGGAAGAGTTGGCGGGTCTATAAGCGGATATGATATCAAAGCTACTGTTAAAAACGGAGTAATTTCTGGGCGAATTGGCGGCATGGTTTTCGGAGATGACATAAACTTAACTTACTCCATGGAAAAAGGCTTTATAAAAGGCAGATTAGGTGGAGCTACATTCGGCAAGAGCGTGGAAGGATACATAAGTCCGAACTCGCTGTCTATACGAATAGGAGGGATGGTTGACGGTAAAGACTTGGAACTTGAAGCAAGTCACAATTCTGTATATGGTCGATGCGGAGGGCCCACACTTGGCTTTGATGTAAAAATTGATTTCTTTGAAAGTCAAGCAGTAGGTCGCTTGGGCGGAGAATTTGTGGGAAAAGATGTTAGAGGCTCCGTTATTGATGTGGAGCCTATCATAGCCGGCGCATTATTTTCAATTACTTATTATATATACCAGGTAAACCATCGAAATAATAGCAGCGGAAATTCAGGTAGAAATTGATATATTAATATGGAATAATTATTTATCTCCCAAAACTTTTATGATAACCTTACGCCTTCTAGGCCCATCAAATTCACAGAAAAACAGGCTCTGCCATGTTCCCAAAACCAGCCTGCCATTGTTGACGAACACCGTGGCAGTATTGCCAAAAAGGGAGGCTTTCAGATGTGCATCGGAATTGCCTTCAATATGCCTGTAATTATCTTTATAAGGAATAAGTTTGCTTAAAGTATTTAAGACATCCCGCACAACATCTGGATCGGAGTTTTCATTTATAGTAACTGCTGCAGTAGTATGAGGTACATATACATAACAAACACCGTCGGTTATCCCCGATTCTCTAACATATGTCTGGACAATTGAAGTTATGTCTATCATTTGATTGCGCTCTGTTGTTTCTATTGTCACTGTCTTCATACAAAACACCTCCATTTTGCTCGTTACCCTAAATATTTCTTACTCATCAAATTCTTCAGGTGTATGTATTTCCTCTTTTATGTATATTTCAAATTCCACGTTTTCCAAGACCTCAGCAATGATCGTTTCCTTTGCTACAAATCTTACCACTGCGTAAGCCGTTGATTCAAAGGTATCATATAATCTTCCGGCACTCCAACACCCCAAAGGCACCGTATGAGTACTGTTAGCCACATAGCCTACTTTACCAATTGGATCTAAAAGAGCCATGATTGCCTCTCCATCATAATCATTTTCATAATCTTTTTCCAACCGCAATATTTGCCCCGGCTTAAATATCTTCGATCCGAAATAATTGTTTACACCTACTATTGCCACATAAATAGATTCCATAACGATCCTCCTCTATATAAAAAGCGCAGAAATCAACAGTTCTTGTCTAAACCCAATAAATTACACCTGCGATTAATTAGTTTATAGTATTTGTTTAAAAAATATAAGCAACTCTTTATAGATATCTGCAGTTGCCTATAAATAGAGTTAGTCTCATAAGTTTTAGTAATACTTATTTAAATGCATTCAATTTTAAATACAGTATTATAGTATTTCGTGGTAAGAACCAAAAATCCTTCATAAAATAATAGTATTTAAACAAACAATAAAGACTGGTAAACCAGTCTGAATTTGAAAAGAAGGTAAAGTGTTTGTTTGCTTTAAGATCTATTTTGTAAAATATAAAATAAAAATTAAAAAAAGAGGAGGAAGAAATACCCGCCTCCTATAGATCACAGATTTTTTTATATATGCTTTTTTGTAAGGGGTAGGTTCGATCTAATATCAATCACCCCAAAAGACAGCACATTTTTAGGCCAAATTTTTTAATTAATATGGAAAACACTCCAGAAAAACCTCTAAAATCATGGTTGCAGAAGTTGCGCCTGGATCTAAATGTCCTTTGGATCTTTCACCAAGCCTCATAGCCCGACCTTTTTTAGCAATCATTTCAATTGTTGAGTTGGCACCTTGTCTTGCAGCATCAACAAAAGCTTCCATAACCTGTTTTGGCTGTAAATTTTGCTCCACGGCTTGTTCAAAGGCATTTAAGGCAGGCCTTAAAGCATCAACCATGGTTTTTTCTCCGACTGCAGCCTTGCCTCGCTGCTCTACCGCCTGCACTGCTTGTTTGAACATCTCAAACAACTCTTGGAAAGTTACTTCGTTTTTACCGCTACCCGGTTCCCCAAATTTCATAAAGAAACTGCCATAAAGCGGCCCCGATGCTCCGCCTACTTTCCCAAGCAATGTCATGCCAACGCTTCTGAAGAAGCCTTTTATATCCTTATCTTTCCATTCCGGCATCTTCTTTAATACTTCGCGAAAGCCTATGCTCATATTAAAACCATGGTCTGCATCGCCAATAGCTGCATCTAATTCTGTTAGATAGTCCCTCTTTTCTTCAATAAGGCCTGCTATTTTCTCAATAACTTCATAAAAATATTCCTTTCCTATCACGCAGTCTGTATACATGTGGCGGCCCCTTTCCATAAAGCTTTACATTTAAATAAAAATCTTTTTCTAGTAATTATTTATTTTTTTACATAATAAGGTGCATTGCAAGGATAATCCAGCAGTTCTTTTAGTTCACTATCCAGTTTCATTAATGTAATTGACATTCCGCACATATCCATTGTTGTAGCATATGGCCCAACAAGGGAAGAATATATTTTTATTTTTTTCTCGTCTAGTATTTGAGCTACTCTTCTATAGCATATATGTAAGTCCATTAATGGTGTTGCGCCGAGGCTATTTACCATAACCGCAACCTCATCTCCTGCCTCAAAGGGTAAGTCCGGCAGTATAAAGCTCATGATCTCGTCAACTACTTTATCAGCGTTCTGCAGTTTTCCCCGTCTTACACCAGGCTCTCCGTGGATTCCCATGCCAATTTCCATATCTCCATCTGCCAGTTCAAACATTGCCTTGCCGGTAGCGGGGTGTGTAGCCGATGACAGTGCCACTCCCATAGATCTGGTATTGGCATTGGCCTTCTTGGCTGCTGCAACAACTTCGTCTAAATCTGCCCCCATGGCAGCTTTTGCCGCCGCAGCTTTAAATACGAAGAAGTCGCCGGCAACTCCTCGTCTGTCAGGTATATTTTTAGATGAGTATACATCATCGGTTACTGTCACTGTTTCTACTCGAATCCCTTCCTCAGCAGCCATTTCCGCTCCCATGTCAAAGTTCATTACATCGCCTGCATAGTTTCCATAAAGGTATATGCAGCCGCGACCGGCATCTACAGCTTTTACTGCATGGTAGCATGCCTCAGGTGAAGGAGAAGTGTTGATATTCCCTATTACTGCTGCATCGGCAAAGTTTTCGCCCACATATCCTAGAAACAAGGGCTCATGACCGGAACCTCCGCCGATAATTACCCCTACTTTGTTTTTTACTGGGGCAAGATTGCTTACTACCACACGGCCATCGTCCTCATAGAGGTGAACATGGTTGCTATGAGCTCTACAAAAACCTTCTAACATTTCCTCCACAACATCATACGGATCATTGAGTAACCTTCTCATAAAATAACCCTCCCATTTTATTTAATTACTTCAACACATAATTGATAATTGTCAGGGTTTATTCATAGAGTCTATCTAAAATTAATTTGGATTTAGAGGCTCTGTCCAATAAAAATAATATGCTCCCTTTTTGGTAAATATTACAAAAAATATTGTCAACATAAAGCAACATCAAACAATCATGACCACCCGTAAA
>NZ_JAFFJA010000126.1 GCF_021991635.1 Tepidanaerobacter sp. GT38
CCGTGGTATTCATATTACAAAAAGATTGAAAGCCTTGGAAATCCAAGGCTTTCAATCTTTTATACAGTTTTGTTGACACTTGCTATGGCTTTTGACACATCGACGAGACCGGCTCCCTGCTTTTTCTTTGAGTATCCTAAATCCCTTGCGGTATTTACTAAAACTTCCTTTACACCTTTAGGATCTAAATTTGACATGGATAAAATCAGGGCGCAGGCAGCGGTCACATGGGGGCAAGCCATCGATGTTCCGCTCATGGTTTTGTATTCGCCATTTTTATAAGTGGAGAGTATTCCAGCACCCGGTGCCATTACATCAACTTGGGGACCTCCGCTGGAAAACCATGCAACCTTGTCATCAGAATTGGAGGCAGCTACCGCAATTACTTCAGGGTACCCGGCAGGATACATAACATTGTTAGTCCCTCCTGAGTTGCCTGCAGCAGCAACTAACACTATATTTCGCTTATATGCTTCCTTTATGGCCTTTTCAAGTGCTTTGCTGTTTTTAAAGCCGAAACTCATATTAATGACTTGGATTTTATTTTGCACGCACCAGTTAAGAGCTTCGATTACATCAGAAACATTTCCTCTTCCGCTCTTGGTAAAAGCCTTTACCGAATATATTTCAACTTTTGGCGCAACACCGACTACTCCTATGTCATTATCAAGAGCTGCTATAGTACCAGCCACATGGGTTCCGTGGCCGTTATCATCGATAATATTTTGGCAGTCCAATACCCAGCCTGTCATTTTTACATTGTCCTTTAAATCAGGATGGTTTATATCTACACCGGTATCAATAATACCTACTCTTACTCCTTTTCCAGTGGTGTTTTTCCACACAGAGGGCGCACCGATTCTTTTGACCCCCCACGGAATTTCTTGCCCTTGTTTTTTTATTTCAAATGATAGAGTTGGCATAACTTGAATCATGCCCTCATAATCGTCCTCTATAAACTCTATCATGGGATCTTTAGCTAAGCTCCGGAAAGCGCCGGCATCGGATTTTACCTCGCATAAACATGCATTGATTAAAGGTAGAGGCTTCTTAACTTTAATCCCATAGTCTTCAACCATAGTTCGCCCATTTATTAAAGCAACATCAGATTTAAATCCTACTATTTTATACTTTGGAGTTTGACGAATTTGTTGATCTAGAAAAAACGCTCCCGCAGCTCCAAGCAAAAGATAATATGGTATCAATAGCAGTGGAAACATGCTCCTCCTCCTTTCCGTATTTCTTTTTATAAAATATTCAAAGTAGCAGCGATTGGTGATTCGGCATAATATACATTAGGTCAAAGAAAGGAAAGGGGGTTTTTTATGACAAAAGACGAGCTGCGAAAGGCTTTAAGAGACATCGAAAACAAGAAGAGTCAGTTAGAACAGCAGTTAAGGCAACTTGAAGAAGAAGAAATGGAAATGTCTGATCCATTAACTGCTTCAATAATGAACGCAAAAAAAACAGCCAGGAGTGCAATACTCTCAGGCAATCTGAAAAATCTATTTGACAATATATTAAAAAACATGGATTATGCAAAAACAGCAGTCATAAGTCTTGCTAATATAGCCGACAAAGCTCAGGACAAATTGGAGGGGAAAGTTGAGGAAATTACTGTTGCCAGCGGGATGTCAGTTATGACAAATATGTGGATACCAATGATTTTGGGCCTTATTCAAACTCAAGAATTTCAACATCTCATGGCGAATATGGTGGTCGCCGCCATAAAAGAAAGCTAAGTGTCACCATAAATGAAAAGTGCATATAATGTATCAGGGGTAAGAAAGGCCAAATGAAAGGAGGAACCGTGTATGACTCAAGCCTTTTTCTGGCTGTTTGTGATAATCATCCTCTTAATATTAATACCTATACTCTTCTTCCTGTTCCCATTGTTAGGCAAATAATGTAGCCATTAAGTTTTATCTGGATGGGTAAAACTTACTAAAAAGCTGCTGCACAACAACATGCAGCAGCTTTTTACATTTAGGTAAAAACAACGCACTTCTCCCTAGAGCTATGATTTGTTGTCATAAAGCCTGGTTCTGCACTACGCAGGGTTTCACAGGCAATTCGGCTTCCTGCCGAGTGTCTGAAACCTCGTACCGCATACAGCCCCTGCTGCGTTTGCTCCAAGCTTTAAAATAACAACGATCTTGCTTTGAAGGGATCCTTATAGTTATTTACCTAAAAAATCTTTTATACAAGGTATTATTTGCGGGTAATGTAGCTTTCATTGTATAATTTAGAAAAGCAATCGAGGTGAAAATTATGAACACACAAAAGCCCCAACGCATAGACAAGATACTGTCCTCATCGGGATATGGCAGCAGAAAGGACGTCAAAAAGCTGATAAAAGCAGGCCAAGTATTCGTTAATGGAAATATAGTAAATGATGCAGGTTTTCAGGTAAATCCTTTTGTTGATCAGATAACCGTAGCGGGAGAAGAGCTCATTTTTCATGAACATGTATATATTATGATGAATAAACCAGAAGGCGTAGTTTCCTCTACTCGCGACAATAAAGATGTAACTGTTATTGACTTGCTTGATGGTGAATATTCCCACCGTAAGTTGTTTCCCGTAGGCAGACTGGATAAGGATGCCCAAGGCCTGATTTTGCTTACCGATGACGGCAAACTGGCTCATAGATTGCTTTCTCCGAAAAATCATGTAGAAAAGACTTATTATGTAGAAGTTGACGGAAAATTGGATGAGGCTGACACCAATGCCTTTGCAAAAGGCATACAGCTTGAAGATTTTGTCACATTGCCGTCAAAGCTTCATATCTTGGAAAGCGGAAATATATCACGATGCTATGTCACAATATGTGAAGGCAAGTTTCATCAAATAAAGCGCATGATGAAGGCAAGAGGAAAAAATGTTATATTGTTAAAGCGCCTGTCCCTCGGAAAATTAAAGCTTGATGAAAGTCTTGAACCCGGCAGGTGGCGGGAACTTACAGAAGATGAGATTAATTTGCTGCTAGAAACGTAACATGATAAATAGGAAAATTAACGCTTGGCAATTTCCAAAGCATTTTTCACTGCCTGAATGTATTTAATGGAACTGATGGTTGCTCCGGTAACTGTGTCTACGTCATAAGTATTGGCCATGACAAATTTTTTTGGTAGTTCTCTATGAGCTATTACCCCCGGTTCATACTCATATGTTTCAAAGTTCCTTTTTTTGCCTTCAGCATCAATATACTTTAATTCTACATTTGTCATTTTGTCATCTTTTATGGTAACTACCGCAATTGCATAGCCGTGCTCATCGGTATGTGATTTAGCCTGAAATACTCCGTCAAAGTAGCTGCCGCTTTTTTTGGACCAAGAGGCTTTCTCCAGAGCCCTTTTTACTGCTTGAATATATTGTTGGCTACTATATGTGGCTCCCGTCACTATATCAACATCAAAAGATTGAATTGCCACGAATGCCCAGGGCAGCTCTCTATTGGCATTTACCGAAGGCTCATATTCGTATGATGCAAAATCTTTCTCAACCGAATTCTGGTCATATTCCCTTAAATCCACCTGCATGATCATATCGTTTTCTATGGTTACCGCCGCACTAGAATATCCTTGACTTGACACATCGGAAACTGCCACATATGTCCCGTCAATTAAATCAGGCAGGTCTTTTTTTATTGCTGCTTTTACCAGGGCGTTTTCCACTGCCTCTTTGTACTTATCAGTGCTGTGGGTTGCTCCGGTAAAATTATCAATATTTGGTGAGTTACTCTGGACAAACCATTGTGGCAACTCTTTATGAGCCTTTCTTGAGGGTTCATGAGGGTAAGTGCTAAAATCTTTCAGTTCTCCCTTTTCGTCCACTTCTTTAAGCTCCACACTTGTTATTTTATCGTCTTTAATCTCAACAAGGGCAATACCGTAACCATGATTGTCGGCCTTTGACCTGCCCTGAAAAACACCGTCAAAATATTGCCTTTCACTTTCCTCTTTTTTAGCACTTATCAAAGCTCGCTCTACTGCCTGTTTATAGCGGTTTGAGCTGGCAGTGGCACCGGCAATTAGGTCCACTTCATTACTTTGAACTTCGATAAAACGTTGAGGCAATAAAGTATTAGCTTCAACTGACGGAGGATACTCATAAGTGGAAAAATCTTTCTCAACTGAAAGCTCCGTAAATTCCTTAAGGATTACTTCTGAAATCCTGTTATCTTCTATTGTTACTACTGCCATAGCATAGCCATGGTCTGAAGCATCCGAATAGCCGATAAAAGTTGTCCTGTCAAGAGGTAATGAAGACACTTTAATTACTGCTTTGTCCTGGGGCACACCTAGACATGCAGTGATTAAAAGCATGGTGCCAAAAAACATTATGATGAGTTTTTTGAATTTCATAGCTTGACACCTCATATGAGCTTTCTAGCTCCAAATTCAAATCTGAGTTTTACTTATAATTGAATACTAATATGAATACATCCAAAAGTCAATCAGCTATCAGAATTTGGCTTGGTATCAAAAAACATGGTAATTTTGGGTCTTGACCTCTGATTTTCTTTTGAGCCTTCACTCTTGTTTGCATTTTTGTCTTTATCCTTTGTTTTACCGGTTTGGTCGGAAAGTATCTTTACAAGCTTACCTTCATAGTTTAAGCCTATGCTTAGCATTCCGCTGAGCTCATCCACATCAATGGTATCTATGTTAAACTCTACCTTATCAGCATGCATCCTTTCTACAACAATACTTTTAACACAATACTCTTTCTCTAGACTTTCTTCCAATTCCTGCTGTTTTTTTTCCAGTTTTACAATACGATCCATCAGGTCTTCCACCAATTTTTCGTCAAATGGTTTACCCTTAGTTCTTTTAAATATACGGGCAATTTTATATATAAGACCTTTGACACTCAAGAGTTTCACCTCTTGTGGATTAAAACTTTAAAAATCCAAAAGGTCACATCTTATCTATTCTGTCATAATAATATAGTATGACATCGATGATAAAATGCCTGAGTTTTCTCAATGCCCAGCCGTTAAATTTGTCGGAGGTTTTTTTATGGCAGGGTTTTGTTTAAATATAAATATCGGTTCCATAAATATCGGCTCTATAGAAAATGCCTCATCATTTAATATAGGAAAGAATTTTTTAAAGGAATTTGAAAGCATGACTAAAACTAACCAGGGATTAGGTAATATTTCCGGGGACAACAATCAATTGCCCAGTAACACAAACTATGTGGAAGACCCTGATGGCTTGGATATGTGGTGTGCGGATTCCAGCGAAAAGGATAAGAAGTTACTTGAAACGATTAAAGAGATACTGTGATCTGTTACGGAGGGGTCACATTGGTATTTGATAAAGACTGGTTGGAAAATTTGATTAAGCTACAGAAAATATCTCATGAGCTTTCTGAAAAGGTAACGTGGCCTAAAGAATTCGTTGAAATGGTTATGCAGGCAATACAAATTAGCCTTAAAAACCCCGCCTCTTTTTATGAGCCTTCCTACTTCGGTGAATATAAAAGTATATGGAATGCAGAATCTCAATCTGTTTATGAGGATAATTATGGACCTAAGATCAATATTACCGAAACCGATAAAGGATTCCTGGTAAAAGCAGCAATACCGGGTCTTAAGGACAAAAGCGATATTTGTGTAAAAGTAACTGGCAATACAGTAAATATATCTGGCAAAGCACGTAACAATTCTGAGAAGGAAAATGTTTTGTCTTTTAACAAAAATATTCCGCTACCGGCTGAAATAGACTCACAAAAAGCCACCGCTAAATATTCAGATGGAATACTAACCTTATACTTGCCCAAAATACCTGAGGCCAACACGCGACAAATAGAAATCACTTTTATCTAGAAGTATTCCAAATATGGGTTTTTAGAATTGAGGGGGTGCTATGGCCGTATCCATTTTTTTAAATGCGATAAATGTGTTCAGCATGCAATCTAATTCATCTGTGGCTGTAGGTGAAAATGCCCAATCCGGATGGGTTTCTCACAATAAATCCAATAACGGCACTTCACCTCAGGGCACAAGCCTGACCTCATACAATTTAATTACAATAATCGACCCTGATGCCATTGACTCTACCTTAAATGATCAGGAAATTAATCCTACTGATATTCTACAAAGGGGAACATGAGGAGAATTGTTATGCAAAATAGAGTAGATGACACCGTTATAAATTTTCAAAACATAACTGTCCAGTCTATTGGAGATTCTAGTGGTATATTCATAGGAAAAAACAATGCCATAGGATGGAGCGCCCATGGCAAAAGCAATCAGGGTTTAGGTTCTGTAAATGGTAAGGTTATACAAAGTATAAACTTGGTCTATGATAATGATTTCATGGATTCACCTTTTGATAACCATCATTTGATAGTTGACAATGATATGTATCTTTCAACGGAAATAAAAGAAACTGCAAATATATCATTTGACGAAATAAATGTAACTTCACTGGCCAATAATGCTACCGTATCCGTAGGCCATAACAGGCAAAACAGTTGGGATGCCCACAATAAATCCAACACAGGAATTGGTGACGCAAGTATTATCTGTAATAATATGAGTGTAATTGGCGATGCTGATGTGATAGACTCACCAGTTAACGAAAATTACAAACCAAGCAAAAGTCAAAGGTGACGGATTTTGTATTCTGTCACCTAATTTTACTTATTAAAAATAACTTTAGCATTTATCTCGCTGATATTCTTACAGCCGGTGAGAATCATGGCCTGTTTTAGCTCTTTTGCCATGGTTTCCAGCACTAACCGCACTCCCTCAGTTCCGCCGCCAAATGCACCCATAATAACAGGTCTTCCCACCAATACCGCATCAGCACCCAATGCTATATATTTTAACACATCTACACCGCTTCTGACTCCTCCATCTGCCAAAATAGTTATCCTGCCTTTCATTTTTTGAGCAATTTGGGGCAGAACTTCAGCCACACCGGGTGTACTGTCTAGAATGCGCCCTCCATGATTTGATACAACTATGGCAGAAGCTCCTGCTTCCAGTGCCAGTTCAGCTTCATCAACGGTCATGATTCCTTTTAATATAAAGGGAAGGTCGATCCTAGAAATTATGTCTTTTAGCTCCTGTAAGTTCTTGGGTCCCACGGGCTGTCCCATCAAAGCCATTGTAACAAGACCAGCTCCATCGATATCCATTCCTACAGCTAGGGCTCCAACTTCTTTTGCCCTTTTGGCCATTTCCAAAACTACAGATTTTTCCCTAGGCTTTATGATGGGAATACCGTGACCATTTTGCTCTTTTATAGCCTCAAGGCCTGAATCGTAAAAGATGGGATTGCCGCCGTCACCGCTCATTCCGATAGTTCCTGCATTTTTGCTGCCGGTTATGGCCATGCGGACATACTCTGCTTCAGGTACTGCTCCACCCATGTTATACTCAGACCCCGTAATAGGTGCCGCAAGTATTGGCATGGAAAGCTTGATGCCGAAAAGCTCTGTTGAAATATCCGGTTCCTTGGCATCGTGAAGGGTCCTCAAGTTGAGCTTAACATTTGCCAGTGCTTTAATATTTGCCGTAAAGGAAGAGCCAGTGCCCACTCCTCCCATTCCCGGTACTTCTCCAGCACAAGCTACTCCATCGCAAACTTTGCAAACTCGGCAAAAGCCTTTCATTTTTTCCCGTGCTTTCTGCCTTATCTCGGATAGATTCAATCAATTTCACCCCTTCAAAAAAATCTTTATTATAAATTAAATTATACACTATATTGTAACAATCTTCAAAATTGCCAAGGTCATCACTTTAGAGGACATTTTAGGTTTTTGTAGAATAAACTATAATTAAACACAAAATATGATATTTTTTTTATAACTATTTATAGGCCTTTGCGGGGGAATAAAATGCACTTTACTAAGGGGCTTTTTTTAACGCTTACCGTTATTTTTATTTTAAATTTGATATTTGCGGGATTTACTAATGGGGCACCGATTACAGAGGTAGAACAGCAGCTCATTGAAGAGATTCTGGCATTAGATGCTAAAATCTTAGCTCTTAGAAATGAAATAGAACAGCTTTCTCTAGAGAATTCAAAGCTTAGAAAGCAACTTGAATTAAAGCAAGAGGAGCTTTCCTCTTTAAATACCACTGTTGCAAATCGTCAAAAAGAACTTTCCCGCTGGATTGTTTTTGCTTTTAAAGGCGGTATGGGCAATATGCTTTCTGTTCTGGTGGGTGCAGAAGATCTGGGAGATTTTTTCCGTCGTTTCGATAACATCGTGTTCTTTATAGAATACTATAATAATATAATTATCGAAACCAGAGCCCTTATTGCTCAAAGGAAACAGGAGGAACGAGATATTATGGATAAACAGCGGGAAATTCAAGCTTTAGAAAATCAAGCCAAATTGGCTCTTCAGAAAATAACTCAAACTATAGAAGAAAAGCAACAGGAATTAAACCGCGCAAGGCTTATATTAAAAGACACAACATTTTTAGAAGCAATAAGTGAAGATTGGCAGAAATCTTTGCCTTCCCTTGATTATCTTTTGAAAAATTTATCTTCATTGCCTTGGTCTAGTTTAAGGCCTGATGATCTTACGGTGAACTACTTTGCCATGACGGCTCGGGCAGTGTTTTTAGACACAAGCGTCACCAAAACTTTGCTCTCTAAAGATGAAAATTTAAAGAATGTATACTTTACTTTTAGTACCGAAGGCATCACGGTTACCGAGAAAAACCCAGATAGCAACGTACCTGTTTATTCTATTACATGCGACATCCAGCTCACCGAAGACAATAAGATAAAATTTAATCCCAAAAAACTTGAATTTAACGGTGTAACACTGCCAGCCAAGGTAATTGAAGAGCTGATGGCAAATTACAACATGGAATTTAATCCGCCACCTTTGCCCTATGATTTAAAAATTACTTCTATAAGTACAGAAGAAGGCAAACTTATCATGAATTTTAAAAAATAATGGATCACATACCGCCGGGAAATTCTTTCCCGGCGAGCTTTTTCCCTGATTATTCCTTGGTGAATTTTACTTGGTGAAATAAACAGTGGACCTATAGTATAATCATGCCAAGGAAAGGGGATGGTATTTGGTGCACATTACCAAAAAACTAAATGCGGTTATTTTCTTGTTTGTCTTCCTGGTTTTATTCTCAGTCAAAGCTGAAGCCAAAGTTATTACGGTGCAGCCTGGGGACACCTTAAATTCTATAAGTCAAATTACTAAGGTTCCCATAGATAAGATAAGGCAGAATAACTCCCTGTTTTCAGATTACATAACAGTTGGACAAGTTCTATTAATTCCCGAAATATACACGGTTAAACCCGGCGACACTCTTTATCTCATAAGTCAGAACTTTGGCGTAAGCTTATCAGATCTCAAAAGCTTAAACGCTCTTTACTCTGACCAAATCTGGCCAGGACAGACATTGTATGTTCCGCAAAATTGCCCTTACGAACAAATAACCGTAAACTGGGGAGATACGCTTTACAAGATCTCACAAAAGTACGGAGTCTCCATTGATGATTTAAAAACCATAAACGGACTTTGGGGAAGCGAACTTTATGCAGGGACGACACTAATGATTCCTTCACATGCACCATCACAGGGACAAAGGCCCCAGGCTTTACCTTCAAGAGGCTATATTAATCGGGGACAGTACATAAAATACGGCAGCGGAGTGTATTATACCCAAGAGGAAAGAGTGCTTTTGGCGCGGCTTATTGAAGCGGAAGCAGAAGGGGAACCCTATATGGGAAAAGTAGCAGTTGGTGCAGTAGTAGTAAATAGGGTTCATAGCGACAAATTCCCAAATACGATTAAAGAGGTTATATATCACGTTGATGAAATAGGTGCATATCAATTTGAGCCTGTGCTTAACGGAAGAATCTATTCTGTAACTCCAAGCAGCGATTCATATAAAGCTGCCGATGAGGCCCTGGGCGGTTTAGATCCAACCGGAGGTGCTTTGTTCTTCTTCAATCCATACAAAATAACAAATACATGGTTGCTGTCAAAACCTGTGATCTGCCAAATCGGCGACCACGTTTTTACGAAGTAAAAGAAATAAAGAACTCCGACCAAAAGCGGAGTTCTTCTGTTTTTTTTATAAATTAAAACAGAGGTCGAATAAACTTATTTGGCACTACTTGGCTTCTAAGACCTGTATCCAATGTTTACCCATCTCTGCCGGGCCTAAGGGTTTATAACCTCTACGCAAAGCGGCCACCAGCTTGTGCCATCAGCATAGCCTACCAGGAGTTTATATTTTACGCTGTTTCTGCCTCTTCCTCCAAAATTTTTATAAACAATTCCACAAGGTGAGGATCAAATTGAGTACCGGCACATCTTTTAAGCTCGGCTACTGCCTCCTCGTGGCTCATCGCTTTGCGATAAGGCCTATCCTGTATCATGGCATCATAGGAGTCTACAATGGCCAATATGCGACATTCTATAGGTATTTCCTCACCTTTTAATCCTAGAGGATAGCCATTGCCATCCCACCACTCGTGATGCAGCAGTATCCAGTCTGAAATGTGGGCAAGTTCAGGAGAGGAAACTGCTATACGGTGTCCTATTTCCGTATGGCGCTGCATTTCCAAACGTTCTTCACGGGTCAGTCTTCCCTTTTTAAACAAAAGACTGTCAGGAATCCCAACTTTACCTATGTCATGAAACATGGCCAGCAGTTTTATGTCCTCAATCTGCCGCTGACTCATGTTAAGTCTATTAGCGAGCTTCACCGCCATCTTTTCAGTCCGCTGGGAATGATCCTGTGTAATGATATCCCGAGCTTCCAACATCTTCATAAGGGTTTTAATTATACTGCTCTTTCTGCTTATGCTGTGGTGCACCTTTTCACGGTATATATTGTTTTCTGCAGTTTTCAGCGCTTCCTTTATATCAAAATCTTCATTTTCTACTATGGCATAGCCAATAGAAATATTTAGCGGTATGGGGAGCTGGCAATCATTAAAATTTTGGACGCAATAGCGTATTCTCCCTATTATCTCTTCAACTATTGCCTTGTCTGCATTCGGGATTATTATGACAAATTCATCCCCGGCCGTTCTAGCCAAAAAATCCTGAGGTCTGACAGCTCTCTTTAAATTGCTGGCTGCTGCCTTAATAAAGATGTCACCGGTTTCGTGGCCGAAGGTTTCGTTTATCATTTTAAGGCCATCAAGATCGCACATGACAACCGCAAAGGGATATGGAGGATTATTTTTTAGCTGGATCAGCTTCTCTTCAAAAGTCAATCTATTGTACAGACCAGTTAAATAATCATGTCTGCTCATGTATCTTAGCTGATCTTCAAAATGCTTGCGTTCTGTAACATCGCGGCAAATGCCGAGAATTACTTGTTGTCCCTGTAACATTCCGCCGGTAGCGCTCACTTCAACGGGAAAAGTGCTACCATCTTTACGGCGAAGTACAGATTCAAACCTCACACCTTTTAAGGCCTTTTCCATCAGAATTTCAGTATTCTCTTTGCCAATGTCACAGGTTAAATCAAAAATGTTCAAATTAATGAATTCATCGAGCTTATAGCCTAGAACCTCTACAGCTGCCCGATTAGCTTCTATTATTTTGCCGTCTGGATATCTAACGAAAAGGATAATATCAGTAGTACTTTCAGAAAGCATTTTATAGCGTTTCAACATTTCCTGTGAACGCAAACGATCAGAGATATCATGAGCGATCACAGATATGCCCAGTACATTGTCGTAATCGTCAAATATGGGAGATATGGAAATTAATAAATTTATTCTGCATCCATTTTTGTGCAGACGAACTGTTTCATAGTGTAAAGGCGTCCTCTCACTTAAAGCTTGCGCTATATGTTCGTCCAATTCACGGTATAGTTCCCGGGGAACTAAAATATATGCGGATTTGCCTAGAATCTCTTCGGCTTTGTAACCGTAAATGCTCTCTGCTCCTTTATTCCAACTGGTAATTCGATAATCAAGGTCTAAACTGAAAATTGCTTCGCGAGAAGATTCAACTATAAAGGCCAGTTGTTCTCTGGATTTTTCTATTTCCCTATGGACAGTGATATCTTGAAATACCAAAACTACTCCCACGATTTGGCCATCGATGTTTTTAATAGGTGCAGCTGAGTCTGCAATAGAGGCTTTACTGCCATCCTTTCGTATAAGAACTGTGTGATTTGCCAGGCCTTTTACTATTCCTTTGCGAAGGACCGTGTCTATGGGAACCTCAACTGCTTCTCCAGTATATTCATTGACAATATTAAAAATATCGCGTATATGTCTTCCTACAGCTTCTAACTCATTATATCCCGTTAATTCTTGAGCTACAGGATTTATAAAATCTATAAAGCCTTTTGCATCCGTCGTTATAACTCCGTCACCGATGCTTTTCAAAGTTACTTTAAACCGTTCATGTTCTTGTTTTAACTCTTCCTTGGAAACCTGCTCTATTTGTTTGGCCCGCTCAAAGTAAATCATCAATATTCCCAAAGCCGCAATTATCTCAAAAATTGAGGTGATAAAAAATGCCCAATTTGCAGCGTCAGGAATTGGTCTCAAAAATGGATAATTAATCTTATGTATGCCCCACAGTATAAATGTAATACCTGTTATGTACTTTGCAACACTTGGAGTATCTATGCTCATTATAAAAGCAATACCCGTAGCAATGTAAATTATGGAGGTAAACAAAAGTGCTGGAAAAACCTGAATATAAAAAGGCATTTTAACTAAAAACGCTACTGGAAGCCATAAGAAGTTTAGTGCCACCAAAAGCTTGAGTTGTTTAGGTGTTTGCTTGTTTACAAAAATATACGTCCCATGAACAATCATATAAGCACTCAGGACATTTAATATGTCTATCGAAAACCTCAGAAGCGAAAAATTCCTATAAACTAACCAAATTTCACATATAAACCTTAAGAATTGAAAAAACCAGCCTAGTGCCCAAATACGTAAATAATCTTTTTTTTCCCGAACGTATAAATAACAGTAGATAATAAGCAGTATCACCGAGTTAACAATAACTTGTAACAATGAAATCAACATTGGAGGCATTGTAAGCCCTCCCAATTCATTTTACAAAATTTGTAATTTATAGATAATATTATACAATTTAAGCAGTCTTTTTGTCAACTTTTGGTGATAAATGGATAGTGTCAAGTTGTTGT
>NZ_JAFFJA010000127.1 GCF_021991635.1 Tepidanaerobacter sp. GT38
ATATGCTCCCTTTGGAGTAGACAGTTAAAATAATAAAACTGTTACTTCAAAGGGGGCATATTTTTATGGGTCGAAAATCGAAAGTTACTTTTGAACAAAAATTATCAGCCGTAAAAGATTATTTAGAAGGCAGGAAAAGCCAAGGGCAGTTAGCAAAAGAATGCAATGTTAGTAAATCTTCAGTGCAACAATGGATTTCTAATTATCAAGCAATGGGAGAATCAGGATTAATTGCTTCCTCAAAAAATACAGGTTATTCCAAAGAATTGAAATATGCTGCTGTAAAGGAATATCTTTCAGGTAATGCTTCACAACTAGATATATGTAAAAAATATAACATCCGTTCAAAAACCCAACTATCAAATTGGATTTTAAAGTATAATGGTCATGAGAAGCTAAAATCTTCGAGAGCAGGAGGAAAGCAAATCATGACCAAAGGGCGTAATACCACATTTGAGGAACGTATAGAAATTGTAAAATACTGTATTGAGCATGACAGAAACTACAATAAAACCGCTGAAAAATATCAGGTATCCTATCAACAGGTTCGCAATTGGGTAATAAAATACGATAAATCCGGTGTATATGCCCTAATTGATAGAAGAGGCAAACGCAAATCTGAAGATGAGTTTACAGAGATAGATAGGTTAAAAGCCCAGAACAAGCTTCTGGAAGCAAAGAATAGATGGCTTGAAATGGAGAACGAAGTCCTAAAAAAACTCGCCGAAATAGAAAGGGGGCGGTATTAAGCCTGGTTAAGCATGAAGAAATATATCTGGCTATCCAGATGCTTTCAGAACAAAGACACTATCCTGTTTCGTCTCTATGTAAAATCACAGGAATCAGCAGATCTGCCTACTACAAGTGGAAACATAGGGAAAAGAGCCAAAATGAACTTCAAAATGAAAAGCTGCTTGTTCTTATCAGGGAAGCATACGAGGAAAGAG
Source organism: Tepidanaerobacter sp. GT38 (assembly GCF_021991635.1). Taxonomy (GTDB): domain Bacteria; phylum Bacillota; class Thermosediminibacteria; order Thermosediminibacterales; family Tepidanaerobacteraceae; genus DTU063. Next base: position 948 of record NZ_JAFFJA010000127.1, read on the forward strand.
ATGGCATACTAGGTTACAGGCAAATGACAATCAAGCTTCGCCGTGAACATAATCTTAAGGTTAATCATAAACGAATTTATCGGCTGATGAAAGTAATGGGTTTAAAATCAGTATGCAGGAAAAAGAAATATAACTACATAAAGTCAACTCCAGAAGTTATCGCAGAGAATGTACTAAATCGGGATTTCAGGGCAGAACATACATGTGAGAAATGGCTTACGGATGTAACAGAACTCAAATACGGTGATGGACAGAAAGCATATCTTAGTGCAATCCTTGATCTTGGGGATAGAAGTATAGTATCTTACGTTATTGGCCATTCAAACAACAATGCACTTGTGTTTAAGACTTTTGATTTGGCAGTTGCTAGCAATCCTGATGCAAAACCCATCTTCCATAGTGACCGTGGATTCCAATATACAAATAAAGCATTTAAAGCAAAACTAGATAAGGCAGGAATGACACAGAGCATGTCAAGGGTAGGCTGCTGCATAGATAATGCCCCTATGGAGGGATTCTGGGGAATCCTGAAATCGGAGATGTATTACTTACATAAGTTTGATGACTATGATAGCTTGAAAAAAGCGATTGAGGAATACATAGATTACTACAATACAAGGAGATACCAGAAACGTTTAAAATGTATGACGCCAATAGAGTATCGCAACTATCTTGCCGGTATGCAGCATAAAGAAAGCACCAACCATTTTTGATTGGTGCCTTACGTAGAATTTTAATTATTTCCACTGTCTACTTGACAGGGGGCAGTTCA
>NZ_JAFFJA010000128.1 GCF_021991635.1 Tepidanaerobacter sp. GT38
CACAATTATATGGACTTAACTTTCTATTATCATTAAGCATTAATTTTTATTTATCTAAATATCTTAATATAAATATAACATATATGCTCTGATGTAACCAAAAAAACATGTCAAAACTCCCCCTCATACCCTTATCCCATCTCTCCTTAAAACTACTCATGCTAAACAAAAATCATGGCTCCCATAAGGTTTCTACCCTATTTTCACCATGATTCTTAACAATACTTTTTATTCATGACACAAGTTTTTTGGGTATACAGTAAGAATATCATTTTAAGTCTATGGCCTTAACAGGACATTTATCTATTATCGCTTTCAATTCATTTATCTGTGTCTCATTAAGTTTAGACTCTTTCCATTTTGCTTTCTTATCCACCACCTTAAAATAATGAGGCATTAATTTTTCACACAGTCCACATCCAATACAATATTTTTCTTTAATATTAATACCAGTTACTTTGCCAAGGTCACGCTCTTCCTGAACAGGAATATCTTCTTTTTTTACAAATACAGTCATTAGATATGACATTATCAGTATGGATATTACTGTCAATATCCATCTTAGCCCCATAAAATTCGGTCCTAAGAATTTTGCTTCATTGGCAAGCATGGGTACTTTTATTACCGCCCATGCACTTAATATGATGACTACATTTGCGATGCTGGCACCTTTCTTTAAAAGCATTTTGCAAATTGGGAATGCCGCATAAATAGGTCCTGCTGAAAAACTGCCCAATAAGAACGAGAATATACCCCCCTTTATTCCTGCTTTCTCCCCAAATCCATTCATGATTACTTCTTTAGGAACCCATGCTTCAATAATTGATGTAAGTATAAAAATCACAGGCATAATTTCAAGCATTTCTATAATATAATATATGCTGTTTTTGACAGATAAATAAGCCTTATCGGGCATTGCGATAAATAGAAAAATATATGCCAAAGATACTGCTGCCAGCAGTTTGTTCTTTTTAATTATTTCAATCATTTCACATAATCACTCCCATCGTCAGCGCTATTATAAGTGCAAATACAAAACTAAGAACATTACGGGTAGTAGCAAATTTCAAACCAAACTCTTGTTTTTCTAATGGGAATGTCACTATTCCAACCATCGTTAAAGTAGTTAAGAATGCAACGGCAGGGACAATACTTGCACCTGCATCTACAAAAGAACCTACCAGAGGAAATGCTACAAAGGCTGGAATCAATGTAATACTACCTACTAAGGCAGAAATAACGGTTGAAATGAACAGATTGGATTCTCCCAAAACATTCTTTATAACTTCAGGCGGTATGAAGGTCAGAATCAATCCTATAAGAAACAAGATGCCTACAATCTCTCCAATCATATTTTTCATCATACCTCTTGCCATTTTTATAGAATTGAATGTCTTCTGCTTATCTTTAACAAGGGATGCAATAAATGCAGCCCCTGTTATTCCCCATAATGATGCTGTAAAAATATCCACCTTTCATCACTCCTTCTCCCTGTAGTTTTTAGGATTAGGTGATTTTACCACAAAGAATTCCAATACTTCTTCGTCTTGATTATGGACATTCATTTTTGTTTTGTATGGTATATTAATAATATCTCCCTTGGTGTAATGATGTGGTTCTTGTTCATTTAACTGCAAAGTCATTTTTCCCCGTACAATTATCATATAGACGTTGGAATTGGAATAGTGTTCAGGAAGATTTGTTCCTTTTACAAGAACCATATGATTTAGGTGAATATTCTCATCATCCACAATCCTTTCAATTATTTTGTCATCTGTAAGACTGTATACATATTTTTTCTCCAGCATAAAAACTCTCCTTTCATTATGTTTAAATCTATATTATAATAAATTACAGTAACATACAGTTACCACGGTAACTAATTTTAGATAGTGTAAAGTAAAATATGAAAAAATGCTTCGCAAGATTTAAATACTTTCATCCTCTGACAAAATTTTAATCTGCTCAATTGAATTTTTGTCAAGGCTGAAATTAACGGGCTTTCAGCCCGACCTTGACAAAAATTTATGAGCAGATTTTAAAGCATTTTTAAGAGGATGCAAGCATGGATTTGATGAAAATTAGGGGGTACACGAATTCTGAGGTTTAATAACTCTCTAATGCTTGAAAATAAATCATTTGACGCATTTTACACAAATACTACTTAACACAACCTAATTTTAAAAAAGGTGGTATTTATGAATATAAAAAATTATCTAAGTATTTTAAGACTAACAGAGTTATTTGATGGATTTTCTACTGAAGAACTGCTTAATCTTTTTAAAACTCATAATTATATTATCTCTAAATACAATAAAGGCAGCATTATCCATTTTGAAAGCGAGAAATGCAATTATCTGGATATTATTTTAAAAGGGCAGGTGTTTATTCAAAAGATTGATGAAAAAGGAATGTATTAACTGTTGCAGAATTTAAAATCGGA
>NZ_JAFFJA010000129.1 GCF_021991635.1 Tepidanaerobacter sp. GT38
AAATAAAGATTATAGAGGGAGCGTAATGATGGTTACACTAGTAATTTTCGGGTCTCTAGTCCTTTTCTTAATACTTGGCATACCAATAGGTGTATCTCTAGGATTGGCTTCACTGTGTGCTATACTGTATTCCGGTATAATTGATATAAATTATCTCGCTCAGACTCTCATTACATCTACGGATTCCTTTCCATTAATGGCGATCCCGTTTTTTGTTCTTGCGGGAGATTTAATGGGCAAAGGCGGAATTTCAAAAAGGCTTTTAAAAGTAGCCGACGCTATATTCGGTAGGTTTACAGGCAGCCTTGCATTTATCACCGTAGCAGGTTGCATATTCTTTGCAGCAATATCTGGTTCGGGACCTGCAACAGTTGCTGCCATAGGAGGTTTAATGGTACCTGCAATGATTGAGTCAGGTTATAATAAAAGATTTTCAGCAGCAGTTTCTGCCAGTAGTGGTAGCATAGGTGTTATAATACCTCCAAGTATTCCAATGGTAATGTACGGAATTTCCACAGGTGTTTCAATAACAATGTTGTTCATGGCAGGCATGATTCCAGGAATTATTATAGGGGTCCTTTTAATGTTATATAGTTATTATTATTGTAAAAAACATGGATATAAGTCAACTACTTCTTCAAGTTTTTCTATCAAAAACTTATTGTCTGCTGTTAATGAAGCTAAATGGTCTTTAATAATGCCACTAATTATATTAGGCGGTATATATGGAGGAGTTTTTACTCCTACTGAAGCCGGTGCCGTAGCAGTTATATACGGGTACATAATAGGCAGGTTTGTATATAAAGAATTAAAACTTAAAGATGTTCCCGATATTTTAAAAAACTCAGCCTTAACAACGGCTACAGTACTGATCATCGTAGGGACGGCTACCTCCTTTGGAAGGATTCTTACGATTGAACAAGTGCCTCTTACAATTGCTAACTTCATACAATCTCTAACATCAAGCCCTGCGATAATCTTATTATTGATAAATATACTTTTGCTAATTGTTGGAACTTTTATGGATACAACTGCAGCTATTATTATATTGGCCCCAATATTGTTCCCAATAGCTACATCAGTTGGTATAGATCCTGTTCACTTTGGAATAGTAATGGTAGTCAATCTCTCTATAGGTTTTATTACCCCACCGTTAGGTGTAAATTTATTTGTAGCCTGTGGCATATCGAAACTTTCTTTAGAAGAAATGTCGAAGGGTATCATTCCATTTTTCTTGGTTATGGTTCTTGCTCTTACTATTATTACATACATTCCTTCAGTATCTCTTTGGCTTCCACGTCTATTCTTCTGAGACTTCATAATACGACTTCATAATATTTTGTAGAAGGTAAGGCAATCTTATGGATCTTAATTTCAAAATTTTATTGAATATACCTTGGTGACTTGAGGATTAAAATCCTTCTTGGGTGAATAAAAAATTCTTCTGTATCGTAATTATTTGCCTTGGAAGGATTTCTTTTTTGGCAAGCAGTGCATACAAAAGAATGAAAATTTATCAGTTACAACCATGGGAAAAACTGGTTGAAAATTGTAGGACGCGATAGGTGGTTGGCTTGTAGCTGATTTTATAGTCGGCACCACATGGACACACAATCAAAGTGTAGGTTTGATTTATTAATCGGGTGCAGCATTTATTAGATGGTTTATAACTTCGGCCATGATGCACGCGAAATATAAGATGCATAAATACGAATAAAAAATGCAGTATTGCATTTTGTTTATTTAGAAAATACTGAAAAATGCATTAATAAAAATTGTAATAATATAAGAATTTTACTATAACAATCCTAGCGCCTGTGGCATGAAAAATGCAATAAAAAATAAATAACAAACACTATTATATGCGATTTGAAATCAAAATTATATTGACGTTGCTTTAAATTGTTACGTACAAAGCTAATCAAAAAATCCGGAACAATAGGAATAACATCAAAAAATCTGAATAAATATAATATCGAAAGAGAGCTTGGGCAATTGAATAAAAACCTGAAAATCCGTGCATAGACGTGTAAATGTGAGATTTATACAAACTGAAGGGGAGGTGCACAAAAAAAGAAAAGAATGTTTTCAATTTCTTTAGGGCCAAAACAATTTGGAGGTGACATTTTGTGAAAAACATTGGGTCTATCATTGGATTTGCTATTGCTGGTATGTTTGTAATGTCAGTTTGGGGGGCGTTTGTAGAAGCGTACGGCATTTTTGGCGGCTGGTTT
>NZ_JAFFJA010000130.1 GCF_021991635.1 Tepidanaerobacter sp. GT38
AATTGTTCATTTTGATCATTTATTTTATTAAACTGTTGTTTGGCACTTTGCAATATGCCCTCTGCCCGCAGTGAAGCCTCTTTTAGGATAGCTTCTCTTTCCTTTTCAGCATTGCTTTTTACTTCTTCGGCTGTCTTTTCTGCAAGCACAAGGGTGTTCTTTAAAGTTGCTTCAATATCTCTATAGTTTTGAAGTTTTTCTTGCAGCAATTGAATTTGTTCTTTTAAATCTCTATTTTCTTTATAAATCCTTTCGTAGTTTTCCAGCATTCTATCTATAAACTCATCCACTTCATCGGTGTTATAGCCTCTTAAAGCTTTGCTAAATTCTTTCTTTTGAATTTCTAAAGGTGAAATGTCCATATTAACTTGTTCATCTCCTTACCAAAGAATCCCCCACAGGATTCTAATAATAGTATTTCTAACAATATCTAAAAAAAGCAGCGCCAATAATGGCGAAAAATCCAAATAAGGTCCTGGCCCTTTTGGCATAAATCTGTTTAAAAGATTTCTAAAAGGAGCCAATATTGGCTCTGTAAAATCATATATGAACTTAGTAATAGTGGGATTGATGGGTCTTGGGAAAAACGATAAAATAACTCGTAATAATATCATTAAGTCCAGAAATTGAAAAATAAATTTATCAGATATAGCAAAACTTTACCCCCTTATTTTGATATTAAGTGGTGATTTATCTTGATTTTCTTCTTCTGGTTCCAAGCCTGCCACATCCACATTTTCGGGGGCAAATAAAAATATTCCCGGGCCTATTTTCCTTACAGTGCCGTCTAAAGCATAAATGCTGCCGGCCATAAAATCCAAAATGCGCTTTGCATTTTCTTTGTCTAACTTTTCTAAATTTACAATTACGGATTTCCTATTTTTAACTTCATCTGTTATCTCCCTAACCTCTTCAAAGGAATCGGGCTTATATATTACTACTTTGTTCCTGTTTGTTTGGTGGATATTGATGACTCTTCCAATAGGTTTTGGTTCAGGTCGGGCAATATTATAAGGTTCAAAATCGTCTTTTTCAGTTTCTTGCGGTATTTCATCTTCAATACCTAAAAAATATAATATTTTCTTGAAAAAATTTTTATTGCTCATCTCTTATCTCCCTCTTAAGTTTATTGTCTAGTTCCAAAAATACCAGTACCTATTCTGACCATATTTGCCCCTTCTTCTATTGCCACTTCAAAGTCATGACTCATCCCCATAGACAAGTACTCCATATTTACATTTCTAATTGATTTTTGTTTTAAACTCTCAAAAATATTATATAAATGCCTAAAGTACGATCTCACATCTTCTGGATTTTCCTTAAACGGAGCAATTGCCATTAAGCCCCTTATTTTTATATTTGGAAATGATGATACCTTTTCTATAAAACTTTCGGTATTATCAGGATCAATACCGTATTTTGTTATTTCTCTGCCTATGTTTACCTGCACCAGGACATCAACTACTCGCTCAGCTTGCTCAGCCCTTTTTTGTATTTCTTCAGCTAAACGAAAACTGTCAAGGGACTGAATCATAGAAAACATGCCAATTGCTGTTTTTACCTTATTTCTTTGCAGATGGCCTATTAAATGCCACTTTACATCACCCTTTACCAGTTCGATTTTACTTTTGGCTTCTTGTACTCTGTTTTCTCCCAATAAAACAATTCCACAGTCAACAGCCGCCTGAACTACTTCAGCGGAAAAATTCTTAGTAACGGCGACTAAATGAATATCTTCCCAGTTTCTTCCTGACCGCTCCGCTGCAGCTTTAATTTTAGATTTTATTTGTTGAATGTTTTGCTTTAAATACTCCAACGTAATCCCCTCTTATTTAAGTAAAATTTTATCTCCTTGTTTCAATCCTTCTACTATCACATTGTATTCATCCTCAATTACGGGCTCAACAGGCTTAAAGCGCCTTTTGCCGCGCTCTATGATATATACTCCTTTTTCACCACCATCATCTGTAAATATGGCATTTTTGGGTATCATAGCACCCGAATATGTTCCTAGTATAATTTCAACTTTAACTTTTCTAGAATCCAACAAGCTGTCTAAATCTGTATTAACTAAAAAAAAGCCTATGCCCTCTTCATTGATCTTAATTAATCTTGCCTTTATTTTTTCATCATCATTTATTTTAATATAGTACTCTCGGCCTTCTTTTAACGTTTTTTCGGGTTTTAAGGCAATATACCAGGAAAAATTGTCAATAATTTTAAGAACCGGTTGATTTGCTCTGACGTTTTTACCTATAGCAGGTTTACTTGCACTCTCAGATACGGCCTGCAATTGAGCATGTGAAATTTTTTCTGCTCTATTGGGAACTAAGATGTCTTCAAAGCCATCAACAAATAAACTCACTATTCCTGAATCCGATGCATAGGTTACAATTTCTATTTTGCTTAAATCTTCTTGTATTTGATTTAATTGTTTTTTCAATAGATTTATGTTGGCTTCATTTGACTCAAGGAGTTTTTTTCTTTCATTGGTCAATCGTTCCAGCTCATCTTTTAATAGTTTTACTTTGTCAAATTCGCCACTTTCTGTAGCCTCTTTTAATTTTTCAGTGGTATTTTCTATAGATTTATTAATTAAATTCAAAGCAATTAAAGAACTTCCCGCGCTGTCTTCTAAAGTTCCAATCTTTTCTTCGATTTCTGCCATCTCTTTTTGATAATGCTGCTTTTGTTTTTCATCGGTAGTAACAATAAAAAGCGGAGTTCCAACTCTAACCCTCTCACCTGATTTAACCAGCAGCTGTACTTTACCATCTACCGGCGATAAAACTGGTATCTCATTTTTTATTATAATCGCATCTGCTGAGAAACTCTCGCTAATTTCACCATTTATAACTGTATAAGTATTCATGAACAAAGCTTTATAAAAATATAAAAGCAAAATAACAATAAATAATAAAGCTATAAATATGGGTAGCTTTAGCGACTTTTTCTTGGGCCTTAAATATACCACCTTTTTATTATAATGTTGGCGCATAACTTTCACCTTTTCAAGTGCAGCACACGTTACTAAACTCCTTAGAACTTACTGTAAATCTATTAATTAATTATATTTTCTCCAAAAATGGGAATAATCCTCCTTTTTTACATTTATAAAAGTATAAAAAAATAAGAGCCCTATAGGCTCTCTTATTAGTTTTCTTTTATAATGGTCTGAGTGGGGAGACTTGAACTCCCGACCTCTTGAACCCCATTCAAGCGCGCTACCAAACTGCGCCACACCCAGACACTTTTCCATTTGCAATTAATATTATAATGCATAGATGAATTTATTTCAAGTCTTGAATTATATTCATAAAAATCTTACAAAAATCTTACACCTTTAGAGTCTGATGACAGCACCATATAATGGGACTTTATGCCTTCTTGTGCAAAGATATCTACCATATGCTGGCCTAATGCCTCTGCCCTTTCTTTTAAAGTTAAACAAATAACTGCAGGACCGGAACCGCTTAAAAATCCAGCAAAAGCCCCTTTTTCAGTGACTACTTGCAGTACCTTTTCCATGCCCGGAATCAAATTGCTTCTATAAGGTTGGTGCAATCTATCCTGGCAAAAAACATTCATATTAGTTAAATCTCCTTGAGCCATTGCAGCCACCAGCATGGCAGTATGACTAGTGTTAAATACTGCATCTTCAAATTTTACGGTTTTGGGCAACACTTTTCTTGCATCTTCGGTTTTTAATTTAAAGTCGGGTATGCAAACCACAAATCTAAGCCAATAAGGCACTGGAAAGGTTTTGTATATAACTTTATTTTCATGGACCATAGAGAGGCAAAAACCGCCAAACATAGCAGGCACAACATTGTCAGGATGCCCCTCCATTTCTGTGCCAATTTGCACCAGCTCACTATTATCTAAAATTTCACCCACCAAGTGATTTGCCGCCATTAAACCTCCTGCTATGCAAGCAGCACTGCTCCCCAACCCCCTTGCCATAGGGATATTATTTTCCAAGACGATTTTTAACGGTCTGTCTATATTTGCCCGTTTTAAGACCTGACAAGCTGCCTGATAAACTAAATTTGTCTCGTCCTCCGGTATTTCTCCAGCCCCTTCACCTTTTACATAAACTTCAGGTTTATCGGAAAAACCCATTTCAATATAATTATACAAGCCCAAAGACGCACCTAAGCAATCAAAGCCAGGTCCAAAGTTTGCCGTTGTTGCAGGAATCTGCACTCTTACCATATTCTCACTCCTAGCCGTAAATTTCACTTTCCAATAAATCTATTTTTGCATCAAGTACAGTAGGTTTAATGCCCATTTTAATCGCAGTATCAGGATCTTTTAATCCGTGACCTGTAAGTACTGCTACAATCTTTTCCCCTTCTTTTAAAACATTGTCCCTGCACATTTTAACTATACCAGCCACTGATGCGGCAGAAGCGGGCTCTACGAAAACGCCCTCATATTTTGCAAGTATCTCATAAGCTTTTAAAATTTCCTCATCGGTGACCTTTTGTATTTTGCCATTAGACATTTGTGCTGCTTCTACTGCCGATTTCCAGCTGGCGGGATTTCCAATGCGGATAGCCGTTGCAATGGTTTCAGGTTTTTCAATAACTCTATTTTCCACAATAGGTGCAGCACCTGCAGCCTGAAAGCCCATCATTTTGGGCAATTTGCTGCTCTTTTTAAGTGAATAGTATTCTTTAAAGCCCTTCCAATAAGCCGTAATGTTTCCTGCATTTCCTACGGGTATTGCAAGATAGTCAGGAGCATCATTTAGTTCATCGCAAATTTCAAAAGCTGCAGTTTTTTGCCCTTCTATCCTGTTTGGATTTATGGAGTTCACTAGCGTAATAGGCCTTCGCGCCGATAGCTCTCTTACCATTTTCAAAGCATCATCAAAATTGCCTCGAATTGCAATAACTTTTGCACCATATGCAATTGCCTGGGCAAGCTTACCCATGGCAATGGCACCATCAGGAATAAGCACTACGCATTTTAATCGAGCTTTTGCCGCATATGCCGCAGATGAAGCAGAGGTGTTGCCGGTTGAAGCGCATATGACAGCAGTTGCGCCATCCTCCACCGCCTTGGACACGGCCACTGTCATTCCTCTGTCTTTAAATGACCCCGTAGGATTTAACCCTTCATATTTTAAATAAATCTCTGCCTTTGTATTTAACAACTCTTCAATATTTTTTGCGCGAATAAGCGGCGTATCACCCTCGTTAAGTGTAATAATATTTTTTCTATGCTTTACAGGTAAGTATGAAAAGTATTTGTTTATAATTCCTTTTTTTATGCTCATTTGTGCTCCTCCTCTACTCTAATTACAGTAGATACCTCAACTACTTGCTTATAAGCTTTTATTTCACTAAGTGCATCCTGAATATTTCTAAACGGCACATCATATGTAACTATAACTATTTCAGCAGTGCCATTTATCGTATTTTTTTGAAAAACTTTTGCCATGCTTATCTCGTTTTCACCAAATGCCCCAGCTATTTTCGCAAGGACACCAGGCTTATCAACTACCCTAAGTCTTATGTAAAAACTTGAACAAGCCTCGCCAGGATCCATTATATCAAAATCATAATAGCAGGTACAGTTAAGCTTGCCGCCATTATTATTTTTTATGGCTTCCATAATATCAGCTACTACAGCACTGGCAGTGGGCATTTTGCCTGCTCCCAAACCATAAAACATAACCGGCCCTACAGCATTTCCTTCAACCATAATAGCATTAAAGGGGCCACCTACACTTGCTAAGGGGTGGTCTTCCGGCAGTAAAATCGGTGTTACAGCAACTTCTACGGAATTTTCATGCTTTTTACCCATAGCAATAAGCTTTATAACTTGCCCCATTTCCTTGGCATACTGTATATCCGCTTGACTTACACTATCAATACCTTCAGTATAGACCTGGTCTGCAGTTATGCGTGTATTAAAAGCTATAGAAGATAGTATAGCTATTTTTCGCGCTGCGTCAAAGCCCTTAATATCATCGGTAGGGTCACTTTCTGCATATCCTGCTAATTGAGCTTCTTTTAAAGCTTCATCAAAACTTTTTCCATGTTCAGTCATCTGACTTAAAATATAATTTGTTGTACCGTTTAGTATTCCCATTATCTTTGTTATTTGATTTGCGGACAGGCACCGCTTCATGGGCCTTATTATGGGAATACCACCGCCAACACTTGCCTCGAAAAGTAAGTTTACATCATTTTTTGCCGAAAGCTCAAGCAGCTCTTTGCCGTGTTTTGATATAACCTCTTTATTGGCAGTTACTACATGTTTGCCCCTATTTAAGGCTTCCCTAATATAAGTTAACGCAGGCTCTTCGCCTCCCATTACTTCAACAATTACAGAAATCTCTTCATCTTCTATAATATCTTCGAACCTATCAGTTATTTTTCCTTCCACTAAAGGTGACCTTTGCTTATTTAAATCCTTTACAAGGACTTTTTTTATATTTATGTGTTCGTTTATCCTTTTAGCTATTATATTATTATTTTTTTCTATTAATTCAACGACACCTGTGCCAACTGTGCCTAAACCTAATAATCCAATTTGCATTTTTTCACCTCTCCCTATCCTTGAGCTATTACATCCAGCTTATGAACTCCTTCTTTTTCGCTTATAATCGCTAGAAGTTCTTCAACATTTTTGTTTAAATTTCCAGTCTCAAAGGAAATTGTTACATTTGCCATGTTTTGAACGGGTATGTTTTGATTAATAGTCAATATATTGCCATGTGCCTTGGCAATTTCCTCTAAAATACCTGATAAAACACCAGGTATATGTTCCAGGATAAATGAAATTGTAACGATTTTACCCATGCTGGCCTCATAAAAAGGAAAAACATAATCCTTATATTTGTAATATGCACTTCTGCTCATGCCTACGGCTTCTGTTGCCTCATTGACGGTTTTAGCCTTTCCGCTCTTTAAAAGCTCTTTAGCTTTAACAGTTTTTTTAAAAATATCAGGCAGAATCTCATCTTTGACTATGTAAAACCCACCTTTATTTGTCAAAGGTTACTTCCCCCTTCGTGTTATTTGTAGAGTATACAAATATTCACGCACGAAAGACATTATAACACAACAATATCTAAAAAACAATAATGATTTTATGTTATATGTGGTTATTTTATGATAAT
>NZ_JAFFJA010000131.1 GCF_021991635.1 Tepidanaerobacter sp. GT38
TTATTAGGTGATAAAAGAAAATTATATAGATTATCTTATGAAAATGTTTATCATTTTTTGCAATTCTATGTTAAAATATAGCTATGCAAAAATGCACTACCTATAAGAGGTGAAAAACATAAATGTCATGTGACAAAAGTGTTGCCATGGAAAAAGCCACTATGGATTTTACTGAAGGAAGTATTCCTAGACATCTTTTAAATTTTGCGGTTCCTCTTTTTATAGGGAACGTATTACAAGTGTTTTATAATACTGTAGATTCAATTTGGGTAGGCAGATACTTGGGGGCTGAGGCTCTTGCTGCAGTTTCTGTATGTTCTCCTATAGTTTTTGTCATGATTGCCATGGTAACTGGACTGACTATGGCAACTACTGTTATGATCGCACAGTACAAAGGTGCTCAAAACAGTATTATGGTCAAGAAAACCGTTGACAATACCATGTTCATTCTGACTATAGCTGCAATTATAATGACTATTTTGGGGATATGTTTTCGCAATGTAATTCTTAGATTAATTGGCACACCGTCAGAATCTTTTAATATGGCATCAGGGTATCTTCTTATTACTTCGGCGGGCATTGCTTTTGTTTTCGGATATAATGCTGTTAGCGCTATACTGAGGGGATTTGGAGATTCAAGGACACCCCTTCTTTTTCTGTTTTATGCAACAGTATTAAATATTGCACTGGACCCAGTTTTTATTTTTGGTCTAGGTCCAATACCCAAAATGGGAGTAAATGGAGCTGCTCTTGCTACTATATTGGCGCAAGGAGTAGCATTTTTGCTGGCAGTTAGGTTTTTAAATAAGACAAATGAACTTTTAGCAATAAGGGTAAATGAAATAAGATGTGATTTAAGTGTAACGAAACAGTTGCTTAAAATAGGAGTGCCGGCGGGACTACAGCAAACTGTTGTTGCTATGGGGCACACTGTTATAATGTCAGTCATTAACTCTTTTGGCACATTAGTTGTAGCAGCTTATGGTGCTGCAAATAAAATAGATTCATTTTTCCTTCAGCCTTCAATGTCAATAGGGCTGGCAACGTCTTCTTTGGCAGGGCAAAATTTAGGCGCGCGAAAATATGACAGAGTTTATGAAACCATGAAGTGGGGCAGCGTTTTATCCTTTAGCATTTCTGCTTTTATGATATTGCTAATATATTCGATACCAAAGCAACTGCTTTTACTATTTACGGATAAAGTTGAAGTTTTGGAGGAAGGAATAATTATATTAAAGACTTTAGCTATGGCATATATTCCTTTTGGAATTATGTGGGTAGCCAATGGAATTATTAGAGGCGCAGGAGATACTGTAGTAGCTATGATACTGTCAATAATCTCGCTATGGATATTGAGAATACCATTGGCAGTGTTTTTTTCAAATCTAATGGGTAGCCGCGGAATATGGATAGGCATAGCAATTAGCATGGCGCTTAGTGGCCTTCTTAGTTACTGCTATTATAAAACTGGTCGCTGGAAAAGATGTGTCTTCGCAAGTCGCGGGGAGGAAGTATACAACAAACAGTAAAGTACATCAGACAAGGTAGTATCAAAAACATTTATAAAAACTAGCAAAAGAACGCATAATTTAAATTTGATGAGATAAAATACTATTAACTGCAATAATGCCATTTGAAAAGGGCAAGAGGAATATGCTAAAGAGCCCCCTGACTGTAAGCTTTGTAAATCAGTTTAGTCTTTAAGTGCAGATGACGGCACTGCCCTTCAGCCGACTTATTATCCTAAAAGGGAGT
>NZ_JAFFJA010000132.1 GCF_021991635.1 Tepidanaerobacter sp. GT38
CTACAACAACTTGACACTATCTTTTGAAAAAATATTTATTGATATATATAAAAAACAATGTTAATGTTAAATTGAACCTAACATAGTTTCTTTTTACAAGCAAGTCTGATACAAATCTTCATATCCTAGCTCTGTCGAACATAGGACATTTAGGAGTTTATATATTTGTTCAAAGATAAATTGTGGGGAGATGAAAAAATGCAAAAATCAAAGAGATTTTTGGCTTTGACCCTGGCAGCAACGTTATTGTTGGCCTTCGGCATGGGAATATACATGGGGCGAAATACCCCAATTTTGACCGAAGCTTTAGCGGAGGAAATGCAATTGAAAGCCACCAAAGAAGACAGCGCCGGCGTGGATTTGGATACGGAGTTCGTCCTTTCCAGTGAATCTCCTATAAATATTGACCATATCCGCAATAACCTTACCGTGGAACCGAGTATAAACTTTTCAGTAAAGCGGCCTGCCGGAAAAAACAATGAGCTCCTGATTGTGCCTGAAGAGCCCCTGGAACCTAATAAAATCTATAAGTTTACCTTAGACACTATAAGCCCGAACTCCTTGAAATGGGCGTTTCAGACAAAAGGGGAATTTAGGATTGTCTCCACACTCCCGCGAAACCAAAGTTCAGGTGTCCCTGTTGATACAGGAATTGAAATCACCTTTAGCCACTTAAACTTCGAAAACCTACCGGAATATTTCTCCATTAGTCCAGAAACCCCAGGAAGCTTTGAAGTCCATAAAAAAACAGCCGTATTTATCCCTGACAGACTTGAACCTGAAACTCTGTACACCGTTACTATTAAGAAAGGCCTTCCTCTCGCCGGAAGCAGCCAGGTCCTTGAAGAAGATGTGACCTTTCAGTTTGAAACCCAGGCAGAACCTACGAGTTATAGCTTCAGGTTTTTTAAAACAAACAGCGAGTTTTCGACTAAGGACAGACCCCTTTTACAATTTAATTTCTTCAGTTGGGGAGATAAGGCCTTACCCCATGAAATTGAGTTTACCGTTTATAATTACAAAAGCGCCGAAGACTTCATAAAAGCCCAGCAGGAGAGGGAAACAATCCCCATATGGGCCTATAGGTCCCGGGAGATTTATATTGAAGACACTTCCAAGTTGCAGCAGGTGGCCCGCTTTTTGGCACCGGTTATGGAGTACGATTACAGCACCTTCGTAGAGTTTCCGGAGCCTTTGCCTGCCGGATACTATTTGGCCGAAATCAATTTTGATGGAATAAAGAGCCAGACCTGGTTCCAAGTTACGGACCTTTCCCTTTACTCTGCCGTTGATAAAGAATATACCTATATTTGGGTCAATAATCTGCAGGACGGTTCTCCCGCTTCCGGGGCAAGAGTTGAGCTTTACGGCAGTGATGAAGCAGCTGTCACTGATGCTTCAGGACTTGTCCGACTCGCGACCCCTCAAGATACTTCTACCGGTATTTACGGAGTGGTTTCAAAGGATAGCCTTGAAGCCGTCATAACCATTCCACCCTGGTACCAGTGGGATAGCAGCTGGGAAAAAAGCAGAGAGTTTGCCATGGGTTACTGGAAATACCTGTACCTTGACAGGTCGCTGTATAAGCCGGATGATACGGTCTACTTTTGGGGCATCCTAAAGCCCAGGACCGAAGATGCCGGGGTTATAGATAAAGTCACCGCAGTCCTTTCCACAGGTGGATGGCGGGAAAACTCCGACATTGAGAGCATTGAGGTAAAGTTGGATGACTTTAGCTTTACAGGCAGTATGAAGCTGCCCAATTTAACACCCGGCTACTATGATTTAGAAATAAGAGTCGGGGATAAAACCGTCGATTCGGCCGGCTTTGAGGTCCAGACTTACTCAAAGCCCGCTTATAACATAGAGGTCAAGCCCTCGAAAAAAGCCGTCTACATAGGAGATAAAGTTGATTTTGAGATAAAAGCATCTTTCTTTGAGGGCACTCCTGCAGCCTTTTTGCCAATACAGACCCATATCGATGGTCCCGGCCAAAACACCGTTACAACCGATGAAGAAGGCAATGCCATACTGTCCTATGTTCCGGTCTTTTCTAAAGAGGTATTCAGCTCTATCCTGTACAAAAGGCTGTTTTTGACTGCAAAACTGCCGGAAGCCGGTGAGATCACTGCAGAGAGCCTCGTTAGGGTATTAAATAACGATATCGATATAGATGTTTCCAATAAAGTTGAAGGGAATACAGCCACTTTGGAAATCCAATTAGATAAGCTGACCGTAGACAAAGTCAACAGCGGCCAGTATGAACCCTGGGACAGGGATGCCTATAAGGATGGCCCTGTGGGAAATCACCCGGTGAAGATTGAAGTCTTCCGGGAAGTTTGGGAAAGACGTGAAGAAGGAAAATATTACGATTTCATCAATAAGAAAGTGGAGACCCGGTATTATTATGAATATAAAAAGCTGCCCTATTCAGAAGCACAGGTTACTACAAATAGCGCGGGCAAAGCAGTATATTCCTTCCCCGTTGAAGACAGGCAGTCCTATCTTGTAAGAATCAGCGCCCAGGACTTTAGGGGCAACCCGGCCGTCCGGGAACGCCAAGTATTGGGGCCCGGTTTCTATAGGGAGTACAACTACAAATGGTACAATTTAGAAGGCAAAACTGTATATAAAGCCGGTGAAGAAGTAAATCTAGTCATGAAAGAAAATGAACTGCAGCTACCTACGAGAGCCCAAGGCTACCTCTTCCTTATGTCCCGAAAGGGCATCCAAAAAGCTTACGTCCAGGATTCGCCTGAATTTAAGACGGTTTTTGATGAAGAACTGATACCGAACTTTTGGATCCGGGGAATATATTTTGACGGGAAAAACTATCACGAGACTTATGACTCACTCGTCACCTACGATTATGGGGAAAGGGCCTTGAAAATAGATATAAAGACGGATAAGGATGAGTACAGGCCCCAGGAAACCGTTAATGTCGAAGTGAAAGTCACCGACAAACAGGGTAAGCCCGTAAAAGCGGTAGTAAACCTGAACCTGGTTGATGAAGCCCTCTATGCCCTGCAGGATCAGCATGTAGATATATTGAGAGCCATATATTCCGATACTTTTGATTCGGGTATTAAAACATCTTTTTATACTCATGAAATCCCCGATATGCCTCCCGGAGGCGCAGAGCACGGAGGGGAAGGCGGTTCCGAGCGAAAGGATTTCAGGGATGCGGTGCTGTTTAAAACCCTGACTACGGATAATAAGGGAAGGGCTCAGATTTATTTTAGAGTGCCGGACAATCTTACAACCTGGCGTCTCACCTGCCAGGCAGTGACCAAAGACCTTTGGGCTGCAACGAAAACCGCACCGGTAGTGGTAAAGCTTCCATTTTTTGTTGATATGGTTGTAAACGACACATATCTGTCTCAAGACCGGCCCCTTATACCTTTAAGGGCATTCGGCGACCAATTAAAAGCAGGCACTTCGGTTACTTATGAAGTGGCTTTAGAAAAAGATGGAAAGACCATAAAAGATACCATCCCAGGGAAAGCCTTTACCATGACCTTCTGGCAGCTGCCCCCGCTGGAAAGCGGAAAATACAGCATTACCGTAACTGGAAAAACTCCCGACGGGTTAAGAGATAGACTTACATTAAGCTTCAAGGTAGTCGACAGTTTCTTATCAAAGCGGCAGGTTGACTTTAGGCTTTTAGAAGAAAATTTGAAAATTAAAGGTTCAGAGGATACTTTGACATCCTTAACATTTACAGACTATCAGCGAAGCCAATACCTTAATTCCCTATTGCAGCTGCAATGGGCCCAGGGCAGCCGGATAGACCAAAAAATAGCATGGATTATGGGAGGTAAACTATTAGATGAGTATTTTCCCGGTACGGTATTAAACGACATAGAAAGTGGAGAAATCGACTTTCTTAAATACCAAACGGCCGAAGGAGGTATTGCTTTACTGCCCTACAGTTCTGCGGAGTTAGAACTCAGTGCAAAACTTGCGGCCCTTTTGGATGATGCCTTTGACAAAGCCGCCCTGGCCGATTATTTATTTAAGGTTGCCGGGGACCCCAGGGAAACTCGGGAACGCAGTATTATGGCTTTTTATGGTCTTGCAGCTTTAGGCGAGCCTGTCCTTACAGAGCTTAAGCTTCTTTCACAGCAAGAAAATCTCACTGCCATTGAAAAACTCTACCTGGCTCTGGCCTTTGTAGAAGTGGGAGATGAGCCTTCGGCAGCCGGATTGATAAAATCCCTTATTAAAGAAAAAGGCGAAGACCTGGGACATCAAATGCGCATAAAGGTTGGCCAGGACCAGGACGACATACTACAAGCAACTGCTCTTGCAGCCGTCGCAGCTTCCGGTCTAAACCTGGAGGAACAAAGTAAACTCTATGCTTACGTATTGGAAAACTCCAGAAAAGACATCCTCTTATACATTGAACAGCTGTTGTTTTTAAATAATGCCCTTACAAGGCTGCCTGAAAAACCGGTAAGTTTCAGCTACTCCCTTGAAGGCAGACAGGAAAGGGTTACTTTAAAGCCCGGAGAAACTTATCGTTTAATATTGACACAGGAAAAACTTGAAACACTAAAATTCGGGGATATAGAAGGTCAAGTAGGTGTTACGGCGGTTTACGATGCAGCTTTTGACCCTTCCTTAGAGTCTTCTTCTGATGAAGTAAAACTTAGCAAAAGCTACGGTGCAGATGGGATAACGAAAAATACTTTCGATGCCCACGACATTATTACCATCACACTCTCCTACGAGTTCGGCCCTACAGCTCCAGACGGTCCTTACATCATAACCGACTTCTTGCCGGCAGGGCTGAAAATTATAAAGAGGCCATACTATCACGGGGTAAAACAAAACGCCGCTTATCCCCTTCTCATAGACGGGCAAAAGGTCACCTTCGGCGTTTATGAAAAGAAAAGCTGGTCTATCACTTACTATGCAAGGGTTATAAATCCAGGAGAGTTTAAAGCAGAGCCTGCTATCATACAGAATTTAAAGAGTGGCAAGATTTACAGCATTACTAAAGAAGAGAGGATACAAATCAAATGAAAAAGTCCTTCGTTATCTTTGTGGGCATCTTCCTGTGCTTCGCCTTAAGCTGTTGTTCTTTCAAGACCAATGATACCGAAGAGCCCTACCAAGCTCCTAAAGCCACTCATCCAAATGTATTTTACGATCCCAGGCTCTTTAATCCCCTGTCTCCCGAGGATATAGAGCCCTTTGAGGGCAGAATTCACGGAGCTGTTGTGCCCCACCACCTGCTGGCCCATGAACTTATAGGGGAGGTTTTCGCAAAGCTTGCGAAAAGTCCCCCTACCCAGATTATTTTGCTAGGGCCTAACCACCAAAACCTGGGAAATAAGATTTTGACAAGTTCTCTGGCTTGGCAAACTCCATTCGGAACAGTTGAAACTGATGAGTATATTATAGATGAGTTATTAAAAACAAAACTTGTAAAGCAAGATGATCGTCCCTTTACAAAGGAACACTCTATCGGCAACTTAATGCCTTTCATTAAGTACTATCTGCCCGATACTAAAGTGGTGCCGGTAATATTTCACTACGATGTATCGAAAAAAGAAGCAGAGCAAATAGCCAACTGCCTTTCAAGTTTTGTGGACAGAGGCACAGCAGTAATCGCATCTGTTGATTTTTCCCACTATCTCACCCGTCAGGAAGCGGAACAAAAGGACCAAGAAACGATAAAGACAATGAAAGATAAAGACCTGGACAAGCTGTTTAGCCTAGGCAATGATCACCTGGATTCTCCGGCAAGTCTCGTGACACTTTTCCTCACTATGGCAAACCAAGGCATCACAGAATTTGAAATACTGGCTCACACCAATTCTGGCATTTTGATGGGAAATGATTTAATAGAGACAACCAGTTATATGACATTGGTATTTAAAAAATAGTTTAAAAACAGTATAGAGTATGTAAAGGCAGCAACACTGTGCGAAAAAACCTGTAATTCCTATCCGCCTCAAAGCCGTCCAGCGTGTATCCTGCACACTGCTAGGTTTGTCTCAAGAGCAAGAATAAGATCGTTACTACCTAATGGGATCAGTCTGTTGTCACCTTTTACAAGAAAAAACCGACAGATTTCTCTGTCGGTTTTTTAAGTTCATCGATTATTTATTAAACTTTTCTAGATCCTTAGCATAGTATACAGCTGCAGCTTTTACTTCCTTGCTATCTTCATCAAACATAAGTATTACATAGTCATCTTCGCTGATTCTGGACATTCTGATGGTGCCATCAAGCTTAAATTTCTTGCCATCGAGCTTGAAGTCATATATTACAGCGTCACTTGCAACTTTATATGATTCAGCTCCTACTTTTATGAAGGATCCGTCTACATCCGCCACTGTACCAGCAATAATTGTTGCGTGACCATTTGTGTCAGATGGATCTGATTTTCCATCGTAGACTGCTGCGGATACTATGTCTTTTGCTTCATCTTTACTGTTCAGGGCAAATGCTACAACGCTGCCTTTTGCAAATTTATCTTTATCAGAATCCTTAATTTTGTACTCTGTTTTTCCTTCGCCAGCTACATTGATTTCTACGGTTGTGGCTTTACGTCCTACCCATGGATCTTCTGTTACAACACCAAAGTAGAAAGTTTCCTTTGAACCTTCAAAGTCGTTCTCTAAGAACACTACTAATTTTGCATTTTTACCAGGCTCACCGAAAACTACTGCTTCACTTCCGTTAATGGACATAGAAACAAAGTTATCATAGGTAATTACAGAAGGATCCAATTCTCCATCTTTTATAGCGCTCATTATAATGGTGTCTTTAGAGACATAGTATCTGGAAGCATTTTCATCTTCAGGATCACGATCTGTAAAGTATGCTTTGTCATCTTCTTTGTATACATTAACATTTACATTTATGTCTACGATTTCTTCAAAATCATCACCTTTAATCACTGTTCCATTTTTAACTATTACATAGTTGAAATCAACATATTTCTCATTTTCTTTATCATCGCTGATTTCGCCATCTCTATTCACTCTAAATGCCACTATAGAATATCCAAAATTTTCGTCAGTGATATTGCCATAGTAGTTTAGCTCCTCTTTATCATGTTGGATTTCATTAAGCATTGAACGTGATTCAGCGGTGTAGTCAACAACTTTTCCGTCTTTATTAAATAGAGATAATGTTCCTGTTTTATCTACGCTGGCATATGTTGCTATACCGTAAATAGTGCCACTTGTTTCTACAGCTTCACCGCGGATAACAGCTATGGTTCCATCAAGGCCAAGTAATGCCCATACCTTTTCTTCTGTGAAATCTTCGACATCTTTTACATTGTCCCATGTATCGTAGTTCTTGCCTTTGTCATAAGACAGGATAGCTGCATCGCCTTTGTCATATGATTTTCCATCGATTCTAACTTTAGCATCTCTTACTCTGTCAATTTCACCTTCAACTACATCGCCGGCTACTACTATGAAGATCTGGTCATCATCATTTTCCCAGAAATAGATTAGGGAATCTTTTTCAATATCATCTACATCGAGAACGTTGAAGTTTTTGTCGTATACGAATATGTCTTCATCTTTATAATCGGTGAGATCAATCTCATCTTCTTTTGCGTCTTCTAAAGCTATAAATTCAATATAGTCTTTTGCAACTTCTGTAACAAGGCCGATATCGTTTCTATCAAAGTCAAAGAGGTTTGCGAAAACGATTTCGCCTCTTTCTAACACAAAGTTACCATATAGGCCTTCGAGGTCATCTGCTTTCATTTCTTCTAATTCGCTAAAGCTCATTTCTTCATAGTTTATATAGATCTTTGCTTTATCGTCTTTCTCATCTTTGATATCATATGTCTTATCAGCAATCTTTAAGGTGAGTTCTCTTTTTTCTATATCTGCCTCATCAATTGCATCAAACAGGTTATCTTTTTCCGCTGTTTCAACTTTTACATAAAATACATCTTTGTATTTCTTGTTGTCGTCGCGTTTTACCCAAATTTTTACTTTCTTACCGAAGATTTCTTCGGCTTTAACATCAGGTGTCTTAAGTGTATAGATATTGCCATCTTCTAGTTCGATTTCATCATCATCAAGCCTGCTGTTAACTCTGGATATAGCAGTTACATAGAGGCCATCGCCGTCGCCATCGATTTCGTCGATTCTTAGTTTGTAGAGGAAATCTTCTTTGCCTTCTTCGTAGTATTCAGTGGCACCATAGCCTCTTTGTACTAGATGTTTTACAGTGAGAGAGTTATCAATCATCTGTACAACATCGCCACGAATTGCTGGCAAGTTTGGAGCTGCAGCGACCTTGTCAAATAATTTGAGGTCATCGGCTTTAGCCATTACTCCAGCAGGCCATGGGGCTCCTTCTACTGTTACGCCGTAGTTCATGGCATAGAGAATCATCTTAGCCATTTCGGCGTAGGTTACTAGGTTGTTGCCCTTGAATGTTCCATCAGGGAAACCATTAACGATTTTGTTGCTAACACCTAGATTTATGTAGCCTGTAGCCCACTGTAATGATGGATCAGAATTTACATCTGGGAAAATTGTGGCACCTTTCATAAGGTCCGCAGAAACTTCCAAACCAGAAATTCTGATAATTAGTGCTAATGCTTCTGCTCTGGTAATTGGTTTGTCTAGATTGAGATTGCCTTGGTCGTCGCCTCTTAAAATACCAAGTGCAATTGCTCTGTCTACTGCAGGCGTTCTAGAAACATCGTCATTGTCTGCAGCGAACCCTACGTTGAATGTGCTGAGTAAGAATGTGAGCACGAGTAGGGTTACGAGTAGCTTTCTTGCTTTTTTCATACTCAAATCCTCCTTTAGATTTTTTGAAAATAATAATACTTAAAAAAGGCTTTCCTCACTTCTCGGTGTTATCTCCCCCCTTCAAAAACTTTATTTGAAAGTTGGTTTATATCCTTTCTTTCAATCTCTTGTAAAACTGAGCATCAAGTTTATCTGCTCGTGAGATTGAAAGCAATAGGCAATTTTTGTTAGAAATAAATCATTTAATATACTTCGATAAAAGTTAGAATTTTCCTGCTAGTTTTTGTAGTAAAGTGAAAAGTTTATTTTTAACAATGAGTGTAACTTTTCGGATTTGAGTATTTTTATACTCATTATTAAATTAACAAGGTTCAAAGTCTATTGCTATTATAGCATCAGGTTAAAGAGGGGTCAATAATTTTGGCGGAAATGGATAGTGTCAAGTTGTTGT
>NZ_JAFFJA010000133.1 GCF_021991635.1 Tepidanaerobacter sp. GT38
TTTTTTCTTTTGCTGTTAAATACAATATTTAATAAATTTGTAACGTGTTTTGTTGTTTTTATTTTATGCCAAAGGTGACATTTTCACTGAATAAAAATCATGCCTTTTAGGTGACATTTTCAAAGATTATTGACACTCTTAAATTGATTTCAATCAGCTAATTCTAATCAATACCAATATACTTTTTTATAATGTCGCCAATTTCTGAGGTAGACACTACGTGTTTTGCTCCAGCTCGCAAGTCAAAAGTTCCGTATCCCTCATCGAGGACTTTATTTACAGCATTTATTATAGCCTTTGAAGCAGACTTTTCACCGAAGGAGTATTCAAGCATCATCGCGGCTGACAGTATACATGCTATAGGGTTTGCCTTACCAGTGCCAGCGATGTCGGGAGCCGAACCATGTATGGGCTCATACAAATAAGGTTTTTCGTCACCTAAACTTGCTGACGGCAGCATGCCTATAGAACCTGTGAGCACTGAAGCCTCGTCGCTTAATATGTCTCCAAAAGTGTTTTCCGTTAATATCACGTCAAACTGGGCTGGATTTAATATAAGCTGCATAGAACAATTGTCAACATACATATAGTTGAGCTTTACATGAGGGTAGTCGGCGGCCATTTCAGATACTATAGCTCTCCAAAGCCTGGAGGTTTCCAAGACATTGGACTTATCAACTAAAGTTAGATGGCCTTTTCGATTTCGGGCAATATTGAAGGCAAGCCTGGCCACCCTCCTTATTTGGTCATCAGTGTATTCCATGGTATCAAAGGCTGTTACATGATTCTGACCTTCCTCCTTGCCTTTTTTCCCAAAATACAGGCCTCCTGTCAATTCCCGGACAATCATGATATCAAGGTCATCACCCAAAAACTCCTGTTTTATGGGTGACGCATCGGCAAGGGCTTTAAAAAGGACAACAGGCCTCAAATTGGCATATAGGTTAAGATCTTTTCTCAACTTTAAAATTGCCTGCTCGGGTCTTTTTTCTTTAGGCAGGTGGTCCCATTTGGGGCCACCGACGGCCCCAAATAAAATTGCGTCACTATTTTTACAAAGCTGAAGGACCTCCTCAGTTAAGGGGACACCATGTGCGTCTATGGAAGCACCGCCAACTAAACCTTCTACAAACTGAAATTTTATATTAAATATATGTTCAACTGCATTTAATATCTTTTCTGCTTCACTTATGATTTCAGGACCAATACCGTCTCCCGGAAGAAGGGCTATTGTGAACACTTACTATCCACCTTCTTTGCATAATTTAAAAGGCCTCCGGCATTAATTATTTCTTTGATGAATTCAGGAAACGGTTTGGCGGTATAAACTTTGCCTGTCGTTAAGTTAGTTATAATTCCTTCATCTGTATTGATTTCGAGTTCATCTCCACTTGCTATTTCCTCAATGCCACCATCACATTCCAATATGGGCAAGCCTATATTGATAGCATTTCTGTAAAATATCCGCGCAAAGGATTTCGCGATTACGCAGCTGATACCTGTGGATTTTATAGCTAGTGGTGCGTGTTCGCGGGAACTGCCGCATCCAAAATTTTTGCCGGCTACTATGATATCCCCTTGATTTACTTTATTTGCAAAATCTGGGTCAATATCCTCCATACAATGGGCTGCCAGTTCATGGGAATTTGTTGTATTTAAATAGCGAGCAGGAATAATTACATCAGTATCTATGTTATCTTTAAAAGTCCATACCCTTCCTTTAAACTTCATCTAGGCCACCTCCCGGGGATGGGTTATTCTTCCTTTAATGGCAGAAGCCGCTGCTACAGCAGGATTTGACAGATATACTTCACTTTCAGGGTGACCCATTCTACCTACAAAATTTCTGTTAGTAGTAGCAACTGCCCTTTCACCTTTGGCTAGAATACCCATATATCCACCTAGACAGGGTCCGCACGTGGGTGTGCTCACTACAGCACCGGCCTCGATAAAAATTTCAGTAATTCCTTCTTTTATCATCTCCTGATAAACTTGCTGCGTGGCCGGAATTACTATTAATCTGACATAAGGGTGCACTTTATGCCCTTTGATTACCCTTGCAGCCATCCTCATGTCTTCTAATCTCCCATTTGTACACGAGCCTATAACTACCTGATCTATTTCAATACCTTGCGCTTCTTCCACATCAACTACATTTTCAGGAAGGTGGGGGAGGGCAATCTTAGGCCCGATTTCCTCCACATTGTAATCGATTATTTCCGAGTAACGGGCATCTTCATCGCTTTTAAATACTTCATAAGGCCGCTTAGCTCTATCTTTGACATACTCCAGAGTTATATTATCGGCTTCCATTATTCCATTTTTGCCACCGGCTTCAATGGCCATATTGGTCATTGTAAACCGCTCATCCATTGTCAGGTTCGAAAGGGCATCACCGGTAAATTCCATAGCCTTGTATAATGCTCCATCTACACCTATGTCTCCAATAGTGTGTAAAATCAAATCTTTTCCGGTAACCCACGGATTTAGCTTGCCATGATAGATGAATTTTATCGTCTCAGGTACTTTAAACCAGCATTTTCCTGTTATCATGGCAAAAGCCAAATCTGTAGAACCGACACCGGTAGAGAAAGCCCCTAATGCGCCATAAGTGCAAGTGTGGGAATCAGCACCGATAACTACATCTCCTGGAAGTACTATACCCTGCTCTGGTAAAAGTGCATGCTCTATTCCCATGCGTCCAACTTCATAGTAATGAACTATCTGCTGCTCTTTTGCAAAATCCCTTAAAGTTTTGCAAAGCTCAGCCGATTTTATATCTTTATTGGGGGCAAAATGATCGGGTATAAGGGCAATTTTTTCTCTATCAAAAACCTTTTGAGCCCCGGATTTTTTAAATTCTTCAATAGCAACAGGGCCTGTTATGTCGTTTGCTAAAGCAATATCCACGTTGACCATTATAAGCTCTCCGGGCTCTACAAAACTCTTGCCTGCATGTTTCGCAAAGATTTTCTCTGTTATTGTCATTCCCATTTAAAATCACCACCTAGGCTTTGCAGTATCCACCATTGTATAATATCTTATTTAGTGCACTGACATATGCTATAGCACTTGCTTCTATAATATCTGTGCTCAATCCTCTACCTAGAAAAGTCCTGCCTTCCTTTTCTACCTTTACGGTTACCTCGCCTAAAGCATCTTTGCCTCCTGAAACGGACCTGATAGAATAGTCAACTAACTTGCAGTTCACATTACATGCCCTGTCAAGCGCCTTATATATGGCATCTATTGGTCCGTCACCGGTTGACGCTTCCTCAATAGTGTCTTCATTTATCTTAACTCTAACGGTTGCTGTTGCGATGGACTTGTTGCCTGTGGATACTTGAAAGTAATCTAATTCAATGTGCTGAGGCAGTTTTATTACCTGGTCTTCTACAATGGCCTCAATGTCCATATCTGTTATATCTTTCTTCCTGTCTGCCAGGTCTTTAAACCGCTCAAATGCTTTATTCAATTCATCTTGGGATAATTCATAACCCAGTTCTTTTAATCTTTCTGCAAAGGCATGCCTGCCGGAGTGTTTACCCAACACCAGCCTATTAGTAGTCAACCCAATGGATTGGGGACTCATTATTTCATAAGTGGATTTCTCAGCTAAAACTCCGTGTTGATGAATCCCAGATTCGTGAGCAAAAGCATTTGCCCCAACAATAGCTTTATTGGGCTGAATAGCTACTCCAGTAATAGTGCTTATCATTTTACTTGTACGGTAAATTTGTTTTGTGTTTATATTGTGTGTGACACCATAGATGTCCTTTCGGGTATCAAGGGCCATTACCACCTCTTCTAAGGCAGCATTGCCAGCCCGTTCACCAAGGCCATTTACAGCGCATTCTATCTGAGTCGCACCAGCAGCTACAGCCTCTAGGGAATTAGCTACAGCCATACCCAAATCGTCATGGCAGTGGACACTTACTTTTACATTTTCAATTTTAGGTATTTTTTCCATCAAAGTTTTTATCAGGTTGCTAAATTCTTTGGGCATTGTATAACCTACAGTATCAGGAACATTTATGACCGTAGCTCCTGCTTCTATGGCAGCTGCGTAAAGCTTACAGAGGAACTCTATATCTGATCTTGATGCATCTTCCGCAGAAAACTCCACATCTTCTACATAGGATTTCGCTCGCTTTACGGCAGCTACTGCCGCTTCCAAAACCTGCTCTTCCGTCATTTTTAGTTTATATTTCATGTGAATCGGCGACGAAGCTATAAATGTATGAATTCTAGGTCTGGCAGCAGCCTTAAGTGCTTCTGCTGCACAGTCTATATCTTTAAAGTTTGCTCGGGCGAGTGCTGCAATAACTGGCCCTTTTACATTTTCTGCAATGGCTTTTACCGCATTAAAATCTCCTTTAGAAGCTATAGGAAATCCGGCTTCAATTACATCTACGGAAAGTCTTTCAAGTTGTCTAGCTATTTCCAGCTTCTCTGCCACATTTAATGATATACCTGGAGTTTGCTCGCCATCCCTCAATGTAGTATCAAAAATATCTATTTTTCTGGGCATCTATCATACCCCCTGTTATCAGTCCATAGTAATTGTACTTTTTAGCCAGGGCATCATACTTCTCAACTCTTTGCCTACTTTTTCTATTGGGTGCTCAGCTTCCTTAGCCTGGATTGCTCTGAATACCGGCCTGCCGGCTTGATTTTCCAAAATCCATTCCTTTGCAAATTTTCCTGTGACAATTTCATCAAGGACTTTTTTCATTTCCTTGCGAGTCTCTTCAGTAATTATCCGCTTGCCAACTGTAAAGTCACCATATTTGGCAGTATCGCTAACTGAATATCTCATCAAGCTAAGGCCACCTTCATATATTAAGTCAACAATTAATTTCATCTCATGAAGGCATTCAAAATATGCTATTTCTGGCTGAAAACCAGCTTCAACTAAAGTTTCAAATCCGGCTTTGATAAGCTCTGATACGCCACCACATAGGACGCATTGCTCACCAAAAAGATCTGACTGAGTTTCTTCAGTGAAAGTAGTTTCTATTACCCCAGCTCGAGTTCCTCCTATACCTTTTGCATAGGCCAGTGCAATGTCTTTAGCCTTACCTGAGAAGTCCTGGTGAACTGCAAGTAGGCACGGAACGCCTCCGCATTGCTCATAAGTCCTCCTTACAAGATGACCTGGCCCTTTTGGTGCTATCATAAAGACATCTACATATTCCGGCGGAACGATTTGACTGTAGACAATTGCAAAACCATGAGCAAAAGCTAGAGCGTCACCTTTCTTAAGATTCGGTTTGATTTCCTTTTCATAAACCTGACCCTGGAGATGGTCTGGAATTAAAATCATTATTATATCTGCTTCAGCTGCAGCTTCGCTGACAGTCTTCACCTCAAGACCCGCCTGTTCAGCAATTTGCCATGATTTGCTGCCTTTATAAAGCCCTACAACCACATCAATGCCGCTATCTTTTAAATTCAGTGCATGACCGTGGCCTTGGCTTCCATAGCCAATAATAGCTACCTTCTTTCCCTTCAGTAATTGTAAATCAGCATCGTTGTCATAATACATTTTTGCCATGTTAACATTCCTCCTCAATTTTTATACAATTTGTACCTCTATTAATGGCAATAATGCCAGTTCTAACTAGTTCTTTTATGCCAAAAGGCTTTAATAGTTCTTCAAAGGCTTTTACCTTGTCTTTATCACCTGTAAGTTCTATTGTCATGGATTTGCGACTTACATCTACAATATTTGCCCTGAATATCTCCGCAATATGAATAATTTCTGACCTAACGTGAGGTTCTGCATCCACTTTAATTAACACCAATTCCCTTGTAACCGAATCTTGGGGATCGATTTTGCTTACTTTGATAACATCTACCAGCTTATTTAGCTGCTTTTTTACCTGCTCTACTACGTATTCGTCACCCTCTACCACTATAGTCATCCGGGATATATCCGGATTCTCAGTAGTTCCCACAGCAAGGCTGTCAATATTATAGCCTCTGCGGCTAAAAAGACCTGCAATTCTGGACAGCACCCCTGGATGATTCTCTACAAGTACGGAAAGTGTTGTTTTCATGTCTACCCTCCTATCATCTCATTGATGGTAGAACCGTTTAACACCATGGGATATACGTTTTCATCTATATCTACCATACATTCCAGTAAGAAAGGCCCTTTGTGTTCAATCAAACTGTCAATAGCAGCGGCAATTTCCTCTCGCTTTTGAATCCTCAAAGCTTTAATGCCATAACTTGCCGCAAGTTTTACAAAATCAGGAACAAACCCAAAGTGCACTTGATTATATCTCTTATTGCAGTAAAACTCCTGAAGTTGACGCACCAAACCTAAACCCTTGTTGTTAAACAGCACAATCTTTATAGGTAGTTCGTTTTCTACCACAGTAGCCATTTCTGACAAGTTCATTTGAAAACTGCCGTCTCCGCAAATATTTACTACCATCTTATCGGTTTTTGCAATTTGAACCCCAATGGCGGCCGGAAGGCCATAGCCCATAGTACCTAAACCACCTGAAGAAATAAAGGTGCGTGGTTCTATAAACTCGTAATGCTGAGCTGTCCACATTTGGTGACAACCAACCTCAGTAGTGATAATCGCTTTGCCTTTGGTTTTGTCGGAAATATAGCGTATCACTTCAACGGGGTGTAAATTCTCTCCATCGGTTTTATAAACAGCTTTTTGTTTTAATCTAGTTACATAATCAGTCCATTCGCTATTTGATCGTGTTTCAACTCTTGAAGCTATTTCTCCTAAAACATGCTTTACATCGCCTACTATGGGAGTATCCACTGGTATGTTTTTGCCTATTTCAGCCGGGTCTATGTCAATATGAATCACCTTAGCATTTGGTGCAAAACCATCCACTTTGCCAACAGTTCTATCAGCAAAGCGTGCTCCTGCGGCAATTATTAAATCTGCTTCAGCTATCATTTTGTTAGCGGGTGATACACCGTGCATGCCAATCATGCCAACATATAGGGGGTGATTGGCAGGGAAAGCCCCTATTCCCATTAATGTTGTTACAACAGGTATGTTAGCCTTTTGGGCAAGCCGCATTAGTTCATCTTCGGCACCAGCTAAATTAATGCCGCCACCTGCACAAATCACAGGTTTTTGTGACTGGTTAATAGTTTCAGCTGCTCGCAATATCTGCAGATAATGACCTACGGTATTGGGTTTATATCCCCTAAGATTAACATTTTCCGGATAGTCAAAATCAATTATTGTTTCTGCCACATCTTTTGGCAAATCTATTAATACAGGACCCGGTCTGCCTGTTGAGGCAATATAAAAGGCTTCTTTTACAATTCTAGGAATATCCTGTGCATTTTTTACCAGATAATTATGTTTTGTAAAGGGTGCAGTAGCGCCGGTTATATCGACTTCCTGAAAAACGTCTCTACCTATAACTGATGTGGATACTTGGCCTGTAATAGCTATGATTGGAATCGAGTCCATATATGCAGTAGCTATTCCAGTAACTAAATTTGTTGCTCCAGGCCCAGAAGTAGCCATACATACGCCAACTTTACCGGAAACCCGGGCATAGCCGCTGGCCGCATGAGCAGCACCCTGTTCTGAGCGTGTTAAAATATGTTTTATTTTTGAATTATTAAGGGCATCATATACAGGAAGGATAGCCCCTCCAGGATATCCAAAGATAAAATTCACATTTTCATATTCGAGGGATTTAATCAAAGCTTCAGCACCGGTCACCTTCAACTGCCTTCACCACCTTTTATATTTAGTGTAAAATTAAACCCCTCGCCTTGAGAAGTTTCTCAGGGACGAGGGGTATTCCTCGTGGTACCACCCTGTTTTGCCTGAACCTTGCGGTTTTGGCCTCAGGAAGTAGCTTGCTACTTCATTTTAACGCAATGTTGCGGCATCGGACTACTCCATTTCGCCCGAGCTGTTCAGGAGCGAGAATGAACAAATACGGTGGACCGGCTTTCACCTTACCCGGCTCTCTGTGCCACTTTCTTTGCCATACTCTCCATCATTACATTATTTACACAATATATAACTTTAATTTTTGGTAATAAAAAACCCAGCAGGAGATTCAAATAGGAACCTGCCGCTGGAGACTTTTATTCTCACGGTGTTCTAAGGCCTGGCCTTAGATTGTACCGCTCGGTCGCTGACGCCATTTCTGGCCGGAACCCTAGGTACACTTCCTACTACATAGTACAAGGGCTTTAATTTTAGGTGTTGGTATGTATTTTACCATGATTTAAAAATATGTCAAGAGGTTTTTTAAATAATTTGTCAATAACCAGTAAAAATGTCACTTAAAAAAGAGTAATTTTATTCTATGAAAATGTCACCTTTGGCATAAAATAAAAACAACAAAACACATTACAAATTTGTTA
>NZ_JAFFJA010000134.1 GCF_021991635.1 Tepidanaerobacter sp. GT38
TCACAGAATAACAACAAAAAATAGTTTTTCCCCTTGCAATAATTAAACATAGATGCTATAATAATTTCTGCAAGTTTAATTTTGAAACTTGTTAGACAATCTTATGATTACGGGACGATTCCGGTTCCCGGCACCAAGTTGTGGGCGCTTAGCTCAGTGGGAGAGCACTTCCTTGACGCGGAAGGGGTCGTAAGTTCAATCCTTACAGCGCCCACCATTTTTATTTGAGGCCATTTTTGATGACAACAGTGTTGAAAAAAATAAGGGTAATACATAGACAAATATCATTATCGGCTTAGTGGATAGTTTCCGCTAAGCCGTTTTTATTGCAACTAATAAAAAAAGGTGTTGGTGGATTCTCCAACACCAAATGTTTTACAATCAAAATATTATATACGATATTAGTTCCGTACGCTTGGTCTAAACATGTCTAGTATGCCAAGGACTACATGGGCAAGGCCAAAACCGGTGATACCTGCCCCAATCATACCACCTGTCATATATCCAACACCTGCAACCACAACACCAACACCCGTTACAATCCAACTTGTTGTTTTTCCATTCATTAAATCGCCTCCTTGATAATATTATTTCCTTGACTAGAAAGTTTTATAAAACATAACGACGATTTTAAAAGATTTCCAAATACATATAATGGAACTGTTGCCTTTGTTTTGTTGTATATGGTATAAGCCACATACATATAATATGTATTACAAAGGAAAGGGGTGGTTAGAGTGAAGCTGTTAACTATAGGCGTAATAGAACCTATTGATGGTTTTGATGATAGATTAAAGCTTGAATTTGATTTATTGAGGGAAGAGGGATTGGGGATCAACTACAGAAAAGCAACAAAAGATAACATCAGATTCTATTATTGCTATGTTGACGATGATATTTTACTTAAAGCAAATAATTTTGATAAGCTTAAACAAAGATTTATTAGTTGTGTGGCAAATGCCCTTTCTGATATTATCATAAATCATTGGGAACCAATACTTATTAGGCGAATCATAAAAGAGAACTACTTTTATTTTAATAGGACTGAGCAAAATAAAATTTACGAATTTGCAAAAGCTTTGTTAAACTATAACGAGGTAAGTGGAAAGTATGATATCTCTTTTCAAATTAAACGCAAGACTTTTGTGTTACATAGAATCCAGGAATTTCTTTCGAGTAATAGTTTAATCATTCTAGATGGCTTTGTAAATTTTCGCTTAAAAGAGTATATAATGCAGTTGGAAGATTCGGTAGATTTAGCCATAGATGAATTTCTCATGGATAAAGAGTATCGGGAATTTATAAAACTGCTTCGTCATTTTGTAGACCTTCAGGAGCCAAAAAGAGATTTAGTAAATGTAGTATTTACCAGTAATCAAATAATATTAATGGATGAAAATTTAAATTTTATTGAAAGGGATTCTAGTCTTGATTTAATAGCTAAAGAAAATCCGGATGTCAACATGGACGACATAACTGTAAGTACTTTGATAAATATTGCTCCTAGGAGAATTACTATTCATGGCTATAATGGAAGTGAAAAGCGCGAGGTTGCCAATGCTCTCTACAATATATTTGAAGGCAGAGTGAGTTTTTGCAATCACTGTGATATATGTGTAAAATGCGAATCTTTCACTAAGAAGTAAGGCCTGAAGGCCTTTTTTTTAAATCACATGTATGTTATTATCAAATTGGTGATGTTTTTTATGAATTATTACGTTCAGCTAGCATTGATGCCATTCATCGGAGCACTAATCGGCTGGGGCACTAATCTTCTAGCCATAAGACTTATTTTTAGACCTTTAAATCCAGTTAAAATTCCGCTTTTGGGGATTGAAATACAAGGATTAATTCCTAAACGCAGATTTGACATTTCTAGAAATATTGGAGAGGCATTAGAACATGAGATCATTTCCACTGAAGAGATTATAGATAACCTGGCTAATATGGGGACTAAAACTGAAATTATTAAATATATAAGGAATATAATAGACAAAAGAGTTGGTGAAAAGCTTCCAGGTTTCATACCATCAGGTTTAAAAGAATATATAGTTAATTTTGTTGGCGATATGATTGACAGGAACGGAACTGAGATTTTTGATGAAATAAAAATCGCATTAGCTCAAAAAGCCAAAGAACAACTGGACTTAAAGCAACTTGTAGAAGACAAAATCAACTCCCTAGACTTAGAGCAACTTGAGGATTTAATTATAAGGCTTTCAAGGCAAGAATTAAAACAAATAGAAGTTCTGGGTGGTGTATTAGGCTTTTTTGTGGGCTTAGTACAAGCTTTACTATCTTATTACTTGTTATAAAGCTTGATATTGAAATAATATTTCTAATACCCTGAAAAAAATGTCTGTAACTGAAAAGACATTTGTTAGCTGAAGAACTTAAAAACTACCTCAATCGACGTTAAACCATAAGTGTTCTTCACTTATGGTTTTTATTGTGTAATTAATGTTGATAAAGATCTTTACATTAAACCCGGCTTTTATTTACCACAAATAACCGTTTTGGAATAAAACAGCAGTTTAAGTTTGAGAATTTTCAATGTTTTATGCAAGAAAAATATATAGAAAGTATTTTTATAAAAAAGCTTAAATTTTTAAAATAAAATATTATATAATATTATGGTAAATATGGATGTTTTAAACAAGTGCACAGTTGCCGTCTGATTAAGAGGGGGGCTGATAAGTGCTGGATAATTTAAAAATTGAAAAGGGCAAAGAAATTTCTCTGAGAAATTTTTTTAAGGGAAATCATGCGAATATTGAATTATTTCTCGATATTTCTATCAAACTTACACAAAGTTTGGGTGAGATCCATCACAATGGCATTATTCATAGGAATTTAACGCCGGATAATATTTTTATTAACATTGATAATAAAGAAGTCAAAATAACTGATTTTAGTAATGCAATTTTATATTCAGCAGATAATTCAAAAACAATGATTAAAAGCAATTTTACAGGAGATATAAAATATTTATCTCCCGAACAATCGGCCCAAAAAGAAGGCCCATTAGGTTTTTCGGTGGATTATTATTCATTGGGAGTAATATTCTATGAGATGTTAACTGGTAAACTTCCATTTGAAGCAGACAGTACTGCTGAATGGGTTCAAGTTCATGCTACTAGGATACCGGAAAAACCGAATGCAATCAATTCACAAATTCCATCAATTATATCTGAAATAACAATGAAACTCCTTTCTAAAAATGCCCATGAGAGATATCAGACAGCTTATGGTCTGTTAAGAGATTTGATGGAGTGTAGACGGCAATGGCACGC
The DNA here is from genome assembly GCF_021991635.1 of Tepidanaerobacter sp. GT38. GTDB lineage: Bacteria > Bacillota > Thermosediminibacteria > Thermosediminibacterales > Tepidanaerobacteraceae > DTU063. The sequence goes on from NZ_JAFFJA010000134.1 coordinate 3,294, forward strand.
AAAGGGTAATATAGAGCCTTTCAAACTAGGTGAGTTTGATATAACACCTCACTTCAAATTACCCACAAGGCTTTTTGGGCGTAAACGGGAAGCAAAAGCATTACAAAAAGCTTTTGAACGCGCTTGTTCAGGCGAAGGTGGGTTAATATTTATAAGCGGCTGTGCGGGTATAGGAAAGACTATGTTGATAAATGAGATTGTAAAGCCCCTTGCCGTTAGCAAAGGGTATTATGCTTATGGCAAATTTGAGCAGCTTAGACAAAATGTACCGTATGCAGCAATTTCCAGTGCATTGACAAGTGTAGTTAGACAGCTTATGACCGAAAGCAAGGACAAACTCAACGAATGGAAAAGAGAAATACAACGTGCCATAGGCAATAATGGAGCACTTATCACAGAAATAATACCGAATTTAAATATATTAATAGGGCACCAACCTTCTGTTGAGATGCTTCAACCAAAGGAAGCCATTAACCGATTTTTTAAGGTGTTTGATGATTTTATTAAAGTTTTTTCAAAAATGAATACACCGCTTGTTATTTTCTTAGATGATTTACAGTGGGCAGATGTAGCTTCTTTACGGCTATTAAAGTTTATATCAAAAAATGTCGATTCTAGATTTCTGCTCATAATCGGCGCCTATCGCGACAATGAAATAGAGCCAACTCACCCTCTACAGGCTGCTATTGAAGAAATAGAAAAAGAAGAAATTTCATTTATGCAGATACAGCTCTTTCCCCTTAACTTAATGGATGTCACGGAGTTTATAGCAGAAACTTTCCGCTGCAATAAAGAGAAAGCAGAATTACTTGCTAAGATTTTGTATCGCAAAACATACGGGAATCCATTGTTTTTAAGTCAGATGCTAATATCTATTTATAACCAAAGACTAATAACATTTAATATTAAACAGGGAAGCTGGGAATGGAAATCAGAATCCATCAATAGGCTGCAAATTCCAGATGATGTTTTAGATCTGATACTCGCAAGGCTCAAAAAACTTAAAAAAGAACAATTGGATATTTTAAAACTGGCTTCGTGCATAGGTAATAAATTTAATATAAAAACATTGGCAGCAGTAAGCCAAAAGGCAGAGGCCGAAGTTGCTGTCCTTATGGAGCAGGTGATAGCCGAAGGGTTAGTGATTGTGCTAACTGATGAGAAAAAAGAGGGCTTCCCTACAGAAACAGACACCGAAAACTATATTTTTGAGTTTTTACATGATAGGGTTAGTCAAGCTGTATATACGTTGTTAACTGATAAGGAAAAAAAGGTTGCCCATTTAAAAGTTGGAAATTTGATTTTGCAAAGCACAAAGCAAGAAGAGTTTAATGACAGAATATTGACCGCAATGGACCACATTAATCGAGGCATAGATTTAGTAACTGATTCCCAAGAAAGGCTAAAACTTGCACAGTATAATCTGGTTGCAGGTCGGAAGGCTAAAGCATCTGCAGCTTTTGATACAGCTGCTAAATGTTTTAAAGCAGGGATAACATTACTTCCTTTAAATGCTTGGGAATTATGTTATGATTTATGTTATCACCTCTATGTGGAACATGCTCAAGATCAAGTCCAATTTTTTGTGTAAAAATCCCTCTAGTTAGAACCAAGTGTTTCTATCACCACCGCTTGGCTTATTATACCGCCTCCGAC
>NZ_JAFFJA010000135.1 GCF_021991635.1 Tepidanaerobacter sp. GT38
AGGAGGAAGGTTTAAGGAGAATTATGTCCATTTCTCCTGTCCATTTTCCTTTCCATTTAATCTCTCAATCCATTGATTTATCTAGATTTTACCCTTATCCCTTGTCCCTTTCTATCCTAAAAATCCTAACAAAAAAACCATAGTTCCAAGGCGCACCTTTACCTTTTCCCTATGGTCTCCTGAAGAACTTTATTTACTCCTTCTCAAACATTTGAAAAATGAAAGAAGTTTATTTGATGTAGACATAGATATAGGCACGAGAGGTAAAGGAATAAGGATTAGTCAAATTAATTTTTATCATGTGATTTCACTTTAAAAGTTTCACAGTACCCATTTATCTAATTCACCTATCATAAACAAATAATTACTGCTCGATATAACTTTAGTTTCACCTGATTTGAATTGCATCAAAAACAATTTGTCGCAATTAAATGATTCAATTATTTTATAATTGCGACATAATAATGAATCATTTGTTTGCCTTTAGTTTTACTCATCTCTAGATAAACAATAATATGCCCCTCTACCACTACCCTTAATCTGAACACCATCCGCTTCTAACTCACGCATAAGCCTTAGTACTTGTTGCCTATCCATACCCGTCATATGTCTTACTTCTGCATTAGTAAGGTTCCTTTCCTTTAGTATGGATAATATTCTCATTTTAATAGCCTCTTTATCAAGCCTTTTATCCCTATCGTATTCTATTCCTTTTTGCAGCATCGAATAAACTTCCCGAGTCAAAGAATAGTATTTCTTTTTAACAGTACCCCCTGATTTTATAAGTTTTAAACTATTCTCCATATAACTAAGTATTTCCCTAACTTGTTCTATACTTCTCTGACATATATGAGCAGCATTATACGTGTCTATTTCCCTATGTCTAAGAAGATAGTTTAAAATAATCAAGTGGTCAACATCAACTTCAATTCCTTTAGAATTTAAATCTTTTATAAAATTTCTGAACTCTGGAACTATCGTTGATGCAATAAGGGTTAATTCGATGCATTCTCCTATTTCATTATATTGCGGGGGTTCTTTCCCTTCTATTAACAAAGACTTATAAATTCTCGGAACTCCAAGATTACTTCTATTTATGAGTCTCAGTTTATCCATTAAATCTGTAAGATGCAAATTTCTTGCTACAGGTGGGTGATGAAGTATATTACTCGGAGAAATACCTCCAATAAAATTACCTGGGTTTGTAATAATCAATTTATCTTTATAATGTTTCAGCATAACACTTCCTGGAATTCTATAATCCCTATGTATAAATGCATTAAGTAATGCTTCTCTTAATGCTATTTTAGGATATGTAGAAAATTCAGGATGTAAGAAACCAACCTCAACAATGGTTGTCGGATTTTCAGTAGCCATATATCTTTCTAATTCATATAAACCTATTGGTATTGCTGAATTTTCACCATACTTTATACTATAATCTGTGCTACTTATCATTCTTCTAAAATCCCATCTATGATTTGGGATATATTTTGAAAGTGCCTGAGTATTCCCGACAATCAATAGTCCCCCAAAGGTTAGTTTCCCATCTTTTAGCGCTCCTATGGACTTTAACAAATCCTCATCAGACATTTTTATTAATGTATCTGGAGCATGTTCTTCAGCCATTATCATTCTTACTCTTTCCATAGCAACTGGAGAGAAGCAATCTTTCCAGTATTCATCTACTAAATTTGATGTAAAGTCTGAAACTCCAGTTTTAGCAAAAAGTTCTCTTCTCATAGACCCCGTAAGTGGTCTGCAATCTTTACCTACTCTTATTGTAGCACTTCCATTTGTTTCTGTATAAGGCGGCATACCAGGATATATATTCATTACCAATATTCTTCCATGCCCTTCGGGTACTTCAATCCAATCAAATGTCGGAGTAATATGGGGGTCAGTCCTTTCGTATACTGCTTTTTGCATCAAAAATGCATCAACAATAGGAGGAACACCTATTATTGCATTTTTTCTTCCTTTAACTTTATCTCTTATCCCAAATACAACTGTTCCTCCTCCACCATTAGCCATACAAACAGCCATCTTTACTGCTAGATTTATATTATCGTTTAGACTTTTTTCTACCCACTCTTTAAAGTCTAAATCTTGTGCTTCAAAATCATCTGCAATATTTTCTTCTAGCAAATCTAGAATTTTTAAAATCTCATCTTTTGTCCTCAAGTTCTGACCTCCTCTTATGCTTACTTTTGCAATTAAATGCGACATGATGCATTTTAATTGCATCATTATCTATATTATTGCATCATTTCTATATATAATGCAATAATAAAACACAGCATTCTTCTATCATTATACTTAAAATCCTATTTTTCCCTCTATAATTTCTATTAATCTATTGATTTACTATGTTTTGGTATCACTCCTTATTCA
>NZ_JAFFJA010000136.1 GCF_021991635.1 Tepidanaerobacter sp. GT38
GCGGTTGGCCAAACCCGCTTTATTTTATCAGAGGAGGTATGTTTTTTCTACTCATAGCTATAAGCTTTTCGGAACCACGGGCATAGCCCGTGGTATTCGAATGACAATTAAAGGCGGAACCAATTTTTGATTCCGCCTTTAAAAATCACAAGCTTCTTAATGGCTCATTTATGGGCCGTTGTGAACGTTCTTATTACTTACTTCACTCTTGCTCCTGAATCGATGTCCCTGTCCACGGTAATAAGTGACAGGCCTTCCTCATTTGATGCGGCAAGAAGCATGCCCTGAGACTCCTCGCCCCTCAGCTTTGCGGGTTTTAAATTGGCAACTACAACTATCTTCTTGCCCACCAATTCCTCCGGAGCATAGTGTTTCGCAATCCCAGCCACTATTTGGCGCCTCTCATCTCCGATTTTCACCTGAAGCTTCAAGAGCTTATCGGCGCCCTTGATCCTTTCTGCCTCCAACACCTGGGCTACCCGAAGCTGTACTTTGGTAAAGTCTTCGATGGTGATGATATTCACCGGCTCTTCCTGAACCTTCGGCTTTGCTTCCTGGGCTGCCTTCGCCTCTTGTTTTACACCAGCTGCTTCATCCTTTTTGGCCTCTTCAAGCCTTGGGAAGAGGATTCCCTTTCGGGAAACTTTTAAACCGGCAGGAAGTTGGCCCCACTTTTTCACGCTCTCCCAGGTAGATAGGGAACTATCCTCTGCGCCCAGTTGCTCTAATATTTTAGCAGGCACGTTGGGCATAATGGGCGAAATGTGAACTGCCGTAATTCGCAGGGCTTCCGCCAGGTTGTACAGCACTGTATTTAGGCGCTCTTTTTTGTCAGGATCCTTGGCAAGGCTCCATGGCATAGATTCATCGATGTACTTATTGGCCCTGCCGATAAATCTCCATATCTCTTTAATTGCAGCATTTAGCTCCATGCGGCGGATCAAAGCTTCTAGTTTCTCTGGCAGGCTCTCAGCCATAGATATCAGTTCATCATCAGTGCCGGCTTTTTCGCCGGGCGCAGGTATTTCGCCCCCTGAGAACTTCTCAATCATGGTAATGGTCCTTGAGAGCAAATTACCTAGGTCGTTGGCCAAGTCCGTATTGTACCTTGCCACAAGATACTGTTCCCCTACCGAAGCATCCTGACCGTAGGGCACGTCGCTTAACAGGTAGTAGCGCACCACGTCGGGTCCGTACTTTTCAGACAGGTCAAAGGGATCCACTACATTGCCCAGGGTTTTGGACATTTTGCGGCCGTCAGGGCCCATGAGAAAGCCGCCCACATTGAGATGTTTATAAATGGGAATGCCTGCTGCTTTTAGCATGGTAGGCCAGAATATGGCATGGGGTTTTATGATATCCTTACCTATGAGATGCCAGGCGCAATTCCAATAGCGCTCAAATTTTTCACTGTCAGGATATCCTAAAGCTGAAACGTAATTTATCAGTGCATCAAACCACACGTATGTCACATGGTTTTTGTCCCAAGGAAGCGGAATCCCCCATGGCACCCGCTCACGAGGCCTGGATATGGAAAGGTCACCTATTGGTTCTGACAGCATTGAGAGCACTTCGTTGCGATATCCTTCTGGTCGAATAAACTCAGGATGCTCATTTATATAGTCCCTTAGCCACTCCCGATACTTTTCCATGCGGAAAAAGTAGTTGCCTTCTTTGCGCCGTTCAGGTGCCATGCCGTGGTCCGAACATCGGCCTTCAACCAGCTCTTTTTCGGTCAAAAAGCGCTCGCAGCCCACACAGTAATAGCCTTCATACTCTCCATAGTAGATATCCCCTGAATCGTAGACCTTTTGCAGTATTTCTTGAACGATTTTTTTGTGCCTGGGCTCTGTAGTGCGGATAAAGTCGTCATACTCGATGCAAAGTTTCCCCCAGGCTTCTTTAAATCGGGCGCTAACTCTATCTACAAATTCCTGAGGTTTTTCTCCTGCCTTCTGGGCAGCCTGAGCTATTTTCTCCCCGTGCTCATCGGTGCCGGTTAGAAAATATGAGTCATATCCAGCAAGGCGATGCCACCGGGCAAGAAAATCAGCTATAACGGTAGTATAAGCATGGCCTATATGGGGCTCAGCGTTTACATAATAAATCGGTGTTGTCACGTAAAAGGATTTTTTGCTCAAGGTTTTTCCTCCTTTTTATTTTGTAAAAATGCATTTATCGAAATCAAAAAACCTCGCCCCAAAAATTTGGGGCGAGGAATTCTCGCGGTACCACCCATATTCGCCTAAAAAAGGCCTCAGCCAGGCACGGGAAATTCTGTAGAGAAACTTCCGATACCTGAAGGATTCTAACGGTCCTTTACCGTAACTGTCTACATATCGACAGCTCGACTCCGGGGCCATCTTCAGCAAAGTATTCGGCGCCGGCTTTCACCTGACCCGGCTCTCTTTTGGCCTAGCCCTTTTGCCTACTCTTCCCATCATGGTCTTTATCTTTTACAATTACTTGAATTAATAAAATTTATATCATATTCATGGTGGAAAGTCAAGATAAGCAGGCAAGCGCTGTGGTTATTTTATGATAATGAAGCATATAGCTCGTTTGGATAAAAAGATTGAAAAATTAATGAACAAGTTTCATAATCCTTTGATGTCTATCAAAGGCATAGGCCCTGTTC
>NZ_JAFFJA010000137.1 GCF_021991635.1 Tepidanaerobacter sp. GT38
AATATATTATACGAGGGGGTTAAAGATTATGAACGTTGTTTTATGGAGGGTAGATGAAAGACTGATTCACGGTCAAGTGATGACCTCATGGCTTGGATACACAAGTGCTACGAAAATTGTAGTTGTAGATGATGAGTTGTACAGAGATGATTTCATGAAAGAAGTAATGTTATTGGCGGCGCCCGGTACTGTAGACATAAGTATCTTTGACGTAAATACATTTATTGAAAATTACAATAAATCTAATGATCAGAGTAGAACCCTGGTCTTATTTAAGGAGATAAAGCATGTCCTGGAACTCCTAGATAATGGAATTGATATTAAGGAGGTGGTAATAGGGAATATAGGGCCAAAGGTTGACAGAAATAAGATCACAAAAAACGTGTATTTAAGCAAACAGGAACTGGATGAACTTCAGGCAATATCTAAAAGAGGTTGTCATGTGTACTTGAGAATGCTGCCGACTAATGAAAAAAAAGAACTTCATGAGCTTATTTAAATAGATAGGAGGGATGTTATGACTTCATTATTTCAAGCCTTGCTGGTAGCGCTGATAACCTGGTATGTGGCTACAGCAATGCCGATGTTTTTAAGATGGTCTTTTTACTTTGGAGGACCGTTGGTCGGAGGATTGATAAATGGTATTATATTCGGAGACATAGCATATGGAATGCAGGTAGGAGCCAATATCCAGATGGCCTATCTTGGAATGGTGGCAGTTGGAGGCTCTTTGCCATCTGAGATGGCCATAGCGGGTTACTTGGGAACGGCTTTAACAATGATAGTAAAGCTTCCGCCAGAAGCAGCTTTGACGGTAGCAATACCACTGGGGGGGTTAGGCCTTCTTTCGAAAAATGCCATAATGTCACTTAATGCAATTTGGGTTCATAAAGCTGACAATTATGCTAAAGAGGGCAACATCTTTGGAATAAGACTGATGAATTTATATGGTTCGCAGATAATACCTTTCTTTACATATTTCATACCTACGTTCATAGCGGTATACTTTGGTTCTCAAGCATTGGATGCACTTTTGGCTTATGTCCCGGAAAGCTTCATTCAAGCCCTTAAAGTAACTGGCGGTCTTATCCCCGCCCTTGGTATTGGAATGCTCGTGAGTTATCTTTGGAAGAGAGAATTAATTCCCTATTTGCTCATAGGCTTTTTCATGGCAGCCTATTTGAAAGTAGATATTATGTTCATCGCAATTATAGGTGGCTGTCTGTCAGCCTTATATGTATTCAATTCAAGTAAGAAAGGTGGGTCAATAAGTGGGTGAAAATAGACCACTTCTCACTAAAAGGGATTTAATACGTACCTGGTTGACGTGGATATGCTGGGGTCAAAGAAATTACAACTATGAAAGGCTGCAAGGCTTAGGATTTTGTCATGCAATGACAAATGTAATTGAAAAAGTCTATACTGACAAAAAGGATATAATTCAAGCCCTTACTAGACACATGGATTTCTTTAACACTGAAAATACGTGGGGTTCAGTCATAGTGGGCATAAGTGCAGCTTTTGAAGAACAGAGGGCGAAAAACGCTGAAATCGATCCATCTATTATCAGCAACGTGAAGACATCTCTAATGGGGCCAATGGCAGGCATAGGGGATTCGGTAACTCAGGGAATAGTAAAAACTATACTGCTTGGTATAGGAATAGATTTTGCGCTTCAGGGAAATCCAATTGGTCCAGTTTTATTTGTATTACTATTTTCAATTTATGCGGCAGGTTTAAGCTACTTTATGTTTTTTTCCGGTTACAGAATGGGAAAAAATGCAGTAGTTAGCATCCTGTCTTCGGATATTGCGAGGTATTTTACAGATTCATTAAAAATAATGAGTATGATGGTCATTGGAGGTTTAGCCGCATCCAATATAAAAGCCAGCACTCAACTAGTATTCAATTTTGGAGGAACGACAGTTGAAGTGCAACCGCTCTTAGACAAGATTCTTCCAGGTATGCTTCCATTTTTATTCCTGTTGTTAAGCGTCTATTTGTTAAAGAAAAAAGGGAAATCTCCAACGGTCGTATTGCTAGTATTGTTTGTGATAGGCTTTCTAGCTTCATTTTTGGGAATTTTATCATAAAAAATTAAATTTGGAGGTTTGCAAATGATCAACCATATGGAACAACATAAGAGTATCTTTAAAACGGAAAAGCCACTGATCGGATGCGTTCATTTAATAGCACTTCCCGGGACACCTTATTACGATCCTGAAATATCTCTTAAACAACAAGTTGAAAGGGCAAAGTCAGAAGTGAGAGCATTACAGGAGGCGGGCTTTGATGCCATAATATTTGCAAACGAAGGAGATCGGCCATACGTATTTAAAGTGGGTCCGGAAATCGTTGCAAGTTATGTAAGAATTGTTACAGAAGTATTAAATGAAGTTAACCTACCTCACGGTTGTGGCGTGCTTATAGATCCATACGCTACACTTGCTGTAGCAAAGGCAATTGACGCAAAATTCGTAAGAACTTATGTAACGGGAACCTATGCAGATACATTTGGCTTTCACCACTTTGAGCCGGGAGAAATATATCGCTATAGAAAAAATATCAGCGCCGAAAATGTAAATATATACACGTACTTTGATGCACATGCCGGAACTTCACTCGATACGAGGGATCAATTTAACAAGATTGATACGACACTGGCTACAACAGAACTGGCTGGGATATTGGTGACGGGCCAGAGGGCAGGCCTCGCCCCTGATTTTGAAGAGGTAAAAGCTATAAAATCTAAATTCCCTAATCACCCGGTTCTAATTGCCAGTGGAATCAACGAGTCCAATGTAAATAAAGCGCTAGCTATATCGGATGGCCTTATAGTTGGAACCTGCCTCAAAAAGGACGGAATACTTTGGAATCCTGTAGATCCGGAAAGGGCAAAGAGATTTGTCGAGATTGCTAAATCGTGACCACCATTAATGGTGGTCATTTTACATTATTGGCTAAAGCCAAATTGCTCAAAACCTGATGCAGCAGGGAGTTGGTAGCTTGCCATCGAATAATAACATATGTTTTTTATGAACCATATGGCCCGAAAGGATTTTTGGAAAGTTATTTCGTTTAAAAGTTGTTGAATTTAACTTTAGTTCAAAACTCAGGTTCGGTGAAAATTAAAAAGAGGGATATCGCTAAAAGCACAGCAGCAGGATTATGCTGTGCAAAGTATAGACCAGATCCCAACAGAAGCCATAACTATGGGCCTTGGCTCAATCATGAAGGCAAAAAAGATATTGTTGCTTGCCAGCGGCAAAAATAAAGCACCAATCATCGCAAGGCTTATAAAAGACGGTGTTGTTACAACCCAAAATCCAGCCTCCTTTTGCTTATTCACCCTGATGCAACAATAATCATAGATGAAGAAGCCGCATCAGAGCTATAAGAAAAGCAACAATTTGTTATTAGCAAAATAAAACGGCTTAGCGGGATATTCCCTAAGCCGTTTTAAATTATTATATAAAAGTTGCCAACCGGACTATGATAAAAATTCACAATATTGCAGGAATTTAGTATTCGGTATAGAATTATAGCATTTGAGTTAATGCTTATTATTTTTCTTTGATACACCATTTTGTGACTAAACAGATGTAATTTTTAATCTATAAAATTTCCTTATGTTAAATTGAAAAAATCATGACATCCTTGCTTAAGATGGTGCTGACAACAATTCATGGAGCTGAGAAACGTGTTTTTAACTTTTGAGCAGAAACGGGAAATTTTTAGATCATACCCAGAACTGAAAGAAATAATATAAAAGGAAGTAAAATATAAAAATGGAAGAGTTTCGTACTAACTATGAGAAAAGCAAATATAGGAGAGAACAAATAGCAACACAATTGAGCCATACAGGCAATGGGTATATTTATGGAGAATACTTGACTGATTGTAAATATAGAATAGACGATAGGGGTTGGATTAATATAAAGGATTTAAGTGAATCGGAATTAAGGGAATTATCGAAAAACCGATTCAGTCATCTTCATAGGTGCTTCTAAGGAAAATGAAATTGTAAATGAGACTAAGTTTTCTTGTGGTGTAAAGATTTAGGCAATTAATAAAAGAGAGGTTGTGTTTAAATAATGAACCACTCACAAATCGAATTTATTTTCAACGAAAGAGCTAGAGAAAATACTGCAACAAAAGCATCTGTAGAAATAATATCCCAAAAACAGATAAAAATGGCAAAGAATTTTCACGAAAGCTTTCCCCAATATAAGCCCACACCTCTTCATGCGCTGAATAATCTTGCCAAAGCATTTGGGGTAGGGGAAATATGGGTAAAAGATGAATCTCATAGATTCGGTCTTAATGCTTTTAAAGTATTAGGCGGTTCTTTTGCAATTGGCATGTATTTAAGTCGAAAGTTAGGAATAGAAATAGATGAATTGAGCTTTGAAAAACTGCGCTCAAAAGAAATAAAAGAAAAGCTAGGCAGCATTACCTTTGTCACTGCTACTGATGGCAATCATGGCAGGGGTGTGGCCTGGGCTGCACATCAGTTGGGCCAAAAATCGGTAGTATTTTTGCCTAAAGGCTCGTCAGAAATACGCCTGCTAAATATAAGAAATGAAGGTGCAGATGCATACATAACAGAATACAATTACGACGATACTGTGAGATTTGCCGCAAAGTATGCCAAAGAGCATGACGGCGTGCTGATACAGGACACGGCCCAGGAAGGGTATGAGGATATTCCGATTTGGATAATGCAGGGCTATTGTACATTAATCGATGAGGCTTTAGAGCAAATTCAAGCTTATGGTTATGATTTACCAACACATGTGTTTCTTCAAGCAGGAGTCGGTTCCTTTGCTGGTGCTGTCCAGGGTTATTTGGTATCAAAATACAAAGATAGACGGCCTCTTACAATAATAATTGAGCCCAAGGCAGCTGACTGCATTTATAGATCGGTAAAGGCCGGTGATGGAAAGCCACATGCAGTAAAAGGCGATCTGGCTACCATCATGTCAGGGCTTGCCTGTGGAGAGCCAAATCCCATAAGTTGGGAAATCCTTAGGGACTTTTCAGATATGTTTGTTTCGTGCCTGGATTATGTTGCAGCAAAAGGGGTGAGGATATTATCAAGTCCCTTGAAGGATGATCCCCGGATAATTTCAGGAGAATCAGGAGCCGTAGGATTGGGCCTATTGAGTTTAATAGTTGAAAAAGAAGAGTTGCAAACCATGAAAACTTTATTAAAAATTAACAAGGAATCAAGAATATTATTTATTAGCACTGAAGGAGATACAGATCCTATAGCTTACCGAAGAATTGTTTGGGATGGGGCATTTCCATCATGCTGAAGTACACATGACTGCTTAGTGTAAAATTACTTTGGGAAAAAAGGAAAAAATAAAAGATAAGAGTATCTCCTCTGTGATATGATGTAATCTGCAAGAACCACAAAA
>NZ_JAFFJA010000138.1 GCF_021991635.1 Tepidanaerobacter sp. GT38
TTGATTTGGTGTTTTGTGGTGAAACTATTGTACCAGAAAGGCTGACGGGTCCTCAACTTTCATTTAACTTTACAATACGGAAAAAATACAAAGGAGGTTTTTCTATGATGAAAATGGAAAAATATTTGCAACAAGTAGGTGATGAAATATGGTTCACCGAAATCGATCGCGACAACCTTAAAATCAACTATCGAATCAAAGAAGTAGTTTACTCTGAAACCTCCCCATTTCAACATATCATGATACTTGACTCCTATGACTTTGGTCCAATGCTGGTACTAGATGGTGCCATTCAAAGCACTGCACTGGACGGATATATATATAATGAGATGATTACACATATACCTCTCAATATTCATCCAAATCCAAAGAATGTCCTTATAATCGGCGGCGGAGACTGTGGGGCAGCCAGGGAAGTTGCGAAATATCCCGGCATTCAAAGAATTGATATGGTGGAAATCGATGAAATGGTCGTTAAAGCATCTAAAAAATACCTCAAAGAAGTTTCCGGCGATCTATCTGACCCCAGGGTAAATTTTATTTTTAAAGATGGCACAGCTTTTGTAAAGGAAAAAAGAGATTACCTTTATGATGTAATTATAGTGGATTCTTCAGATCCTGTAGGGCCGGCAGTGAAGCTTTTTGAACTTGAGTTTTATAAAGATTTATATAACAATTTACACGAAGACGGCTTAATGGTTTGCCAGAGTGAATCTCCCTTTTTCTATCCTGAGATGATGGTAAATATACAGAAGCGCTTAAAGAGTATATTTCCTGTAGTTAAATTATACATGGCAACTGTGCCCACCTACCCGGGAGGATTTTGGTCATTTACACTGGGCTCAAAAAAATATAGAGAGCCAAATCCAGAGGCCTTTGATAAGGATACTAAATATGTAAATAAAGGAATTATAAAGAGCTGCTTTCAGCTCCCAAATTTCGTAAAAGACCTGTTAATCACAGATTAACTGAAAAATTTGGCACTGATAAAGTTTTATATTTATCAGTGCCAAATCGTTTTCTTATCTACTTTTAACTGCTAATTTCACCGGCTAATCCCAGTTTCTTAAGTAATGGCACAATAGCAGCCGCAGTAACCGCTATAAGCAAACTATAAATTAAATCCGTTAAGATAAAAGGAAACATACCAGTAATTATGGCGGCTTTTACAGACATGGTCTTGCCCAAATAGTAATTCATGATAATGTATAAGTGCACAACACCGCAAAAATACACAGCGCACATACCTGCAACAATTGAACTAAATAGACTCATCACCGTAACTTTTGCAAGCCTTTCAGTAAGTTTTCCTATAATATACGAACACAGCACAAAACCTATTATATAGCCGAAAGTAGGTTGGAAAATATATGTTATACCCCCGCCATTAGTAAAAATGGGAAAACCCATCAGCCCAATGCTCAAATACAACAGCTGAGAATAAAAGCCTCTTTTTGCCCCCAGTAAAATCCCCGAATAGGCGCAAAATAAATACTGCAAGGTAAAGGGAACAACAGGAGTAGGTATTTTGATAAATGCCCCAACAGCTGTTAGTGCCGCAAATAAGCTTATCAAAATCATGTCTCTTGTCTTAAAAGCCATATGTAAAACTCCTATCATTATAATGTCCCCTTTATTTTACCAAGATATCACAGGTATTGTCAACCTATTTATATGTCAAGGTTTACATTGAGCGCTTTGTGTTCAATTTTTCGTATCGCTATTGATATTTGCATATTTCCTTATACAGTTCCGGTCTCCTATAATTCATGTAATATCTAAATTTCATGCTGCTTTCTTCTTTTCTAATGCAATTGATTAACTCCGGATCCAATTCTACAAATAAAATACTCTCTTCCCCATTAAAATCTTCTCCGATTGAGTTTCCCTTAGGATCTAAGACCAACAGTCCTCCGCCAAATGTTGCCCCTTTACCGTTTGTCCCTATTAAATTACAGGCTGCTATGAAAACCGTATTATCATATGCTCTTGCAGCTAAATATTTTAACCAGATTCCCTTCTCTCCTGTTTTTACAGGGGAAGCAAAGGGTGTAAATATTATAGTTGCACCCTTCAATGCTAAAACTCTAGATATTTCAGGGAAGTGAGTTTCCCAGCACATTTGAATACCAATAGATGATGTAGGGGTTTTGAAAACCGGTAATTCATTGCCGCTTGAAAAATGTTCTATTTCACTTTTCCCTAAATGACTTTTCCTATAAAAGTCAATTTTGCCATCGGGTGTGATTATAAGATGGGTAATATAGGGTTTATCTGTAGAATTTCCCTCTATAAACCCAACCAGTATAGTAATAGAATAATCCATAGCCCATGCAGTAAGTATCTTACGCAACTTAGATACTTCTTCGTCTTTTGCACAATCAACCTGTTTACTATAACCATCTATGGAAGCTTCTGGAAAGCAAATTATATCTACTTTGTTTTTGTATGCTTCTTTTATGTAATGCTCTATTTTCTTTAAATTACGCTGTCTCTCTCCAACTAAAGATTCCATTTGTACCAATGCTATTTTTGTCTTTTTCATTATTGAACCTACCTTCTTGTAAAAATACCCTGATGTAAAGAAATCAGGGTTTTATCAGAATTATACGTTTAATTTTTTATTAGCAAACCATGATTTCAAATAGACACACTACATCAGAGCATATTCCACTGCAGAAACAGCATGGATTGTTGTAGTATCAAAAATGGGCACTTTAACGCTGCACCAGCTATTTTTAGAATATCCGCAATATTTACCATAATATCAGTCAACTCATTCCATTTATTCTGGTGTTGTAATAATTCAATTTCATTAAAATCTACTGAATACATCAAGCATTTTGCAGAATGAAGTCCTCCCAGTTTTGATATAACAGTTTCATTAATTATTCTATAATACTCCAGTGATGATTCCCAGCTCATTCCACCTATTAACCCAATTGTTTTCAAAAATGATTCCCCTTTCATTATTTTATGCTTATAAGTATTTACCTATTTAGCTCCATATAATAGTCCCTCAAAGATTATTTTACAATCCATATTTTCATCCTACTTGTGATAAGTCTCGCCATTGTTTACAGAATACATGACTATAAAAATAACAGGAATGTTATCCTGTTATTAGATGAGTTCTCTTAACTTTTCTTTTACATTGTTTATAATTTCAGGCTTAACTGCTCCAAACTTTTTAATAACAATACTCTGTGAAAGTGTATATATTTTATCAACTCTTATACAAGAATTAACATGCAAATTTCCTTCTTGCATATCCTTATTTGAAATGAGAAGGTTAATTGTAAAATTAAA
>NZ_JAFFJA010000139.1 GCF_021991635.1 Tepidanaerobacter sp. GT38
TTTATTAATACATCCCGGGAATTACTTAAGTCTTTTACTGCACCAGAAGACCTGGCAGAAGCAGATCTATCAGAGCTAACCGCTTTTTTAAATAAGCATTCTCGGGGTAGGTTGGGAGTTGATCGGGCCAAACAGATACAAGCTCTGGCTAAAGGCACTTTTGGCATTAATATTGCGCTAGATGCTTTTACTCTTGAACTTCGATTATTAGTCGAACAAATTGAATTTATCGAAGAACAAATCAGTGTTATAGAAGAAGCCATTGAGCAAGTTATGGAGGAAATGCGGCCTAGTAAGGATACTGCTTATCGACATGTTTTAGAGACTATCCCTGGTATTGGACCTGTGCTTGCTGCTTCAATTATTGGAGAAATTGGCGATATTAACCGCTTTCCTAATGCTAAGGCTCTTGTGGCTTATGCTGGTTTAGATGCAACTGTGCGCTCTTCCGGTCAGTTTGAGGGTACCCGTAATCGTATTTCAAAAAGGGGTTCTCCTGTCCTAAGGCATAGTATTTGGCTCGCTGCTGTTTCTGCTAGACGTTTCAATCCGGAAATGAAAGAGTTTTTTGAGAAAAAACGCAGTGAAGGAAAGCATACCTTGGTTGCAACGGGTGCCGTAGCTCGCCGTATGGTTCACTTGATATACTCTCTATGGAAAGATAACAGGCCTTTTGACCCTAACTATCAATGGTCACCCACAAACTCTCGTTAGTACCAGAATCTCTATGTGGTTGTCAAAGAACAATTAAATATTTGTTGACTTTTCATAGCACGTCTTTAATTAATTCATTGCCTATTTAATTCCAAATTAAATACCTAGATTTTACAAAGCTTTCACTTTCATTACGTTATTTTAAAAACATTGCACTCTTATCTGTATGCTTATTTTTATACTCTATTCACTTCTTGAAAAATTTCTTATTGAGATTATACTGTATCAAATATAAAATCCCTTCCAATATTTTGTATTTAATTTTAAATCTTTAAATCTTTACTTTTCCCCTATCATTGATTTTACAACCTGCTTAACATTAATGAACAGAAAATATTATGTCATCTTTTGGTTTGATTGGGTAACTTTGCTTGAAGAAATATAGCAGATCTTTCATTCCCAAATCTTACAGTAATTATACTGATACTTGTAATAAAAATGGTGCCACGCCAGACTTTTCTACCTGACATAGCACCTTGAAGGTCAATACAAAAACACCTATTTACTCTTATGATTGCCTAACTGTAAAAGAAGCAAATGAAATTTTATCTTAAATTGCAATATTAAATGCGACACATTTTTTGGAAACCCGAATGATGTTGGGTTTCTCAATCATGAATTTTGAATTTAGAAGTTAGCCGCTTTATTTCCC
>NZ_JAFFJA010000140.1 GCF_021991635.1 Tepidanaerobacter sp. GT38
TCCTCTCTCATACCTGACATTTTATCAGAATAAATTCAACATGACATTATCACAGAATAACAACACATCAAGCAACTCGGGTATTGACATATCAAAAGTAATCCTTTATAATCTATAATTGCGAAGCCGATAAAACTATAATACTGCGGGATTGTGTAACGGTAGCACCCATGACTCTGGATCATGTTGTCCAGGTTCGAATCCTGGTCCCGCAGCCATGGCCATATCGTCTAGGGGTTCAGGACGCCGCCCTCTCACGGCGGTAACGGGGGTTCGAATCCCCCTATGGCTACCAAAACCAAAGCTTTAATGTTTTTTTCTTTACATAAAATGCGAAAATGCTTTAGGGATGCCACCCTCCTGATAAAAAGGAGGGTTTTTTGTTATATATATCTAACTCCTCGTTTTTATTGCTTTTTTATCTTCAGCTCATAACTCCAAATCCATATTTTAAAAAATATTAGGATGCATAGCTCCTTTAGTTTAGGAACCATCGCATCCTAATGTGTACAAGTTTTATATCCAGTTTATACCAACACAAAGTCTATTTGCCTTTCAGCCATATTAACATGTTCAACTTTAACTTTTACCTTATCTCCTATGCGGAAAGTCCTGCCGGTTCTTTCGCCAACAAGGACCATTGTCTTTTCATTAAAATGATAGTAGTCATCTTCCATATTGCTTACATGCACCAAGCCTTCAACAGTGTTATCCAATTCAACAAATATGCCGAAAGAGGTAACGCCGGAAACAATAGCTTCGTAAGTTTCTCCAATTTTGGAAGCCATATACTCGGCTATTTTTAAATCGACAGTTTCCCGTTCGGCTTCTTCTGCAATCCGCTCCCGCTCAGAGGATATTTTGGCTACTTTTTCTACCATCTTGCTCAGCTTTTTCTCCTGTTTTTCGTCTATCTCGTTATTGAGCTGCTTGCGCAAAATCCTGTGGACTATAAGATCCGGATAGCGCCTTATAGGAGAAGTGAAATGTGTATAATAGAGAGACGCCAGGCCAAAATGTCCCGAATTCATTCCGCTGTAGCGAGCCTGTTTTAAAGACCGAAGCAACATGGTATTTACTAGCCGCTGTTCCGGTTTGCCTTTAGCCTTTTCCAGGATTTGTTGAAGGGATTTTGGTTTTAAATTTTGGGTACCTTTTAATGTGTAGCCCAAACCATATAAGAATTCTTTTAGGGAACGTATTTTTTCATCGTCAGGATCTTCATGAATCCTATATATCAGCGGGATTTTCAGCCAGAAAATATGCTCTGCCACCACTTCATTGGCCGCGATCATAAATTCCTCTATAATGCGGTTGCCAATTCTTCTCTCCTCTTTTACAACATCTACGGGATGGCCTTCCTCATCTAGAATTACCTTAGCTTCTTCAATGTCAAAATCCAGGCTCCCTCTTGCAAAACGCTTTTGAGTAAGTTTTTCGGCTAGCTCTCTCATGGCAGTTAAATCATCTAATAGATATTTAAAGCGATTAATCATCTCTTGATCCTTGTCTTCAAGGATTTTATTTACCTGAGTATACGTCATTCTCTCGCAGGTTTTTATGACACTCGGGGTTATTTTATAGCTTTTTATATTAGCTTCTTTGTCAAAATCTATAATAACGCTCATGGTTAAGCGATCTACTCTAGGATTCAAACTGCAGATGCCATTGGAAAGCTTCGGTGGAAGCATGGGAATTACCCTGTCAACCAAGTAGACGCTGCAACCCCTTTTTAGTGCTTCTATATCCAAAGGGCTTTTTTCTTTCACATAGTAGCTGACATCAGCAATGTGAACGCCCAGTCGGTATCCACCATCCGTAACTTCAATTGAGACTGCATCGTCTAAGTCCTTTGCATCTTCCCCATCTATAGTTATTATTTTCTGGTTCCTAAAGTCTTCCCTGTCTACTAAATCTTCATCAAGAACTTCATCAGGAATTTGCTGCACCTGTTTTTGGACTTTTTCCGGAAAGTCCAAAGGTAGGTCGTATTTTTTTATTATGCTCAATATGTCAATCCCGGGCTCCTCTGGATAACCCAGGATTTCTATAATTTCTCCAACGGGATTTCTGCGCTTTTGGGGCCATTCAATGATTTTAGCTACAACTTTCTGTCCGTTTTTGGCTCCGTTGGTTTTTTCTTTAGGCACATATAAGTCATAAAAGATTCTCTTATCATCGGGGACCACAAAGGAATACTGTTTCCCACGCTCCACAGTGCCCACGACAGTTTTGAGAGAGCGCTTAAGAATTCGAACAACTTCCCCTTCAGCTTTTGAACTGCCCTTTGCTGGCACTTTTGGCCTTACCAGCACCATGTCACCGTGCATAGCCCCGTTCATATCTTCTCTACTTACATATATATCATCCAGCTCAGGATTTTCCGGCAGTAAAAACCCATAGCCTCCAGGATGGCCCTCCAGTTGGCCGATTATCAAGTTCATTTTTTCGGGGACACCATATCTTCCCCGACGGTTCTTAACAATTAGCCCCTGTTTTTCCATAGAATTTAAGGTTTTTATGAGAAAGTCCTTTTCCCCTGGATCTATATTTAAGGCTGTAAGGAGTTCACCTTCTGTCATGGGTTTATAGGCCTGTTCCTTCATAAATTGCAATAAGTACTCACTAAATGACATATTTACCTCCGCATATAAACAAAATTTGTCCAGATGGTACGTCTATATTTTATCCAATACTTTCAAATATAACAACCTTTCCTTTTTCTAATATTTTTTATTTCTCGACAAATAATTTGCTATGCCATTTACAATAGCTACGGCTAACCTGTGTTTAAAAATCGGACTTCTCAGCCACCCTTCCTCTACTGGATTTGAAATAGTGCAAACTTTGATATTTGCATAAGGTATTTGCTTTATATAACGGCTTTGGGGTATCTGAGATAAATTTTCAGCTTCTTTTATCCCAAGACTTTGGAGTTTTAATTTTTTCTCTATCTCCATAAGAATCGCCTCACAAAGTATTTTGCCTTGTTTTCCAAAGTATATTCCTTTGGCCCCGTTTACTTCTTTATCTTTGTCCCAATTTGTATGCAGGCTTATAAACATCTCTGCTTCCAGTAAAACAGCTGTATTTACGCGCTCTTTAATGTTTAAAGCCAAGTCTTTTTCTCGGGTCATTATGGCATAAGCGCCATAGTTCATCAGCTCCTGTTTTAAAAATTTTGCTATATCCATCACTACATTCTTTTCCAATAAGTTTATATAGCCCCGATGGCCGAAATCTTTTCCCCCATGACCTGGATCGATTATAATAACTTTATTTTTGAGTAAATCTTGCAAAAAATACCTGTCAAATAAAATAATTAACCTTGCCGGAACTTGTCCCTCTAATTTCACTTCAAGAGTACAAGTATATTTGAGAGAGACAGAAATAACAGACCTTTGGCCTTTTTCCATCACCTCTACTGTATTTACCAATCCATCGAAGACGCATATTGTATCAGGTGCCATAATAAGAGGTTTGTTTAAAATAATTTCATATTTCCTTGCAGCAATTTTTTTTATGAAAAATTTTAAGGGCTTTATAGATTCAATTACAAGACAGGAGAACCGGGGGGTTGTTGTAATATAAACATTTGTAATACCAGGGCTCATGGTATTTTTCTCCTTTCAAAAATCTAATATCATCTTATTCAAACATTTTTTATCGGTACCTAAGTTTGACAGATTCTAAAATTCCAGTATTGACAATAAAAATTTAAGAGCGGGAGGTTTTTATCATGAGCCAAAATAATTCTAACTGGGCTCCTGTACCCATAAGAACACATTTAATTACGGAAAAAGATGATATTGTAGAGGTCGTACTGCGCTACACATCTTCTGTAGCTGAACCCGGAGATGTAATTGTCATCGCCGAAAGTCCAGTGGCAATTTCACAAGGCAGAGCATATCTTTCAAGTTCAGTAAAGAGCGGTCTATTGGCCCGCTTTTTATGCAAATTTCCAAACAAGGACGGCAGCCTTGCGACGCCACAAGCAATGCAGCTAGCCATAAATGAAGTAGGTGCATTTAGAATATTGCTTGGCGCTCTGGCTGCAGGTTTGGGAAAGGCTGTAGGCCGTTCCGGGGACTTTTACAGGGTTGCGGGAAGGGAACTTGCAAAAATCGATGACATTGCAGGCACTATGCCGCCTTTTGACAGATTCATTGTCTTGTGGCCAAAAAATCCAAAGAAAATAACTGATGAAATATATAAAAGGACAGGCATAACTACTGTTATTGCGGATATAAATGACATTAGATGCGTGGATATTTTAGCTATTTCCGGGATAGCTTCGGAAAAGGAAATAATAGAAATCCTAAAACAAAATCCTTTAGGCAATGATGACCAACAGACACCTATAGTTGTCCTTAAAAAAATAAATAAGGGTAGGTGAGATTAATGGAAAAGCAAAAATTTAAAATTGCTGCCATGATCTTTGCCATTATTATTTTGGGGCTGAGCTACAATATTTTTATTACCAAGTCAATACCCGTATTAAACTTCTTGAGCCAAGGTAAAATTGTGGTAATAGATCCCGGTCACGGAACTATAGACAAAGGTGCTGTCCATGAAGGAACCGGTGTTGCCGAAAGCCCAATAAATCTTGAAGTAGCCTTAAAACTTAAAAAATTATTAGAGGACGAAAATATCAAAGTTGTCCTAACTCGAGACAAAGACACCGTTGAAATGGACTCTAATCGCAAGGAACTTCAAAGGAGAATTGACCTGGCTGCCAAGTCAAAAGCTGACATTTTAATTAGCATTCATGCAAATAAATTTCCTGACCCACAGTATTTTGGAGCCCAGTGTTTTTACAATCCGCAAAAGCCAGAAAGCAAATTGCTGGCTTTGCTCATACAGGAAGAATTGAAAAAAATCGATCCTGAAAACATTAGAGAAGCCCTTCCTCAAGATTTGTTCATTTTAAGGGAAAGCCCTATGCCTTCTGTTTTAATTGAAATGGGTTTTTTATCAAACCCAAAAGACAGGGAAAGACTCCAAGACCC
The DNA here is from genome assembly GCF_021991635.1 of Tepidanaerobacter sp. GT38. Classification (GTDB taxonomy): domain Bacteria; phylum Bacillota; class Thermosediminibacteria; order Thermosediminibacterales; family Tepidanaerobacteraceae; genus DTU063. The sequence continues at coordinate 5,010 of NZ_JAFFJA010000140.1, forward strand.
AGCTTTTCAAGAAAAAATAGCGGATAGCATTAAAAAAGGCATTAGCCGATATTTTTCCGGTGATGCTCCTACCAGGATTCCCGATTACAGCTAAACTAATTGAAAATATTGCACATTCGTGGTATTCTGTTCATATAATACATCGTAATATCATATGGAAAAGGGGTTTTAGTATGTTGCCGATGCCTACTAGATTCAACCTTGTAGCTGGAAGTTCCGAAGGTACTACACTTTTAAATGCCTTTGACGGAGCACTGCTTAAAGCTGGCGCAGGCAATTTAAACTTAGTCCGAGTCAGCAGTGTGTTACCACCAGGTGCAGTCTATGATGAACACCTTTCCATTCCACCCGGCAACTTAGTTCCAACGGCTTATGGCGCTATCGATAGCGATGAACCGGGAACTATTATTTCAGCAGCTGTAGGCGTGGGAATTCCCGATGATAACAGTTTCGGTATGATTATGGAGGTATCCGGCAGATTTTCGAAAAAAGTAGCTGAAGAAACTGTAAGGCAAATGGTAGTCGAAGCTTTTCAAATGCGTAACAAGACTCTGGCTGAAGTTAAAATCAAAGCGGTAGAACACAAAGTTATAAAAATCGGATGTGCATTTGCAGGTGTGTTGTTGTGGTATTAAACGAATATATAGCGAAAGAACCCGTTTAGGGTTCTTATTTGTTTTATAAAAAATTCCAGATTAAAGATCCGTTTGGTTACAAAAAATAAATTTAACTATTCATGAAAGGAAGTACTGTAGATGCGCCTGATCGAAACTGTCAAAGGTGAAATTATAAAAGGAGATGAAACTTATCCATATGAAGTTATAAACGACAAAGTTCGAATTCGATTGCCCTTTAGCATTGACTTTCACAAGTTATATGACCTGTTAAAAGAACAGGATTACTTTGTTGCAAATTCCCCGGAACTTGATTCACAAGGCTGGGGCAAAGATTATGATGCTGAAGGATATTATCCATATTGGGTTTATGTTGAAAATGATGATTACTATTTTGCATTTCCTCCGGAAGATTATAAGTTGGTTCACGAGCCGGGCGCTAAACCAAAACATGTGCCTATTCTTGGAAGCAAGGCTTTAGAGGAATTTTTTCGCTGGCTGCCCCTTTTAAAGCAAGCACGAGCTGTTGAAGGAGTTTTAAATTAAACTCCTTCAGCATGATCTTTTAGAATTTTCTCGAGATCTTCCATGCTAGTAGTAGGTGATTTGCAGGCATAGTCTCGACATACGTATAAAGTAGCTTTGCGGTCTACCTGTTTCATATCCTTAATAAAGGGAATGAGCTTTTCTAATTCTTCGCCCTGATGGCCATCTTCTTTTACAATTGTTATAGTATTTGGCATGTAGTATGACCTGATTTTATCAATAAAACCTTTTGTATCGCTTTCGTCTAGATTTCCCACAACTACTATTTCATTTGATGAATCAAAAGCAAGCATTAAAGCGGTTAGTAAAAACGCATGTGCCGAAGGGTGTGATGATACACTTTCGGCAAATGCTGAAAACAGCTGCCAAGCTTTATCGCTAAGTTCTACATCACCAGTAATTCGCGATAGCTTAATGAGATTTAAGGCTGCTACAGAGTTGCCCGATGGCATAGCCCCGTCATATATTTCTTTGGAACGTATTATTAGCTCTTCACTGTCTTTCCCATTAAAAAATAGGCCACCATTTTTGTCGTCCCAAAAAAGGTTTAGCATTTGCTCCGTTAACTCTAAGGCCTTCCTTAAATATTTAGCTTTGAAGGTGGTTTCATAAAGTTCTATTAAACCCCAGGTTAAAAATACATAGTCATCAAGATAAGCCGGAAAATCTGCATGGCTATCCCTGTATCTTGCTAATAGTCGCCCTTCTTTGTTTACCAGTTTAGAAAATATGAAATCAACTGCCCTCTCTGCAGCTTGACACAAAGTATCGTCGTTAAATACCCGGGCACCTTTGGCAAAAGCCGCAATCATGAGGCCGTTCCAGGAAGTGAGAATTTTATCATCTTTGTGGGGACGGATTCGCTTTTCTCTTACCGAAAAGAGCTTTTCACGGCAGCGAGCTATCCTGTCATTTTCTTCTATCTCCACACCGATTAGATTAGGTATGCTTTTACCCTCAAAATTGCCTTTTGAAGTTATGTCAAAGATATCGCAGAACCACTCTCCATCTTCAACACCTAATACCTCGATGATTCCTTCAGGTGTCCATACATAGAATTTACCTTCCTCCCCCTCCGAATCGGCATCTTCCGCACAGTAAAAACCTCCCTCAAGGGATGTCATGTCCCTGAGGATATATGTAAATATTTTAATAGCAATATCCTTGTAAATACTCTTTTGGGTAGCATGGTAAGCCTCTGTATAAGCGTAAGCAAGAAGGGCATTATCATAAAGCATTTTTTCAAAGTGTGGTACAAGCCACATCTCATCTGTAGAGTACCTATGAAATCCAAAACCTATGTGGTCAAAGATACCTCCCCTGGCCATGGACTCTAAAGTTCTTTCTGCCATTTGCAAAGCTTTGCTGCTTCCGGTTTTATACCAGTACCTGATCAAAAACAGAAGATTATGGGGCATGGGAAACTTCGGTGCCATGCCAAAACCGCCGTACTTTTCATCAAAGTTTACGTAAAACTCATCAAAAGCTTTATCTACAATAGACTCATCTAATTTACCAGGGAGTTGTTTGGCTTGGGCCTGCAAAATTCGCGTTACCTGATTAACAACGGTATGTATATGGCTTCTATCCTTTTCCCAAACCTCAATTAGCTGTTTTAGAATATCCACTAGCCCAGGTCGACCCCATTTGCTTTCTTTCGGAAAATATGTACCTGCAAAAAAAGGCTTTTTATCAGGGGTCATGACAACTGTGAGAGGCCACCCTCCCTGACCTGTCATAGCCTGACATGCACTCATATAAATCATGTCTATGTCAGGCCGTTCTTCCCTATCCACCTTAATTGACACAAAGTGTTTGTTTAAGAGCCGCGCCACTTCTTCATCCTCAAAGGATTCTCTCTCCATCACATGACACCAGTGACAGGTCGAGTATCCGATGGACAGAAAGATAGGTTTCTCTTCACCCTTCGCTTTTTCAAATGCTTCATCTCCCCACGGAAACCAATCTACCGGATTGTGAGCATGCTGCAAAAGATAAGGGGATTTTTCAGAAATCAATTTGTTCGTATATCTTTGTTTTGTATTCAAATTATCACATCCTTCTGTAACATTATTGTTAGTATATGAAGGTTTGAAATCAGTATGCAAAGTTAAAATAACATCTCTTGACAAACAGGTCTACAAGAAGTAGACTATAAATATAGCTAGGTCTACAAAATGTAAACCTTTTGAAAAGGAGATAGATAGAATGAAAACGTATAAACTTACCGAGATGGAAGGGAAACTCTCAGACCTGATTTGGGCTAACGAACCAATTCCTTCGGGAGAATTGGTGAAGCTATGTAAAAAGAGGTTTGACTGGAAAAAATCAACCACTTATACTATGTTAAAACGATTGGAGAACAAAGGCATTTTTCAAAATAGAAACGGCCTAGTATCTTCACTCATAAAAAAAGATGATTTTTACGCTAAGCAATGCAAGCAGTTTGTAAAAGAAAACTTTGAGGGTTCCTTGCCGAAGTTTTTAGCTGCCTTTACTAGAAATACAAAGCTATCTGATGATGAGATTTCAGCACTGCTGAAATTAATACATGAACACAAGGAGGGCTAGTTGTGGATAAATTGTTTTTACAAGTGCTGAAGATGAGCATTACATCTTCCTACGTTATTCTGTTTGTTATTGTCGCTAGGATATTTCTTAAAAAAGCACCTAAGTTTTTCTCCTATGCACTGTGGTTCATTGTACTATTTAGGCTAATAGCCCCTTTTTCATTTGAAAGCATATTTAGCCTCATACCTTTCAATACTCAAACAGTACCTACTAACGTTGTATACTCCCAAATTTCCAGGGAAATTAGGTCAACAGGTCAAGTGACAAACAACTCTTTGTCTGGACCTGTCGCCCACACTAATGGAAAGCCTATACAACTTTGGATTGAGCTAGGTGAAATTGTATGGCTGCTTGGTATGTTAGCGATACTTACATATAGTTTCTACAAAACTGTCGAGTTATATATCAAATTGCAAAATGCAGAACATGTTTCTAAGAATGTATATGAATTAACTGGATTAAAAACACCTTTCGTTTTTGGTATTACTAAACCTAAGATTTATCTTCCGGCAGGTCTTTCTAATCATGAGAAATCCTATATTATTAAGCATGAGCAAACTCATATTAAAAGACTCGACCATCTGGCAAAGCTCTTAGCATTCATAGTGTTTAGTATCCACTGGTTTAACCCTCTAGTTTGGCTTGCCTTTTTTCTTATGACCGAAGACATGGAGCTATCCTGTGATGAAAGTGTTATTAGAGAACTGGGAAGTGAGGTTAAAAAGGATTATTCCACTTCCCTTTTAATGATGTCCACAGGTAGAAGAATTATCGGTGCTAGTCCCCTTACTTTTGGAGAGAACAATGTTAGAAGACGAATCATAAACATCTTAAATTACAAAAAGCCGAGGTTTTGGGTTGTTGTTATAGCAACTATTGCAGTTTTAACTGTTGGGTTTGGGCTTATTACAAATCCTAGAACCGTTCCAAGTAATAGTAATGCAGAAAAAATTCAGAAGGCTGAAACCTGGGCAGAAGCTTTAAAAACCCGGGATGGAAAATCCCGTTACGCAATCATGTCTGAAAACATGAAAGAGCAGTTTGTTGCTGAGCAAAAAAAGCGTTCCGGTGAAGACTGGAATTATAATATTGGAGGTTCTAGCCCATGGGTTGTCGACTACGATATTGATATACATAGAGACACGGCAACTATCACTTACCATTTAGCTGACAGTGATGGGGTAAAATATGAGCGAACTGAGATAATTACTTTTGGCCGAGAAAACAACCGTCTAGTCATAATATCTGCTATAGAAAAAATTGCTGAATGGGACCGAGTAAATTATTTTGCGCCAAATGCTAAGAGGGCAATGGAAGTTTACGTCGAAGGCCTTCTCGAAAGTGATTATTTAAAACTACTTTCTCTCGCCCATGAAGCGCCCTTTGATCCGGCCGGCCAGGATATTTGGGATACGATAAAAATTATTGATGTAAAAGTAATCAGGGAAGATATTCGGGAAAATAAGGCTTGTTATGAGTTACAACTAGATATTGAAGATGGCGGAAATTCCGCTTTTGAAAAAGGCATCTCCACACGTTGGTTATGGCTTGTAAAGGGAGAACATGGTTGGTATGTGGAAGGCTTTATGACTGGCGGAGCTCCTGATGCCAGTTGGTGGAATTCCGAAAGCATCAAAAAATAATACTGATGTACACAAGATTAAACGCTAATCATGACCACTCGTAAACGGGTGGTCATGATTCTGCAAAGGATTCAGAAAAGGGCATATAAAATCCTTTGGGATGCTCGCAAACGTTGCAAACTTCAGGAGGTTCCTTGCCCACGTGAATATTGCCGCAAACTGTGCATATCCATGGACTTTCTTCATCTTTCTTGAAAATGGTTCCATTTTCTATTTCATCAGCAAGCCTTGCAAACCTGTCTGCATGGACTTTTTCTATATTTGCGATGCGCTCAAAAATCCTGGCTACTTCTGTAAAACCCTCTTCTTCTGCCACTTTTCCAAAGCTCCTATATACTTTTTCCCATTCCTCCAATTCATTGTGCTCTGCTGACCTTAGAGCCTGGGCGGTGCTATCATATAAATCAACAGGATAAGCTCCAGAAATGCTTATATTGTCCCCTGCAAAATCTTTAAGCAACTGATAGAAGACTTTTGCATGAGCCCTTTCCTGGTCTGCTGTATAATCGAATACAGACGCTACAACGTAATACCCCTCTTTTTTGGCTACAGACGCAGAAATATTGTATCGGTTTCTTGCCTGACTTTCGCCTGCAAAAGCCCTCATTAAATTTTCATATGTTTTACTTCCTCTTGTGACCATGCGCATCCTCCATTATCAAATATTTTATAAGTTCATTGCCATCATCTATAATATGACTATAAAAACATTAAAATATGCAATTTTTTCAAAATCTATTTAAAGAACGCCGAATCTGTTTCCCAAAGCTAAGGAATTTAATAATTCTACATAGCGTTAAAGTAGATAGTGTAAAATTTTATT
>NZ_JAFFJA010000141.1 GCF_021991635.1 Tepidanaerobacter sp. GT38
AAACAAAAACGGGAGTTCTTGCTTGTGGCATGAAGCTATTGGCCATTTTCGGGTGCTATTCTTTCATGTGAACTTTACAAAGCCAGTAATTAAATTATTATTTTTAACAGATGGGAAATTGTGCTATTCTACATAAATATTACCGCAAATAAGAAATTTTTTCATCTGGTTTTAAAAATTTTTAGATAAAGTATATAAATTAAATTTTGAAATATAAGTGCTAATCAAACAACCACAAAACCCTATTTAATGCTAAACAGAATAAAATCAAAGGCCGGATAATTTAACCTTGTTATCCGGCCCATTTACTTTAATTATTATATTACATATATTGCTTTACATGTTCTAAACCTTTTACGGCTGCTTCTTCTTGAGTGGGCAGTGGCAGGCATTCAAAGGCAATAGCACCTGAATAATTAATCTCCTTTAAAACAGAAATGATGGCTTCAAAATCTAAGTGACCTGCTCCGGGATACCACCTGTTGCTGTCAGCAAAATGCACATGCCCTAACGTAGCTTTCGCCATCTTTATGCTCTCTATTAAATCTTTTTCCTCAATATTCATGTGAAATGTATCTATATGTAGCTTAAGATAATCACTGCCTACTTTTTCTATAAATTTAAGCCCTTCATAAACATTGTTTATGAAATTTGTCTCATATCGATTGATAGCCTCAAGGGTTATTATAACACTTTGTTTTTCTGCATTCTCCATAACAGCTTTGAAGCAATCTAGTGCATATCCTTCGTATTTGTCATATTCACTTGTATTCGGCACTTTTCCCCTCATTGATCCTACAATTACTTTGGCATTAAGCTCCTTTGCAACCTGTATATGCTCAAAAATTCTCTCTACTGCTTTTTGACGCACGACTGAATCTTGATCAGTAAAGCTCAAACCATCTACGGTATAGCCCATTCCGGTTCCAATTGTAGAGACAGTTATATTGTTTTCTTCACAGGTTTTTTGTATTTCATGAATGTCCAAGGTTTTTGGGTCATTTACGTGGATTTCCACAGCATCATAACCCATTTTAGCTGCTTTTTTTATATTTTCAGTGTAACTGCCTCTTAAGACAATGGGGGCGTTTTTCCCTGCTTCTTTTGCTATTGCGAGACTTATTTTCATGTGTTTTCACTGCCTTTCTATTTTGGATTTTAAATTTAATTAATTACCCCTATTTTTTTGCATACACTTGTAGACTTCCTCACAACCAACTCCGTATTAAAAATGATTTTTTCGCTTTTTGAACGTTCTCCCTTAAGCTTTTTAATGAGAAGCTCTGTAGCATAATAACCCATTTCTCTTATTGGCTGATTTATAGTGGTAAGTTGCGGATCGGTTAATTCAGCCAGAATTGTATTATCACAACCGACAACAGAAATATCTGCAGGAACAGAGAAGCCAACACTCTTTAAAGCACGAATAATACCTAATGCTATTAAATCATTGGCCGCAAAAAAAGCCGTGGGTCTAAGACCCCTATTCAATAACTCAAGAGTTTTTTTGTAACCAAAATCCAATTTAAAATCCCCATAGGCAACTAGTTCAGGTACAATTTTTAGACAGGCTTCTTTTATCGCTTTTACATAACCCCTTGCTCTTTCAATATTTACTTCGATTTGAGGTGGTCCCAAAAAACAAGCTATACTTTTATGCCCAAGCTGAATTAAGTGATTTGTAGCAAGGTAGCCACTTGTTACATTATCCGAACAAACCACATCAATATCATATCCACTTGATTTATCTATATTTCTATCCAACAGCACCAATGGTACTTTATCCTTCGCTAGGTTTATCACATTTTCATCGTTATAATGAGCAGTTGTTATAACAAACCCATCAACACTTTTTTGTCTTAAGAGGTTTATATATGCTGTTTCTTTTTGTATGCAGTAATCAGTATTGCAAATTACTGTGTTAAAACCAAAATCGTTACAAGCATCTTCTACCCCTCTAGACAATTCAGAGTAAAAAGGATTTGAAATATCGGGAATTAAAAGACCTATTGTTAAGGTGGATTTTTTGGTTAAAGCCGAGGCTATAATATTAGGTGTGTAATTTAACTCCTCAATTGCCATCTTAACTTTCTGTTTGGTTTTTTCTGAGACGAGTTCACTATTGTTCAAAACTCTTGACACAGTGGCTATAGAAACTCCAGCTTTTCTAGCTACATCATATATTGTACAAGAAATAATAACCACCTCACAAAAAACAAATATACTCTCAAAGTGAACTAAATTATTGGAATCCAATCTAGTCTAAAAACATTAATTTAACCCTAATTTAATCTATGTATAAAATTAAGTCAAGTTCTAATTTGTAAAAATGTTGTTATTCTGTGATAATGTCATGTTGAATTTATTCTGATAAAATGTCAGGTATGAGAGAGGAGACATTCAACATG
>NZ_JAFFJA010000142.1 GCF_021991635.1 Tepidanaerobacter sp. GT38
TGATTGATAACCCTAAGACGAGTTATCTCTTTTTGAGTCATGTTGAATGTCTCCTCTCTCATACCTGACATTTTATCAGAATAAATTCAACATGACATTATCACAGAATAACAACAACAAAAATGAGAAGATTCTTGACAGAAGTAACCTACTGAATTATAATATCTTCGAAGTTGAAAGATTTTAATCAATTTTTTTTGTAGTTACCTCTTCATTTTAAATGAAGAGGATATTAGCATTTGGGCCTTTTATTCAGGTTTTTTCCTGAATAAAAGTTCCAAATGCAACATATATTAGAGACATACATTTTTGGAATAAACCAGAGGGGAGAAAATTAAATGTCAAAAAAAGAAGTTGTCCTAACCCAGGAAGGTCTAAAAAAGATGGAAGAGGAACTTGAGTATTTAAAATCGGTAAAACGTCGCGAGATTGCAGCAAGGATTAAACAAGCAATCGACTTTGGGGATATTAGCGAAAATTCCGAGTACGATGAAGCTAAAAATGAGCAGGCCTTCGTGGAGGGCAGGATTGCGCTTCTTGAAGAAAAACTCAGGAACGTAAAACTCATTGATGAAGTAGATATTTCTACCGATGTAGTTGGCATTGGTTCTAAAATAAAGCTGAAAGACTTGGATACCAATGAAGTGTTTGAATATACCATTGTTGGTTCTGCTGAAGCTGACCCAATGAAAAACAAAATTTCCAATGAATCGCCGGTGGGAAGTGCACTGCTTGGCAAAAAGAAGGGTTCTGTAGTGGAAATAGCAGTGCCTGTCGGTACAATAAGATACGAAATCCTTGATATTATGAAATAAACTGTGGAGGTTATTTGATGGAAAATGTAAATGAGCTTAATGAAATCCAAAAGGTCAGACTTAAAAAACTTGAAGAATTAAAAGCAATGGGCGTTGCTCCTTTTGGCAAAAAGTTTTCAATATCTCATAGTTTACAACAGATAAAGGATAACTTTGATGAGTTTGAAAATCAAATGGTCAAAGTAGCCGGTCGAATCATGGCAATCAGGGGCCATGGGAAAGCGGCTTTTTTTGATATTCAAGACCAGACGGGAAAGCTTCAGATATATATAAGAAAGAACGACGTTTCCGAGGAGACTTTTAAGCTTTATGGTTTGCTGGATATCGGAGATATTGTCGGTGTTGAAGGAAAGGTCTTCAGATCCAAGAAAGGAGAAATTTCGGTATCAGTTAGCAATTTAACGCTCCTTTCTAAATCCTTACGGCCGCTGCCTGAAAAATGGCACGGCTTAAAAGACACTGATACCAGGTACCGGCAGAGGTATTTGGATTTAATCACGAATCCGGAAGTAAAGCAAACATTTATTATAAGAAGTAAAATCATATCAGCCATGAGGCGGTATCTTGATGAAAGGGGCTTCATTGAAGTCGAGACACCTGTCCTTTCGCCCATAGCGGGTGGAGCAGCGGCAAGGCCATTTATCACCCATCATAATGCCTTAGATATTGATCTTTACCTTAGAATTGCTACTGAATTATATTTAAAACGGCTTATCGTAGGTGGATTTGAAAAGGTATATGAAATAGGCAAAGATTTTAGAAATGAAGGAATTTCCATAAAGCACAACCCCGAGTTTACGATGATTGAACTTTACCAGGCCTATGCCGACTACAAAGATATGATGGAGCTCATGGAAAATATGATTGCACACATCGCCCAGGAAGTACTGGGCACCACAAAGGTCAACTACCAGGGCGTAGAAATAGATTTGACGCCGCCCTGGGAAAGAATGACCATGGTAGAGGCAGTAAACCACTATGCAAATATTGATTTTAGCACAATTAAATCTGATGAAGAAGCAAGAGAGATTGCGCGTAAACTTGGCATCGAAGAGGTTGGTGATAACGACACAAAGGGCAAGGTATTAAACCTCATCTTTGAAGAAAAGGTAGAGCCGAATTTAATACAACCCACTTTCATATATGACTATCCCATTGAAATATCGCCATTGGCTAAAAAGATAGAAGACAATCCTGATTTTACTTATAGGTTTGAAGCATTTATTTACGGCAGGGAAATGGGCAATGCTTTTTCTGAGCTAAATGATCCGCTAGATCAGAGAGAAAGGTTCCTGCAGCAGCTAAAAGAGCGAGAAGCTGGTGACGAAGAAGCCCATGCTTTTGACGAGGATTATATTATTGCCCTAGAACATGGTATGCCACCCACCGGCGGCTTAGGAATAGGAATAGACCGCCTCGTCATGCTCTTTACAGACTCTTATTCAATTCGAGATGTGATCCTGTTCCCAACTATGAGACCGAAACAATAGGTAAAAATCAGGTGAATAACATAGGAAACCAAAGCAAAACGAGAATATAATGAGCATAAAATGCCGAAAGACGTTTAACGACGATTAATGCCATTTGAAAAGGGAGCAGGGGATGTGCTATTATACTTAAGCGGTC
>NZ_JAFFJA010000143.1 GCF_021991635.1 Tepidanaerobacter sp. GT38
TTTAAGGATATCCCCATTGATAAGAAAGTATAGTTACAGCCTTGGGTATGATTTCGATGAAGGCGTTCAGGATTTAACATGCTATATAATTGAGGCCATTATGAGATACAAGCCACAAAAGAAAATATAAAAATTTCTTAGGAGGGGGGGTGACAAATTGGCATTTTCTTGTCCTTTATATAGTAGAGGGGAAATTTAATGTTTGAAAAGGGGTGATTCTGTTGGGTGAAGTATAGAAAAAAGCCTTTTCTTAAGATAAAACGGTGTTAATAAATTCAAAGACGTGCTATGAAAAGTCAACAAATATTTAATTGTTCTATGACAACCACATAGAGATTCTGGTACTAACGAGAGTTTGTGGGTGACCATTGATAGTTAGGGTCAAAAGGCCTGTTATCTTTCCATAGAGAATATATCAAGTGAACCATACGGCGAGCTACGGCACCCGTTGCCACTTGTGTATGCTTTCCTTCACTGCGTTTTTTCTCAAAAAACTCTTTCATTTCCGGATTGAAACGTCTAGCGGAAACAGCAGCGAGCCAAATGCTATGCCTTAGGACAGGAGAACCCCTTTTTGAAATGCGATTACGGGTACCCTCAAACTGACCGGAAGAGCGCACAGTTGCATCTAAACCAGCATAAGCCACAAGAGCCTTAGCATTAGGAAAGCGGTTAATATCGCCAATTTCTCCAATAATTGAAGCAGCCAAAACAGGCCCTACACCAGGGATAGTCTCTAAAACATGGCGATAAGCAGTATCCTTACTAGGCCGCATTTCCTCCATAACTTGGTCAATGGCTTCCTCAATAACACTGATTTGTTCTTCGACGAATTCAACTTGCTCGACCAACAACCTAAGTTCCAAGGTGAAAGCATCTAGTGCCATATTAATGCCAAAAGTGCCTTTAGCCAAAGCTTGTATCTGCTTTGCCCGATCAGCTCCCAACCTACCGCGAGAGTGTTTATTTAAAAAAGCCGTTAGCTCTGATAAATCTGCTGCAGCCAAATCCTCTGGTGCAGTAAAGTTTTTTAACAGTTCCCGGGATGTATTAATAAA
>NZ_JAFFJA010000144.1 GCF_021991635.1 Tepidanaerobacter sp. GT38
CAATTATTTTACACTATGTGATAAATGTCTTAATCTATACATACAAAGGCTGTTGCAAACTAGTTCACAACAGCCTTCTAAAAAATCGCTATTTGTTATATTAGTAAAACAGTCTTTTTTAAACTAAACGATGCAGCAGTCGCTCCTTATCTCCGAATAAATAGTCAATAAGAGGTATTTCCAGCATAGTATAGCAGCCAGGATCTTGCTTGAGACTTGCCCTGGCAGCCGCTACCATGATCTGGCCCGTTGCCCCCGGATTGTAAATAGACATTATAAACTCCATACGCTGGTTATGGGTGGCACCGGATACGCCTTTCCTCGACATGTGCACACCATGCCCTTTATCTATAAGGCTTTTTACATCATCTACCTTATATACATGTGTTTCGTCATGGATAAAGTAAGGATCCTTTTTCACTGCTTCAGCAATTTTATCAAAATCATAGCCCTCTTTTATCTGTACATATACCAGTCTTTTATGCAAACCATTGCCCTGGGGGATAGTCATAGAAATTGCATCTACTACACCTTCAATTGCTTTAACTACTACAGTATGCCCCATACTCATGCCTGGGCCGAAATTCGTATAAGTAATTCCCCTAGGAGCAATCACTTCCATTAAAGCTCTCACGACGGAATCCGTGCCCGGATCCCAACCAGCTGAAATGACAGCTACAGAATTGTGGGATTTGGCAATGTTGTCGAGTTTTTCTTTCAATTTAATAACTTCATCACCGTGAATATCGAAACTGTCAACTGTATTAATGCCTATTTCTAAATACTGTGGCGCAACTTCAGGAATAGAACGACTGGGTATACAAAGAATCGCCACATCGATTTTTTCAAGCTCTCTTACATCGGTAGTTACTGGAATGTCTCCCACAATCTTTTTAGCTGCTTGAATTTTATTGGGATCCCGAAGGACTATTCCTGCCACTTCCATATCGGGGCTTTCTTTTACAGCATAAAAAGCTTCCCTGCCTACATTTCCAAAACCAACAACCGCTATTCTGTATTTTGACATACTAAACCTCCTCTAAGTTTTCAATAAAAGTCTCCCCGACAACGCAATCAAATATTGATGTCGCGGTCCGAAAGCCTTGTTATTTAACAATAAAAAAAACAATCGGGGCTATTTGCCGATTGTTTTAATAAGCTTTGGCAAATGCCTCTCTCTTGAAGTAGCGCTCCACCGAATTATCGGTGACAGTCCTATACCTGTTCGATATAGGCCCAGCATGATTTTTGGGGACAAATCATGCTTCGGCGATGACCCCTTTCAGCTTGCTTAATCGGTTTCCCAGCCTCCACAAGCTTACTCTTGATACACCGCGCCTCTACCCCAACTCGTGTAGAGATGAGGCATATATTTAATTTATTAATAATCCTATTTTCGTAAATATATCACAAGTAAACTGCTTTGTCAATTAGTTCGTTTTTGATTGATCGCGTCAAGATACTATG
>NZ_JAFFJA010000145.1 GCF_021991635.1 Tepidanaerobacter sp. GT38
CACAATTATATGGACTTAACTCCACAATAGCCTCTCAATACTTTTATCTCCATTCTCCTCTTGCCATTCAATTAAAGAATTAACCGAATACTTTAACACCTTCATTCACCTCCTTACCGTTCACTTCAGGTATGTATATTGATTTACAGGTTTGATTAATATTTATTGGTCTGTCCATATCCAAACTTATTCTTTTTTCAGCAATTAGGCGTTTAAATAGAAACAATCCCATTCCCGCATCTAATGTATAATCTCTTTCAAATCCTGATATAATGTTTTTTATACTCTTTTGGCTATCTATAAATCTATATAAAAGAGCATCTAATAAATCAGCCAATTCATCTTCAGAAAAACTATTATCGCTACCAAAGCCCATCACTGAATGAATCCATTCGATGTTTTTCGCCCGAACTGTATTTATATCCTTATTAGTTACAATCCCCCAATTTATTCCCTGTGCTTCCCAGTACCTCCGCTCAATTTCAAGTTTCTCAATTGTACTCCTTCTTGATAATTCAGAAGCATATTTAATACTTCTCGCTGCAAAACTCTTTTTACCATCAGAATCTAACAGGGTAATTAAAAATGTAGTAGTTATTATATAAGGTTCTTTCGTTTTCTTATCTACAAACTTATCAATTTTTAAATCAGTAGTATCATTCAGTACCACTTCTAAATCTATAAGGGGGTAGTGCTCCCGAATATCAATTACTTTCTGCTCCCAATCCAATAAGTAGAAATATTTCAATTGCGTATCTGAGAAAAAATGATGTATTCGCTGCGTTGTCCATCCAAATACTCTTGTTACCCTGCCCATCGAAGGAAAATCCTGAATAGTTAACCACGGTTTATATTCCTTTCCCTCTCCCTGCCCTCTGCCTTCTTTTATCCATTGTTCTATCTTTTTTGAATCCCACGTTGTATTCCTTTTGCCCACATAAACACCTCCATGTGCCAGGAATTAGAGATTAGGTTATAAGAATTAAGAATTAGTATAATCGCAACATTCTTGATGCCTTAATTCTATCCGTAAATTTAAAAACAAAAAATGCCACTGACCGCAGGACACCTATACTAGATGTCTGTGTCAATGGCATTTACCATTCTACAGTGTACTTTCATTTTACCATATAACGACTTTATTTTAAACGTAAAATTTTTTTATTTACAATATTCAATTATTTTATTTACTGTTATTCAGCAGCAAATTGAAGAGTTTATATGAAAATAGTAATTGAAATAATGGAAGTATTAGTAGAGTTTATCTATCTATGATAGTGTCAAGTTGTTG
>NZ_JAFFJA010000146.1 GCF_021991635.1 Tepidanaerobacter sp. GT38
CTCTCACATAGTCTCTCACACCGGGATAACGCTTAAAATAAGCATCTATGTATGCTTTGGCCTCCTGGTTAGATATACCTAACCCTTGGGCTAGGCCATAGTCGCTAATTCCGTAGACAATTCTACAATCCCGGTCCTGAGACCTAATGATGATATTCCAGACACTACGTTGAGCTCAGACCCTCCTGCTCTTTTTTCAAAAACTTCTCCCTGGGATATCCTTTCCTTGTTAGGTGGTGAAAGACGCAACATTATTTCACCAAATCCTATTACATCAAATTCTTTTTTAAAGTTTTCTACTATCATGACTGCCTCCTAATTGTTATTATTATTTAAATGTTTTATGTTAGTACCAAAACCCCTAAATTCCTGTAAGTCGCAGGTATTATTACAATTTATAAAGGTCTATCTTGACTTTGTTGTACTCTTTAAATAACCATTTGTCAAGATATGTTCATTATAACATGCTTTGGTTTTATGAACATGTAAAACAAATATACAATCAGTAAGCACCTAAATGCAACAACATGAATAATATGTTACCAGAAAAACCTAGAAAATTAATGAAAAGGGGTGTTGTTATGGCAGATTTAGAAAAGTTTATAAAGGACATGGAAAAAGCCAGCGAGAAGCTCGCTGACATGTTAAATAAAAAGGAAGAGCCTATTCCTGATATAGATTCAAAGTTTTCCACAGAAACAGAGGCATTAGAAGATATTCATGAGATTGCCGAAATTGATGAGGAAAACCGCGTTGTTGTAAAAAATGCAGATACACCTGACTGCGGCTGCGACGAAACCCAGCAAGATCAAGCAACTCCACAACCCTGCAGTCGAATAGTCCGATTCCACTGCATAGAAAATATCCCTAGAGGCCTGAGACTGGATCGAGTTAGGGATTTCAGAGTGGTATACGACCCAACTGATTTACGAGTTTTTGTAGAAGAAGCCGAAATAAGTGTAACACCGCCTCCCGGTTGCCCAGACTTGACTCTTACCGTCTTCGCAGTCCGTGTTGTAGGATGTATTCCAGTCAGTATCAGTGTGCTGGCCTTTGAAGGCCGCTGTGGGGTTAACCTTGTTCCTAGACAAAATAGAGACGATAGAGTGGCACTATGCTGCCATACTACCGTCTGTGTTGACAACGTAATATGTTACAGAGGCACCAGGGCACAGGCCGAAATAGCCGCCGCACAAATCCAGGAGCAACTACGGTCTAGGGGACCTTGTGATGTGATGGTTAGCGAACTAGACGAAGGCAATGAGACCAATGCCCAACATAAGAAAGATAAAAGAGACCCGTGCAACGCGGTACCCTTGTTGTTTGCCATCGGCCGCATATTTAGAGTGCCGGTTGGCTCTGACAACGATGATCCCAGGATAATAGCATTTTCAGGTGCATTTAGGCTTCCATCATGTCCAGAAACAAATTCATAATTTGAAATCAAACTCATTTGCTCCCCTTAATAAAAGGGGAGCAAATCTTTTGGCCTGATGATGTATTTTTTGAATTACCTGTTCATTTCACTATCTGCTCCATCTTTCTTGTGACTTTCGATAATATCTTTAATTTCTTTAAAATCACAGGCAGGCAGATCCCCTGGCACGGTGTTTTTTAAAGCTGCCATTGCATTGCCGAATTCTAGAGCTTTTTGTAAGCAGTTGTACTTGACTATTCCTGAAAGAACCCTTCAGCGAAGGTTGGAAATCCGGTTTATGAACTACCTCCCATAGGAGTATTCCAAAA
>NZ_JAFFJA010000147.1 GCF_021991635.1 Tepidanaerobacter sp. GT38
GACTTTTACCGCAGTCTTAACTTAATTTTTAATTTGTCTCTGACCGCCCTAAAGACACCCTCCTTTTGAGCCCAGTAGCATAACCACCCCCTTTGAAGACGACCTGGCCAAGCTTGCGACTTAATTATATAGAGAAAAGTTTATTAAGCTTTTTCCAATCCTTTAAAATTTTTTACCAAATTGTTAACAAATGTTACAAACCACATCTTTAAAACTATTAAAGCTAAACATAAAAAAACTTCCCTTTGTGTAGTCCTGAAGTTTGTTATTCAGGTGCCTACTCAAAGGGAAGAGAAACCCTTGTCTATTCTTGGTTATATGAGGGAAAAGAGACAGTAAAGGTCGTTCCTTTTCCTAATTTACTTGTGACATCTATTTTTCCATCTTGCAATTCTACCAGTTTTTTAACAATAACCAAGCCTAAACCGCTACCTTCCTCCTGCGTATAACTTCGGCGATGATTCTTCGCACGATAAAACCTTTCCCAAATATGCGGCAGATCATCAGGAGATATACCAACACCGCTATCCTCAACTGTCAGAAATACTTTATCTTGTCGCACTTCTACACTAACCTTGATGGTGCCGTTTTCCGTTGCCTCTATTGCGTTTTTAATTAAATTCTTTATGATCTGTTCCATCCGATCCACATCACCTAGCACCAGGGCATTTTCAGCCTTTTCCAATAATATGGAAGTATTTTTATTACTTGCTAGACCTTCCATAGCAGCAACTACACTTTGAGTTAAAGCGCTTAAATTAACCGGAAGTTTTTCTACAGTGATATTGCCGCTTTCTAATCGGCTTATTGCTAATAAATCATCTACCAGTCTACTGATATGGAGTGTTTGAGTATAAATGGTATCTAAATATTTTTCCATTACTGCTTCATCTTGTACCATTCCGTCACGGATAGCTTCAACAAAGCCCTGGACGGATGTTAGAGGAGTGCGTATCTCGTGGGATATTTCTGAAAAAAGTCGGGTCTTTTCCTGTTCCATCCTTTGGCTCTCAGCCTGTAACTGTTGAAGCCTTTCAGCCAGTTTATTTAGCTGATCGGTAAGGACGTTTATTTCATCTAAATCTTTATCATCGGTGCTTAGAGAAAAACTTCCTCTGCTAACTTCTGCTACAGTGGTAGCTAGTTGAGAAATAGGTTTCGAAATCTGCATGGCTAAATGCATGGAGATGAAAATGATAATTACGAGCAAGATCATTCCACCGATAATTAGATATGAACGTATTGTGTTTGAAGTAAGGTCATAATTGGAGGGTTTTGACTCCAGCATGATACCTTTTTCGATGGCATCATTGTTGTTTCCCATGGGGACAACAGCTATAAATGTAAGCTGGTCCGTTTCGCCGTCCACAATACGGGTAGTGTTTCCACCTTTCTTGAGCATTTCGACAAATTTTTTATCTACTTTGCTGCCGGGAACAAGTTCTTGTTCCTCTGAGGTGTCTGCGATATTTCCTTCCATGTCAAATACAGTAATTTTTGAGTCAAAGCTATCTGCCAGGAATTTCATGAGCTCCTGTCTCGCTTGAACCTGATCGTTGGCCTCATCTGAGTTTAAAATCCATGGTCGGTCTTTTTGCTGGAGCAAGGCAAAGTTCACTCGTTTTGCTTTACGCAACATCTCCTGCTGGACCTGTGCGTACGTTACTTGTTTTACAGCAAAACTCGAAAGGATTGTTAGAATAATCAGTCCAACCGCAAAAGTCGTTACATTAGTAAATATAACTCTGGTGTAAATATTTTTATTAAACTGTTCGCGTAAAAAGTGTTTGACAATACACCAAAGACCGAAAATAGCACTTATTATTTTTTTTAACCACTTCTTACACCTCTGAATACACTTATTCATTATATATTTTCTCCTCCTTTTACAGGAGGTGTAAACTGGTATCCTACCCCCCATACAGTTGTCAAGTAATCATGGGCTAGAGATAGCAGTTTTGACCTTAGTCTACGAATATGTACGTCTACCGTCCTGCGATCACCGTAGTAATCATATCCCCAGACCGATGTTAAAAGCTCCTCTCTAGTAAAAACCCGCCGGGGATTTTGAGCGAGATGATAAAGCAAGTCGAACTCCTTGGGAGTCAGTTCGATTTCTTTGTCATTAACTAAAACTCTTCTTACATCGGCTTGAATTTCCAGCCCTGGATATTTTATTTTCCAGTTTGTCATTGGGTCTATTGTTTGAGTGCGGCGCAACACAGCTTTAATTCTAGCCACCACTTCTCTAGGGCTAAAAGGTTTTGAAACATAGTCATCAGCCCCCATTTCCAGTCCTAAAACTCGATCTGCTTCTTCTCCTTTTGCTGTAAGCATAATGATTGGAACCATACGTATTGCCCTAAAATTGCGGCACAATGTAAGACCGTCTATTCCAGGAAGCATGATATCAAGTATTACGACGTCAGGATTCTCCCGATCAAAAGCAGCCAGTGCAGAGCTGCCATTATTTATCCCTACTACTTTAAAACCTTCTCTTTCACCGTATAGCTTTATCAGTTCCAGAACATTGGGGTCGTCATCTATTACCAAGACTTTGCCTAAGAATGGCATTATCTCCCTCCTCAATGTCAGGAAAACATCAAAACTATATATTTCCCTGGTTATTGTTAGATACATATTCCAAGGCCAGGAACAAGTGTTAATTGTATGTTTAGTAGTGATTCGAAAGGTCTTGGACAGGTCTTGGACAGGAAGGTATTTTATTTATTAGCTTAGGGCAGTCAGAATAAGTCGAAAAACCATTTTTTTCGGCTATTTTTCTCCGATACTCATATTCTAAATTTAATGCTGTTTTTTGTCCAGTCCGCGTTCCATAATTTTCCTTATTATTGTCAATATTCTACTGCTACTTAAAGATATTATCCTGTGCTGTCATATTTCTTTATTTTAAACGATATGCTTTATAAGAATGGGTTTCTGCTTAAAAGGGGGCTTTAGTGTGCAAAATACCAAATGGAAAGTTCGCTACTCCAATACGATTATATCACTAGCTTTACTTATATCAGTAATTGCGATCCATTATTTATATGGTCATAACTTTGCTGTAAGTGTTTTAAGTACGTGGTTGCCCTTATCCGGGAAGGTAATAATTATAGACCCAGGTCATGGGGGGATTGATGGAGGTGCAACTTATAATCGCATTTTAGAGAAAGATATAAATCTTGATGTTTCACTGAAGCTAAAAAAAATGTTGGAAAAAGAAGGTGCTAATGTAATACTGACAAGATCAAAAGATATATCTTTAGATCATTTAAACAAAAAAAGTGAGTATCGCCACAAAAGAGATCTGATTTCAAGAGTTGATATTATAAACAACACTATGCCCGATATATTCTTGAGTATTCACGTAAATGCTGAGAAGAGCTCACCTAAAACTGCAGGGCCCATGGTGTTTTACCATTTTGACAGTGTAAATAGCAGACGATTGGCTCAATACCTTCAAAAAAAATTAGAAGAGGCTTATGCTGAAGTAGGACACACAACACCAAAGCGAAAACCTTATGGCAATACATCACTTTTTATTTTAAAGAACACAAAGCCACCTGGTGTGATTGTAGAGCTGGGGTTCATTACAAATTCTAGAGACCGGCAATTGTTGACAACACAAAACTTTCAAACCCGAATAGCAAAGGCAATAGTCCTTGCAATCAGAGAATATTTTGGTTAATTGTATTGGCCCTTACAACTATTTTACTTACCTCGTTTCTTATAACCGGAGTGATGTACCGGGCATTCTATCTCAGGATGCAGCAAGA